>NZ_BAAAZG010000002.1:169710-307598 GCF_039536785.1 Actinomadura miaoliensis
CGGCTGGGGCGACGGCCCGGCCGGGACGGCCGGCGCCGCGGGGACCTGCGCGAGCGGCGGGCGGGCGCCGGAGTGGCCGCCCGCGTCCGGCCGCCCGCTGGTCTGCCGGTCGGGCGTCACGGCGGGCTGCGGATGCGTCCGGAACGGCGGCCAGGTGATCGTGGACGGCGGCAGTCCCGGCCCGATCAGCAGCGCCGCCACCAGGGCGGTGACCAGGGCACCGGCCATGCCGCCGCCCGCGAACAGCCAGCGGCGGGTGTACGGCGACGGGACGTCGGGCTGGCTGGGCATGCCGTCGGGGGTCAGGGAACCGCCCCGCGCGGCGATGTCGGTGCGGTAGCCGGCCAGTTCGGGGTCGGTGGCGGTGTGCATGACGCGGTGCCGCAGCGCGGCGGGCAGCACCGGGGACGGCGCGTGGACGAGCAGCGCCCCGACCTCCACCCGGCGACGGCGGCGGCACACCGGACAGTCCTCGTGATGGGCCCGGCCCCCGCCGTCGCCCCCGCGCGCACGGGACGCCACGGCCGTGGACGGGCGGGACGAGCGGCGCACGGTGAGGACTCCGGCGGCCCGCCGTGACCGTCCACCGTGCCGTCTGGCCGCGGCCGCGGGCCGCTCGGCGGCGACAGTGGCGGCGGCGGGGGTACCGCCGATCGTCGCGGCGTCCCCGGCGCGGCCCGCGGCACAGCGACGGGCGCACGCGACCTGCTCGGCCTCGTAGGCGGTGCGCAGGCGCGACCTGGCCTTGCCCGTCCGCGCGGCCGCGCGCCGGGCCGACAGCCCCAGCGCGGCGCCGATCTCGGCGGGGCGCAGGCCGTGGCGTACCGAGAGCAGCAGGAGTTCCTGGTCGGAGGCGTCCAGGCGGGCCAGCGAACGTTCCAGAAGCGCCGACAGTTCGGCGGCGGGCGGCGGCTCCTGCCGGGTCGCGGCGTCCGCGGCGCCGTCGGGCGGGAGGACGTCGGCGAAGTCGGCGTCGGTCTCCCAGTGCAGCTGCCGGTCCCCGCCGCGCTGCAGGCAACGGCGCCGCGCCGCCGCGTACAGCCAGGACCCCAGCCGCATCTGATCGCGCATGCGCGGCGCGCGGCGCCAGGCGTCGATGAAGGTGTCATGCACGATGTCGACGGCCGTTTTGTATTCGCCCGTCATTGACACGCAGTAATCGTAAAGGCGCTCGGCGTACGCGTCGTAGAGCGCGGCCAGGGAGGTCCTGTCACCACCGTTCAGACCGTGCACCAACCTGCGGTCGGCGGCGCCGTCGAACGAGGACCATCTGGGCATGAGCGCTCCCCGCATCCGCATGGGAGTCCGGCCCCAACGGAGCCTTCCGGACAATCGGCCCACTCTGAATACACCCCACCACACCATCCGCACCACATGATCTCGCGAAAACGGCAGAAGGATGACCCGAAGGTGAGGGCGATGGAACCGGTGGTATTGAAAAACCTTCGGTTTGTCCACGCCACCGAGGCCCCAAATCGGTCAGAGACCGTCAAGAGTCCAGTCGGGCGCCGGGGCTGGCCATACTGATCACGGATCCGGGCCGCCCCGCACCGTGGGCGGCCGCACCCGACGCTGCTCGCCGCCACCACGGCCGCCCGGCCGTGTCAGTCGCCCAGGCGCACCATCGCCTGACCGAGCTGCTCGGCTTCCACCGTCCACGGCGCCTGCCGGCCGACCACCACCCGGTAGACGTCCCGCTCGGGCACGGCCCGCCCGTCGATCAGGAACACGCACCGCTCCGCCGTGGTGCCCAGCGTGTTCTTGCGGAATCCCTCGGGCGCGCCGCCTCGGAGCTGCGAGACGCCGAGCACCTTCCCGTCCTCGTCGCGTACCTCCACCACCGCGCCCTGGGCGACGTCGCCGTACCTGCCTGCGCCCGTACAGCTGTCCTTGTCCCAGATGAAATACGCGGTCGTCGGGTCGGTGTCGGTGATGACGACCTGCCCGGTGAAGATCACCTGCCGCTCGGAGGTGCCACGGGTGGCGAGGAAGATGATGGCACCCGCGACGGCGACGGCGGTGACGGCCGCCGTGACGGCCACGACGACGACCACGTTCGGGCCACCCCGGCGGCCGCGGTGTCCGTCGCGGGTGGGCTGGTGGGGTAGCTGGGCCACAGGCACCCCCTGGGGGAACGAGTGGGACGCCCCGTTGGACGCGGCCGTCCGGCGAAAGGTTGGCCGGCCGTGCGTCAGCGCAGGTGAAGGACGTCGAGCTCGCCATCGGCGAACCGCCTGCGCAGCACCTTCTTATCGAACTTGCCGACCGAGGTCTTGGGGATCTCGGGGATGAACGTCCATCGCTCGGGCAGCTGCCAGCGGGGGACGCGGCCCGCCAGGAACTCCCGGAGCTGCTCGGCGCCGACCGTCGCGCCGTCGCGGACCACGACCGAGGCCAGCGGACGCTCCTGCCAGCGGTCGTCCGGCACGCCCACCACGGCGGCCTCCACGACGTCGGGATGGGCCATGAGCTGGTTCTCCAGCTCCACCGAGGAGATCCACTCCCCGCCCGACTTGATCACGTCCTTGGCCCGGTCGGTCAGCACCAGGTAGCCGTCGGGGGACAGCGTGCCGACGTCGCCGGTGCGCAGCCAGCCGTCGTGGAACCGGGCCGGGTCCTCGTCGCGGTGGTAGGCGCCGGTCACCCACGGCCCGCGGATCTCCACCTCGCCGACCGAGGTGCCGTCGTTGGGCAGCACCACGTCGCCGTCACCGACGATGCGGACGTCCAGCCCGGCCAGCACGCGGCCCTGCGTGACGCGGTACCGCCACGACTCCTCGCCGTCGGCCGTGACGGGCGGATGCGCGACCGTCGCCAGCGGGGACGTCTCGGTCATCCCCCACGCCTGGACGATCCGCACGCCGATCTCGTCGTAGCCGCGCATCAGCGACTCGGGCACCGCCGAACCGCCGCACGGCACCAGGCGCAGCGAGCCGAGGTCGCTGCCGTTGTCCCGCGCGTACCGCAGCACGTCGTTCCAGATCGTCGGGACCGCCCCGGCGACGGTGGGACGTTCCGTCTCGATGATCCGGACGAGCGGCTCGGCCTGCAGGAAGCGGTCCGGCATGATCAGCGACGCGCCCGCCATGAGCGCCGCGTACGGCAGTCCCCAGGCGTTGGCGTGGAACATCGGCACGACGGGCAGCACCCGGTCCTGGGCACCGAGGCCCATCGCGTTGGCCGTGCAGGCCGTCATCGAGTGCAGGTACGCCGAACGGTGCGAGTAGACGACGCCCTTGGGGTTGCCGGTGGTGCCGCTGGTGTAGCACATGGCCGCCGCCGAGCGTTCGTCGATCTCCGGCCAGTCGAACGCGGGCTGGGACGCGGCCAGCAGCTCCTCGTACGAGTGCAGCTCCTTGCCCGCGTCCGCCAGGGGCGCGGTGTCGGCCGCCCCCACCACGACCACGTCCCGCACGGTCTTCATCCGCGGCAGCACCGGCGCCAGCAACGGCACGAGCGACCCGTCGACGATGACGACCCGGTCCTCGGCGTGGTCGGCGATGTAGGCGAGCTGGTCGGGGAAGAGCCGGATGTTGAGCGTGTGCAGCACCGCCCCCATGGACGGCACGGCGAGGTAGGCCTCCAGGTGCTCGGCGTTGTTCCACATGAACGTCGCCACGCGCTGGTCACCGTCGACGCCGAGCGCCCGCAGCGCCCCCGCCAGCCGCGCGACCCGTTCGCCGAGCTCGCCGTAGGTGATGCGCCGCGTCCCGTCCCCCGTCCAGGTCGCCACCTGGGTGTCCCCGAAGACGCCCGTGCCGTGACGCATGATCGAGGCGATGGTCAGGGGAAAGTCCTGCATGGTGCTCCACACGGCACACCTCCAGCTCGACGGCCCTCAGAACCGGATTCTCGACCGCGCCGATGTGATTGTCATCACCAGACAGGCCCCTATTTCCCCACAAGCACCCCGCAACGCCCCTCTCGGCCGTTCGCGCGGACGACCCCGCCGGAAGCCGGGCGCCCCTACGATGACCCCGATGCGCCAGGCCGCCCCGACGCCCTACTGGAACACCAACGTCGCCCGCCACGCGGGCATCCTCCGCGCCGTCCCCGAGGAGTGCGGCGACGCGCTGGACGTCGGCTGCGGGGACGGGCTGCTCGCGCTGAAGCTGACCGGACGGGCCGACCGCGTCACCGGCGTCGACAGGTCTCCGGAGATGATCGCCCGCGCCCGCGAACTCGGCGCCGGCCACCCGGCGCTCACGTTCGTCCACGGCGACTTCCTGACCGCTCGCCTGCCCGCCGACGGCTACGACTTCATCTGCTCGGTGTCCACGGTGCACCACATGGACTTCGAGGCGGCCCTGGTCCGCATGCGCGAGCTGCTGCGTCCCGGCGGCACGCTGGTGGTGGTGGGCCTGGCCCGCGACGCGACACCGGCGGACTGGGCGGCGACGATCGCGGCCGCCCCGGTCGTCCGCATCACCAAGGTGCTGCGCCGCGCGGGCGGCCCGGGAGGCATGCCGGTCGCCGACCCGCAGATGAGCTACGGACAGGTGCGGGCCACGGCACGCCGCCTGCTCCCCGGCGTGCACTACCGCCGCCACGTCCTGCGCCGCTACTCCCTAACCTGGAGCAAACCAGCCTCCTAGCAGCGGAATGCCGCTGCGGGACGGGGCCGCACCGTCCACCCCGCCGACCGACGCACCGCCACGAGCGGCCAAGCAGCCAGCAGCACACCGAGCCGACACAGACGCGCGGGCGCGGCCGCAACCCGCACAGCCTCCTAGAGCCCATGCCTGCCCTCGGGGCAGAAGCATTTGTGTGCTTGGTGTGACTTGTGTGAATTGGCGTTCTGCGACGGCGAGTTGTGGGCGCCAGCGGGTTTTCTGGGGTGGAGATGGTGGAGTAAAGATCGATTAATACGGGTCGGGAGGGAGGTCGGGGAACTGGGAGCCGAGAGCGGCGTCGTCGCGGAGTTTGGCCATGGCGCGGGAGACGGTGCTCTTGACGGTGCCGACGCTGACGCCGAGGACTTCGGCGATCTCGGTTTCGGGCATGTCCTCGTAGTAGCGGAGCATGACCGCGAGGCGCTGGCGTTGGGGAAGGCGGTCGAGGGCGCGGCCGAGGGCGTCGTGCAGCTCGCTGCGGCGGGTGTGGTCGTCGACGGGCTGGTCGGGCAGCTCGTCGGTGGGGTAGATCTCCAGCTTGCGGCGCCGCCACCAGGAGATCTGCGTGTTGACCATGGCGCGGCGGACGTAGCCGTCGATGGCGGCCGGGTCGTTGATGCGGTCCCAGGCCAGGTACGTCTTGGCCAGTGCGGCCTGCAGCAGGTCCTCGGCCTCGGCGCGGTCTCCGGTCAGCTGCATGGCCATGCGCAGCAGGACGGAGCCGCGGGACGCGACGTACTCGCGGAACTCCTCGTGCCGCGTTGCGTTCACATCACCACCGAACCAGGGGTTGGAGGGCGTCAGCCGAGCCGTACCATTGAGGGATCTTGAACGGGCAAGCTCCCGGCGCTCTCGACGATCGCACGAAGATCGTAATTCCGGTCCAACAAAAAACACATATTCGGGTCAACCTGGAGTGCGATTCTCCTCTCCAGGGTGATAAATCTCAACCCCTCGGCTGACTTGTCGCGACAAATCCGTCGACAGTCGGATCACGGTGCGTGAACCTTGAGTCGCTGTTCCGTACAGCCAGGCCCCGCAACCGAGATCGATGTCGGAGAGTCGCATGCCGCCCCACCCCCGTGCAGCCAGGCGTCGTCGTCACCGGAAGGCCGTGCTCGGGGCGTCCCATGTCGGGGCGGTTCCCGGCGGCCTCCCGGTGCGCGCCGTGGCCGGGACGATCCTCGACGCCAGCCCGCACCTGCTCGTCCTGGGCGGTGACGGGGGCGAGGTGCGGGTGCCGATGACGCAGGCGACCGCGGTGTGGCACGGCGGACGCGAGGGCCCGGACGCGCTGCGGCCGGGGCGCCGCGCGATCGTCCGCACCGCCGACGGTCTCGGCGCCGACCGGGTCTGGGTCGACATCGTCCGGGTGATGGGCACGGTCGTGAGGTGCGGGCGGGACGCCGTGGAGGTGGACATGGGCCCCCATCGCGGACGGGCCCATGTGGTGGTCCCGCCGAACGTTCTCGGCCGGGTGCTGGTGCGTCACCCCCGGCTGGAACCCGGTTACCTGATCGACGTCATCTGCGTCGCGTCCCCGGACGGCCCCCGGGCGGCGCGGCCGGGCACCGCGCAGCCCGGCTACCGGGCCGACCAGTCCCCGGCAGCCGACCCTTCGGCGCCCGTGCCGAACGAGGTGCGCGGAACGGCGACCTGGTTCGGCTCCGGGGACGTCGCCCTCGCCTACCCCGCCGTGGATCCGGAGGGCAACGCGGGCGGTTGCCACGGTGCGCCGAGCGCCTGCCTGCCGCTGCCGTACGTGTCCCTGGGCAGCGAGCTGTCCGTCCGCAACGACTGCACCGACCGTGTCGCGTGCGTCCCGGTGACCGAGTGCGGGTGCGTCGCGGCCCGCTTCTGCGACCGGTGCGTGGAGTGCGGCACGTCGCCGCGGGGACGCGTCGTCGAGCTGGCGCCCGTCGCGTTCGCCGGCCTGGGCGGGGATCTGGCCGCCGGCTGCTTCAACGTGACCGTCGGCGGCGTCGTGCCCGGTCTGGAGGGTTGAGCCGTGCTGCCCGTCGTCCAGAGCACGCAGGTGCTGGTGCTCGCGTTCGTCCTGCTGGCGGCGAGCCTGGCGAAGCTGACCGTGCCGCAGGTCGTGCCCGCGGCGCCCCATGGCGTGCGCGGCGTTCCCGCAGCCGATGACGTGCGCGGCGTTCCGGCGGCCGACGAGGTGTACGGGGTTGCGGCGCCCGGGCGGCGGACGCCGTGGCTCAGCCGCCAGGTCACCCTCGGACTCGGGGTCTTCGAGGGCGTCCTGGGGCTGGCCATGATGATGTCGGCGCACGCGTCGGTCCGGCTGGCGACGACGGTGATGTTCGCCGCCGCCACCTGGGTGGTCGGTGAGCTGCGCAGGCAGGGCTCTGGCACGGGCTGCGGCTGTTTCGGCGAGCTGAGCCGTGAGCCCGTGGGGCGGCGCGGCGTCGTGCGGACGGGCCTGTGCACGCTGGCGGCGGTCGTCGCCCTGGGCGCCCCGCACTCGGGAACGGACGTGCTGCGGCAGGGGCCCGCGCTGGTCGGCCTGGTGTTCGTGGCCGAGCTGACGCTGTTCGCCGCCCTGTCGCCGGAGCTGCCGGCGCTGCTGGAGCGGCTGGGGCTGCGCCCGCGTGCGGCCGCGCCGTGCGATCGCCGCCGCAGCCCGCTCGCCGAGACCTACCAGGCGCTGCATGCGAGCGACGCCTGGCTGAGCCGGGAGAACGCGATCGCCAGCGCGGCGCCGCTGGACGTCTGGCGGGAGGGCTGCTGGCGGTTCCTGGTGTTCCCGGCGCGGGTGGACGGCCGGGACATGGAGATCGTGTTCGCCGTCTCCACGGCAGCGCGGCACCGGACCGTCCGGTCCGCCCTCGTGGAGGCCGAGCCGTCCGGGACGCCGGACGTCGCCGCCGCGCGTTCCGCCTGACGGTCTCGCGTTCTCTAGCCGCCTCTAGATCTACCGCTAGAGACGGCTAGAGAAGAGCAGAGGTCAGGACGGGATGCGGACCGCGGCCAGCTGGGTCGCCTGGGCGACGAGACGGTCCTTGCTGTCCCAGACGTGGACGGTCTCGTCTATGCGGTCGCCGCCGACGTCGGTCGCCCGCATCCGCACCCGGACGGGGCCCGGGGCGGGCAGGCGCCGGATGTAGGCGGTGAGCTGGATGGTCGGCGCCCACCCCGGCAGCGCCAGGTCGTAGGAGGCGGGCGGCACCATGTCCAGCGCCACCAGCAGGCTGAACGGATCCCAGTCGGTGCCGTCGGCCAGCCGCTGCCACCCCTGGATCAGCCCGCGCCGGGACGGCTCCCCCAGCGCGAACCCCAGCACGCCGGGGTCGACGTGCTCCTCGACGACCTCCATCAGCGGCACCGGGAAGCCGGCCCCCGGCGGCTCCTTCGGCGCGAGGAAGCAGTCCTGCCGGTCGGGCAGTTCGACGGGCGGCGCGGCCGACCACCACGGGTCGGCGTCCTCCAGCCGTTCCTGGCAGATCAGCGCCTCGACCATCGGACGGTCGTCCTGCGACATCCGCACGCGCAGTTGCGAGACGGTGCGTCCCTCGCGCAGCGTGTCGACGGCGATCACCACCGGCCCCGGGTCGGGCGCCCGCAGGAACGTCGCGCTCACGGCGGCCGGATGCGGGTGCTCGGGGGAGGCCGCGCGGGCGGCGGCCCGGGCCATGACCGCCAGGACGTATCCGCCGTGCAGCTTGTCGCCGACGCTCCACTGCGCGTCCAGGTCGGCGTCGAACTCCACGCGCCGTTCCCCTGCGTCGGCGGCGTTCCCCTCGTCCTCGTTCCGCGGCCTGACCGCCGTGGCCCGGCTGAACTCCTTCACTCGGCGCTCCGTTCGCTCGCTCGGTACGGCGTGCGGCCGTCGGCCGGGCGCCCCCGCGGTCCCCCGATGACCTGCCACGATCCCGTTTAGAAGAAGATTCTAGCGAGATCTCTCTAAAAGGTTCAACGCGGGGGCCTTCCGAGCGTTCTCTAGAGGCTTCTAAGCGAGGACGTAGAGACGCCTACACATTTATATGGCCTGGCACGTCGGCCTCGCCCGCACCTGCGGAGTTCGATCGGATTCTCTAGGGCTTTCTGAGGCTGACGCTAGAAAGGCCTAGAGAAGCGTAGGCGAAGGCAGGAGTTCCGTCGGGGCAGGGCGAGCGGAGGCGGTCAGGCGGGCTGCGCCCGCAGGAACTGGCCGAAGTGCGGCACGGTGAAGGCGACCAGGCCGCGTTCGGCGCTGTAGATGAGCCCCTTCTTGATCAGGCCGTCGCGGGCCGGGGACAGGCTGGAGGGCTTGCGGCCCAGTTCCTCGGCGACCGCCGAGGTCGCGACCGGGCTGTCGCCCTCGTCGCCGAGCATGGCCATGGCGCGCATGTAGTCGCGTTCGGCCGGGGTCGCCCGCTCGTACCGGCTGCCGAAGAAGCCGACCGCCAGTTCGCTCTCGGCCTCCGGCGCGGCGACCCGCACATCCTCGGCGGTGATGGGGCTGTCGGGCGCCACGTCCCAGGCCACCTTGGCGTACGCCTGGACGAAGTAGGGGTAGCCGTCGGCCGCCAGGTAGAGGGCGTCCAGGGCGTCGGGGGTGAAGGTGACGTCCTCGCGTTCGGCGGGGGCGAGCAGCGCGATGTCGGCGGACTCGCGGTCGAGCCGGTCGATGCGCGAGTAGCGGAACAGCCGTTCGGAGTAGGACTTGCTGGCCGACAGCACCGCGGGCAGATGGGGCAGGCCCGCGCCGACGACGATCAGCGGCCCGCCGATCTGGGACAGCTCGTGGCAGGCGGCGCACAGCGCGGACACGTCGTCGCCGGGGACGTCCTGCATCTCGTCCACGAACAGCGCGATGCCGACGCCGACGTCGGTGGCGACCGAGGCCGCGTCCACGAACAGCTCGGTCAGGTCGATCTCCAGGTCGCCGGAGTCGGCGCGGCCGCGCACGGCGGGCACGTCGATGCCCGGCTGCCAGCGGTGCGCCCGCGCCCGGGCCCGGCCGGACGGCTCCTCGCCCGCCTGCGCGAACGCCTTGAGCACGCCGAGGAAGCGCTCGATGCGGTCGGGCGCGCGGTGGCGGGGGGCCAGCTCGCGCACGGCCATGTGCAGGGCCGAGGCGACGGGACGGCGGATCGACTGGTCCGGCCGGGCCTCGATCTTGCCGGTGCCCCACAGCCGCTGGATCGCCATCGAGCGGAACGCGTTGAGCAGCACGGTCTTGCCGACCCCGCGCAGCCCAGTGATGATCATGCTGCGCTCGGGACGGCCGCGGGCGACCCGCTCCAGCACGACCTCGAACTGCTGCAGCTCGCGGTCGCGTCCGGCCAGCTCGGGCGGACGCTGCCCGGCGCCCGGGGCATAAGGATTGCGCACGGGATCCACGCTCTCGGACTCTATGAGCCGATATAGCTGCGGCCGTAGATTTGCATAGAAACCGCTGCGGCGTGTCGCGTGCGTCCCGCGACGCGCCGTCCGGCGGCGCGTCGCGGAATCCGCGGTCACCGTCGCCACCATGCCGCCTCCCAGGCGAGGGCGTTCGAACGAGGTCATCGAACTTCTGTTCGACTGTTCGAACACACTAGCGCACGCCCTCGCCGCCCGTCAGCCGCTCCCGGCAAACGGCGGGCGCCGCGCCGTGCGGCGCGGCGCCCGGTCGTCAGGTCAGGGACGTGTCGTCCGCGGCCGAACGGTGCGGGACCTTCTCGGCGGGGACCGTCCCCATCCGGCCCGCCTGGAAGTCCTCGAACGCCTGGACGAGCTCCTCGCGGGTGTTCATCACGAACGGCCCGTACCGGGCGACGGGCTCGCGGATCGGCAGCCCGCCCAGCACGAGGATCTCCCAGCCGTTCCCCGAAGCCGTCGGCTGCCGGTCGGCCGCCCGCACGACCAGGCCGTCCCGCTCGCCCTTGTGGTGCGAGCCGCCGAAGACGGCCAGCTGCCCCTCGTCCAGCGCGATCTCCTCGACGCCGGCGGTGCCGCGCCCGGACAGCACGTACACCATGGCGTTGAACTCGCGCGGCCACGGCAGCGTCAGCCGCGCGCCCGGCGCGACCGTCGCGTGCAGGTAGTTGATCGGCGTGTAGGTGACGCCCGGCCCCTGGTGCTCCCCGAGCGACCCGGCGATCACCCGGACGAGCGAGGAGCCGTCGTCGGCGGCCAGCAGCGTGACGTCGCGCGCCTCGATGTCCTGGTAGCGCGGCGTGACCCACTTCTGCGCGCGGGGCAGGTTCACCCACAGCTGCACGCCGTGGAACAGCCCGCCCTTGGCCACCAGTTCCGGCGGCGGCTGCTCGATGTGCTGGATCCCGGCCCCGGCGGTCATCCACTGGGTGGCGCCGTCGGAGATCAGGCCGCCGCCTCCGGTGGTGTCCTGGTGCTGGAACGCTCCGTCCATGATGTAGGTGACGGTCTCGAAGCCGCGGTGCGGGTGCCAGGGCGTGCCCTTGGCCTCGCCCGGGGCGTACTCGACGGCGCCCATGTGGTCCAGCAGCAGGAACGGGTCGGCCAGGGACAGGTCCATGCCGGGGAACGGGCGCCGGACCTGGAAGCCCTCGCCCTCCAGGTGGCGCTGGGCGGTGACGACCTTGGCGACGCGGCGCCAGCCGGTGCCGGCCTCGGGCAGGCGCGGCAGCCGGGGCAGGGTCAGCGGGTCCGCGGTGACGGCTGGCATCGGTACTCCTCAGACGTGGTGGGCCCGCTCCGGACGAGCGGGCGCCGTCGCACGGATGCAACGTGATTGAAAGATAAACTATTTCCGCGGCGTGCGACACGTCGGCCGAACGATGCTCGGAAGACGTTAGTTGAAAGTTAAACAGTGCCGTATACTGTCCCCCATGAGCGAACCACGCTGGCTCGATGCCGCACAACAACGCGACTGGCGGGCCTACGTGGACGGCAGCGTCCGGCTGACCGAGATCATGGACCGCGACCTGAAGACCAAGCACGGTCTGTCGATCTCAGAGTACGAGATCCTCGTCCGCCTCTCGGAGGCGCCCGACCGGCGGCTGCGGATGGCGGAACTGGCCGCGCACGCCAGCCAGTCCCGCAGCCGACTGTCGCACACCTGCTCCCGGCTCGAGTCCAAGGGACTGGTGGTGCGCGGCAGCTGCCCCAACGACAAGCGGGGCGTCTACGCCCACCTCACCGAGGAGGGCTTCGCCGTGCTGGACCGGGCCGCCCGCGACCACGTCGAGACGGTCCGCACCTTCTTCATCGACGTGATCGACCCCGACGACCTGGCGGCGATCGGCCGGGCGTTCACCTCGGTCGTCAAGCGCATCGCCGAGGAGAACTGACGCCTCCCCCGGCGTCGCCGGGCCTCCCGCCCGCGACCGCCGGGGCGACGGGCCCCAGGGCGTCCTCACAGCGTCAGGCCGGTGAGGAACCCCACCGACACCAGGGTCAGGAACACCCAGGCCAGCATCATCCCGATGCCGAACTGCCGCCACACCCCGCCGACCTTCCACGCCAGCAGGCCGCCCAGCCCGAACGCCAGCATCAGCAGTGTGATCATCTGCGGCAGCAGGCTCGGCCTGCGGCTCATCATCAGCGGCGCGTACATCATCACCAGGTCGACGAACACGAACGTCAGGAACCCCGCGAGCGTCGTGCCGACGTCGCGCCGTGTCAGGCCCTGCGCCCACTCCCAGGGCGGACGCGAGCGCACGCGGATGCGCGGCCCGTCGTCCGGCCGGTCGGTCTCCACCGTGGACGCCACGGCGAAGATCTCGTCTTCCAGGCTCGGGCGGCTCGGGCGGCCGCTCTCGTGAGAATCCGCCATGCCGGCTCCCTCGGCCGGGGACGCCGGGACTGTACCCGGCGGGGGGTGTGGTCGAAACGGATGCGCGTGCCCGCCCCCGTCCCCTCAACGACAGCCACGCGCCAAGACGCACGGTAGCGAACCGGCCGTCCCCCACGAAGGCAGCGCGGCGCGTCGCCGGGTAATGCCGCGGCCGGAGCGCCCCGTCATGCCGGGTACCCGGGCGCGGGCATGCGATGCTGCTGTCATGCCAGGTAGATGGACTATTCGCGGGCTGGCGCTCGTCGCGGCGTTCGCCGCCGCCACCGCGGGCGCGACCGGCTGTGGCCAGGGTTCGGACCACTCCGGGGGCGGCCGGGCCACGCCTGCCACACCGCCCGCCCCGGCGCCCTCGGCCTCGCCGCCCGGCGGCGGGACGCCCTCCGCACAGCCGTTCCGCGCGCAGATCAAGAAGGTCACGGCGGGCCAGCTCAAGCACTCGTGGCGCCGCGGCTGCCCGGTGCCGGTGTCGGGCCTGCGGATGATCGAGATGACGTACTGGGGCATGGACGGGCGGCCGCACGACGACGGGCGCCTGGTCGTCAACGCCAAGGCGGCCGACGACCTGGTCACCGTCTTCCGCAAGCTGTACCGGATGAAGTACCCGATCAAGCGCATGGAGCCGGTGGACGTCTACAAGGGCAGCGACTTCGACTCCATCGAGGCCGACAACACCTCGGCGTTCAACTGCCGCGCCGCCACCGGGTCGAGCACCTGGTCACAGCACGCCTACGGGCTGGCGATCGACATCAACCCGTGCGAGAACCCCTACGTCTCCTCCGACGGGACCGTGGCGCACAAGCACTGCGTGAAGTACAGGAACCGCAGCCGCCGCGACCCCGGACTGATCCACAAGGGCGACCCGGTGGTGAAGGCGTTCGCCTCGATCGGCTGGGGCTGGGGCGGCGTCTGGCGCGGCGCCAAGGACTACCAGCACTTCTCCAGCAACGGCCGGTAGCCCTAGACGGGGTTGTCGAGCGAGTCGAGGTAGACGTACTGGCGGTCGGGGAAGACAGCGAGCCCGAACCGGCCGGTCAGCGGCCGCTCGTTCTGCTCCCACCACCGGTAGGCCGCCTCGATCTCGTCCCACAGTTTGCGTGGGCCGTGCTGGAGCACCCGGTGCGCGGAGGCGCCGTCGGTGACGTCCACGCACGCCCAGGACGACCCGGAGAACGCCCAGAAGGTGAAGTCGTCGTCGCTGCCGCCGTCGGCGTCGACGAACTTCGTGGTCACGTCGGGCAGCCGCACCCCGACCGCGAATGAGGCGCTGATGTTCTCCCAGGCGACCCTGTCCGGATGCAGGGTCGTGGTCGACTCGGCCGCGCCCGCCAGGTCGGCCGGCGGTTCGGGTCGGGGGGCGCGCTGGGCGCGCAGCCACATGAACGTCACGGTGTTGTCGACGAACGTGCCGTGCGCCGCGCCGTGCTCGTCGACGACCAGGCGGACGAGCGCGCCGTTGTCGTAGGCGGTTCCCCACGGGGTGAGGATGATCCCGCCCGGCCGGGTCTGCGCCACCCATGAGTAGGGGACGTGCTGCACGGCCGCGGTGGCGATGACCCGGTCGTAAGGGGCGTTGTCCTGGAAGCCGTCCGTGCCGTCGCCGGTGACCACGGTGGGCGACACGCCCGCCTCCGCGAGCGCCTTGCGGGCCCGCTCGGCGATCACGGAGTCGACTTCGATCGTGGTGACGTTCTGCTCGCCGACCATGTACGCGAGCAGGGCCGCGTTCCACCCGGTACCGGTGCCGATCTCCAGGACCCGCATCCCCGGCTCCGCCTGGAGGCGGCCGAGCATCGAAGCGACGATGGAGGGCGTCGAGGTCGAGCTCGAGATCCGCCGCCCGGGCTCGGTGTCCGGGGTGGCGCCGTCGTCGACCTGCGTGATGATCGCGTCGTCAGTGTAGACGGCCTCCAACCAGGCCGCCGGGTCGTCGTCGCGGCGTCGTGCGGTGTACCCGCCGCCGTCGGCGTTGACCCAGATGACGCCCGGGACGAACAGGTGCCGGGGCATCGCGAGGAACGCCGGGCGCCACCGGTCGGGCAGCTTGTCGGCGGCCGCGATCTCGTCGAGGAGCCGCCGGTTCAGGGCCTCGGCGTCGCTCACTTGCCCTTGCCGCCCTTGTCCTTGTCGTCCTTGCCCCTGCTGCCCTTGCTTTCGCGCTTGGCCGGGTCCTCGAACGTGCCCTGCTTGTCCTTGGGCCTGTAGCCGTCGCCGCTGTCGCCGCTCGTGCCGCGCTTACCCATCTGCTTCCTCCTGTGATTTCGCTGCTCATTGAAGTGACGGTTGTTGAGTCGCAGCTATCTCTTCCGGGATCGCGTCCTGTGGCGGGCGGGTCACGGGACCCGCCCCGCTGTCTGGGGGCGGCGGCGCGGCCTCGATGACATATCGGCCGGCCGCGCCGCCGCCGTGGTTGCCGCACCCCGGGCTTCCTGCAGTTGCACTGTCCCGGAAATGCGGCGTGGAAGGGGGCGGTGGCGCCGGGATCCAGGGGGCGTGTCCGCCGCGCGGCCGCCCCCTGGTCACCAGTCCTCGGTCCAGGTCAGGCGGTCGAGAAGACGCCGCAACCACCCACGGCGCCGTTCGACCTCATGCCGCCCCCGCACCGCACGCGCCGACCGCACCAGCGACGGCGACGAACGCGCCCCCTGACGCGACGGCGGCGGCGAGGAGTGCCACCCCTGACGCGAGGACGACGACGGCCGCGATGCCTGAGGTCGTGGCGACGGGCGCGATGCTTGCCTCGCCGCCAGCGGTGGCTGAGGTGACGTCGCACGCGGTTGTGGAGCCTGCTGGAGTGGCACATCACACGATGGCCGGGGCAGCACATGTGGCGGCGGAGGTGACACCGAGGATCGTTGCGTGGACGTGGGGGACGACCACAGGTCCGCCACCATCCCGCCCGCTCCCGGCACCCCGGTCGGCTCCAGGGGCGAACGCGCTCCGGCGTCGTACAGGCGTTGTCCCAGTTCCACAGGCGTGTCCGCCTCGATCAGATGCGCGTCGCCCGACCGGTCGTACACCAGGCCCCACAGGCTGCCGGTGAACGCCCCATGCCAGATCTCCACCCCGGGGAATCGGCGCCGCAACTCGGCGAGCACCTGGTCGACGTCCACCTCTACGGCCCACGGCCGCGCTCCGGCCACCGGCCCGGCGGTCACGACACCCCTTCGGGATGCGCCCGCTCCGGCCCCCGCGCCAGGTAGCCGAGGACGTACATAGCCGCGTCGTCCGGAGCGTCGGCCGGAGCGATCGGCTCATGCCACGAGGTGAAGTACCACGGCGTACCGCCGTCGTCGGCGCGGCGTCGGCATCTGATCGTGTCGCAGGGGTGCGCCACCTCGGCGCAGCACCCTGGGACGCGCGGGTTCTTCACCCTCAGCCCGCGTGCCGTGTAGTCGACCGGCAGCCGCCGCGCCGAGAGCCGCGCCCCCAACGCAGCCAACGGGTGAAATGAGTTGTATTCGGACCTAAGATCGTCCATGGGCCGGAGGCTCCGTTCCGGTCAAGGCCCCGGCCGGTGTTGCAGTCACCGCGTCCGGGGCCGCCCTTTGTGCCAGGCGACACCCTGTGGGCGAGACCGTAGAAGGAATTGTCCTCCGGTCGTTTCCGTACAGAAACGATTGTCAGCTCAGGTTCATGCGCCAAGCCAAACCGCGCAGGTCACGCCCGGCCGCACGGTCGTAAAGATCGGCGACAAGATCCCGGACCATGGGGTTCTTGTGCACAGCGACGGCCGACAACTTTTCGGCATGACGGATTTGTCGGACAGCGCTCTCATTACGGCCGAGCATGGCGAGCGCCCGAGCCTGTTCGATCGCCAGGGCGGCCTTTCGACTTCTCCGAGGCAGCGCGTTCACCTCGACATCCGCAGCGGCCTTCAATGCTGTCTCAGGGTGTTCGGCCTCTACCGCCAGCATGGTTCGCCATACGCCGACGTTCGCCGGTCCGAAGCTCTGCCATCCTTCTCCTGGGGATGCGTCGGGTTGCTCCCCGAGGCGATCGGCAACCCGCTTGGCTTCGGCCAGCCTTTCGGACGCCCCATCGGTGTCGTCCTGGATCTGGCGCGCGAGGGCCGCGAACAACAGCAGCATTCCGTACACCTCGTGGCCGGTCCTGCTGTCGCCGATCACCTGCTCAATGGTGCCGGCGATCCGTTCGGCGTCACGCAGAGGACGAGACATTCCAGCGGACGGCCGCGCCGACGCCTGTGCGACCGCCGCCGCCCCGAGCATCACCGGATCACCAAGGAGCCGGGCTGCCTTCTCCGCACGGTCGGCCGCGATCCACGCCAAGTCAACCTGTCCAAGGTGACGCAGCACGTTGACCGCCGACGTGCACAGGTCGACCAGCAGGCGAAGGGCCGTGCAGCGTTCGCGCTCGTCTCCCTGGACGGCGTGAACATGCAGTTCCTCCAGGACGCCGGGCAGCACGGTGGACAGGTGTGCGTCGTCGGCCGCCCTGCGCTTCTCACGGATGTCCCCGTTCGCCAGCTCAACGAGTGCCGACAGGGGGCGTACGGGTACGTCCGGCGGGTTATCGAGGGACGAGTCGAACAGCGCTTCCCGCAGGCGGACGACGTCGCCGTACGCACGGTCGCGGGGCCGGATCATTGGGGCCGGTTCGCCCAGCAGGTCGGACGCGGAGACCTCGAGGGCCTCGGCGAGCGCCCGGATGTCGGAGCGGCGTTCCAAACGCGCCTTGCCGTTCTCCACCTTGGAGAGCCAGCCCTTGGACCGGCCGACCAGACCGGCCAACGCCTCAAGCGACATGCCGCGGTACTCCCGCGCGTTCCGCACGTTCTCACCAATGCGGCGTGCGCCGTCGTCAACGAGTCCAGCCATAGCCACCCTCGCGGTCGTCTCGACACCCACCGCCCACGGTACGCGGCACCCCGGCCAATGAGGCAGCGAACACCAACACCCCTGCGCGCCTCGTGACAGGCCGGGTGTCGCACGTCAGTGGAGGCGGCGTTCCAGAGATCCTGGTCGGCGCCTGCGGGGTGGACGGGCCGCACACCGGCTGCTTCCAGGCGCCGTCCGAGTTGCACCGGGTCTCCGTCTCGACCAGATGGACGCGGCCGGACCGGTCACGCCGGGCCCCCCCACAAGCTCCCAGTGAGCCCCCTCCCACACCCTCGCCCACGGGAACCGCGAACGCAGCACGGTGAGCACCTTTTCGACGCGGACTTCGGCCGTCCACGTCGCGACCCCAGCGTCGGTGCGGTCAGACGACGCCGCTGAGGCTCCTTCGGCGCGTCGGTTGAGGCGCCCCAATACCAGCACGGCCGCGTCAGCCTCTGCGATTGTCTTCCCCTCCTAACTCCAGAACCACGACCCCCGTCCGCTGGCCGGGTCACGCAGGTGATCTCTTCGTGTCCGGCGCGTCCGGCACCGCCACGTGGAGCATGTGATCGATCGCCGGGCCGCGCATGGAAAGCGCGGACCAGCGATGACCGCGGTTCCCAGCGGCCGGCGAGGCCCCGGGGTTTCCGCTGTAGCCGCAGCGGCCTGGGGCCGTCTTGTTTGGCGAACCCACGGCATCGCCAATTCGGTCACCGTTAGTGAATCGAGTGCGGACGCCGGAAAACGAGAGGCAGAATGGGGGAGGATCGGGGAGGATCTCGGTTCCTCCCTGATCCTCTCCCGCCCCGTCGGCGAGAGGTGCGCCACGACATGTCCGCCGAAAAGAAGATCATTGGTGCGAGGCTCCGCGAGGTGCGCGAAAGCAGCCCGTACTGGACTCGTGGGGAGATGGCACGGCTCCTGCGCGATAAGGCCACTCCCCAGGAATTGCCGCATATCGCGCACGTCAAAGACCTGACCGACATGATCAAACAGTGGGAGGCCGGTAAATGGATCCCTCGTCCTCGCTACCGCGCGCTCTACTGCCGTCTGCTCGGCAAGCCCGAGGCTGAGCTGTTCGGCGTGGAGAGCGACGCCGCCCCCTCGCTCGGTTCGGATTTCGATCTACTCGCACAGGGAGATCTGCCCGCCCGCATCGACGCCATCAGCGGTGGACGAGTGGGCTCGGGGGTCGTCGCCGATCTCTCCGCCCGTGTTCATGGCCTGCGCCTGGCCGATGACGTCCTCGCCGGCGGAGATCTGCTGGCACCCGCCTTCCGGGAGTTGCGCACCGCCGTGCGCGTGTACGAGGAATCGACGTACACGGAGGACGTCGGCCGCGAACTGCTGACCGTGATCGGGGAGTTCGCGCAGATCGCCGGTTGGATCGCCAGTGACGCCGGACAGCATCGGCGGGCCGCCGACACCTACCGCCTGGGCATTGACGCGGCCCGCGAGGCCGGTGACGGCACACTCGTGTCGAATCTGATCGGGTCGTTGGCCTACCAGACGTCCAACGTCCGCGACGCGAGGGAGGCCCTCGCGCTCGCGTGCGAGGCGTTGGACGCCGCCGGTCCAGATGCCACCCCGCGAGCGCGCGCTCTGGCCTGGGATCGCGTCGCGTGGGCGGCTGCCCGCGCACAGGACGCACAGACCACAACACGGGCGCTCGGCGAGGCCCGCATGGCGCTCGATGAAGGCGGGACTGTGGAAGGCGATCCGGCTTACCTCTACTGGGTGGACGCCGGTGAACTCCAGATCATGGAGGCGCGGGCGTACACGGAACTTCGGCGCCCCCTGCGCGCCGTGCCGTTGCTGGTCGATGTGCTCGGCCGATACGACACGACCCATACGCGGGAACTCGCGCTGTATCTGTCGTGGCTGGCGATCGCCCTGGCGGATGCGAACGAGCCGGAGCAGGCCGCCGCCGCGGCCTCTCGGATGCTGGAACTGTCCGCCGACGTCGCAAGCGAGCGGACGGCCAAGCGAGCCAACGTGGTCCTCAACCGGCTCAGGCACTTCGCGGACGTGCCGGCCGTCCGAGCGCTTCTGGACAATGCACAGGACGCCTGAGATCACGTGGAGCATCCACGGACGGACCCGGGATGAAGCGAATTACCTTCACTGAGAAGCTGCGTGAGCTGATGGCCGTGCGGCACGTGAGTTTGGGTGAGCTGGCCAAGGCGGTCCCCTACGACAAGGGGAACCTGTCGCGGGTCGTCAACGGGCGCAAGTGTCCTTCCGAGAAGCTGGCCGGGCGGCTCGACGAGATTCTTGGCGCGGACGGCGCGCTCGCGGCGTTGCGGTCGTCCTCATCGACCGGGCCCACTGTGCCCGGGGCGGACTCCGATGACGAGATGGAGGCGCTGGAGCTGGCACGCCGCGTGGCCGCGAGCGATGTCGGAGACGAGACTCTGACGGTGCTGGAGATGACCGTGGACGATCTCGCGTCCGCCTATCCACGCACCTCACCGGCCGAGCTGCTGGCGCGCATCAGGCGACACCTCGGCTACGTCTCCCGGCTCCTCGACACACGGATGACGCTGACCGAGCACCGACGTCTCGTCGTCGTCGGAGGGTGGCTGTCACTGCTCGCGGCGACGTGCGATGTGGACCTCGGTCGGCGCCCGGCTGCCGCCGCGCGCCTGCGGACCGCCGCGCAGCTCGGCGAGCACGCCGAGCACCCCGAGATCATCGCGTGGACACTGGAGACGCAGGCGTGGCAAGCCGTCACCGACGGCGCCTACCGGGCGGCGATCACGCTGTCGCGAGGGGCGCAGGAGATCGCACCGCGCGGGAGTTCGGCGTTCATCCAGGCGAACGCGCAGGAAGGGCGGGCTTGGGCACGGCTCGGCGCCGGTCCGGAGACTCGTGACGCCCTGGCGCGTGTCGAACGGCTCGTCGCCCCCCTGCCGATGCCCGACCGGCCCGAACATCACTACCGGTACGACCCGGCCAAGAGCGATGCCTACACGGCCACCACGCTGTCATGGCTGGGAGACCCCGCAGCCGAGCCGTACGCACGGGGTGTGCTGGCCCGTCTGGAAGAACCGTCCAGAGCCCCGGCACGTCCGCGGCGCGCAGCGTCCGCACGGCTCGATCTCGCGCTCGCCCTGCTGGCCGCCGACCAGCCCGACGAGGCGGCGCACGTGACGCTGGAAGCCGTCACCAGCGGCCGGTTGGTGCCGTCAAGCCACTGGCGCGCGGCCGAAGTCATCAATGCTCTGGAAGCGCGCGGCGTACCAGAAGCGGCCGGCGTTCGGGAGGCCTACCGCGAACTGTGCGCACCGGCCGATCACGAGGTCGACGGCGCCTGAGAACACGAGCGGACCTTCGTCGCCCGTCAGAGCGACGCTCCAATTGCGCCTTGCCGTTTCCACCCTGGAGAGCCAGGACATGGCGCGGTACTCCCGCGCGTTCCGCACGTTCTCACCAATGCGGCGTGCGCCGTCGTCAACGAGTCCAGCCATGGCCACCCTCGCGGTCGTTCCGACACCCACCGCCCACGGACGCGGCAGTCCGGGCGATGGGCAGGGAACGCCGAAGTCCCTGCGTCCCTCGCGACTGGCCGGGTGTCGCACGTCAGAGAGTGGAGGCGACCCCTGACGTGGCGGCCGGGGTGAGGCCGGGCGTCGCTGGGAGGGACACGCGCGTGGCCGGAGGGGCGTGCGGCCGTGGTTGGTCGGTCGGTCACTTGCCGCGTCCGCTCTGCTTGGCCTTGGCACTTCCCCAGGCGGCCAGCAGCACTCCGGCGACAGTCGCCACCGCGTAACACACCAGCCACGCCGCGAACCCGCCGGGCAGCCAGCCCAGCAACCCGGCGTTGTCGTGGTCGGCCAGCAGCCGGATGGCGCCCTGCGCCCCCAGTCCCAGCAGAACCACGCCAATGGTCAGCACGATCGAGGACTTCATGGGTGCTTGGTTCTCCTTCTCGCTCGGCGGCCCTGACGGCCGCACCGCACAGGTTGTGGTGCGATCGCACCATAACATCGCGTTGGTACGATCGCACCACAAAGGTCGAGGCTCCCGCGAAGGAGGGGACGCATGCCCCGACACGTGGATCACGACCTGCGCCGCCGACAGATCGCCGAGGCCGTATGGCGCCTGGCCGCCCGCGGTGGGCTGGAGCACGTCACGCTGCGGCAGGTCGCGGCCGAGGCCGGAGTGTCCGCCCGGCTGCTGCAGTACTACTTCGGCACCCGCGACAAGCTGCTGCTCGGAGCCCTGGAGATCCTCAACACCGACGCCGAGCAGCGGGCCCGTGCACGCCTCACACAACTGGGCGAATCACCCAGCATGCACCTACTCGTGCGCGGGGTGCTCCTGGAACTCCTCCCGCTGGACGAGGAACGACGCAACCGGCACCTGGTGCACGTGGCCTACTTCGTGCGCTTCCTCAACGACCCCGCCCTGGCCGCGGCAGTCCGTGAATCTCCACCCGCCCTGGAGAAACTCGTCGCCACGCTGCTCGGCCGCGCACGCGAACTCGGTGAGCTGCCCCCCAGCATCGACATCGCGGCCGAAGCCGCCTTCCTGGTCGCGGGCGCCGAAGGACTGCAGGCCAGCGTTCTGCTCGGCCAGCACACCCCCGAACAGGCCGTGTCCCTCATCGATCACCAGCTCGACCGCATCTTCGCCACCTCGCAGCCATAGCCGCCCTGGTACTGCCGCCGATGAACGCGGCGACATCCAGGACCGAGCGGGCGATGCCCTTCCTTGACCGTCGCAATGGCGAGATCCAGCGGAACAGGTGGGCATGTTGAAGAGCTCGTCGCACCACTGTCGATGCCCGACCGGCCCGAACTACCGGTACGACTCGGCCAAGAGCGACGCCTACACGGCCACCACGCTGTCATGGCGAGCAGTACCGCGCACTGTGCGCGCCAGCCGGCGAGGTCGACGGCGCCTGAGAACGCTTCGTCGCACGTCAGAGCCGTGCGCAGGGCGGCGACGGACGTCTTCGCACGGCTTCGGCACGCGCCGGGTTTCTGGGGATGCCGTCGACGGTGAGCTCTTGAGTTGCGCCGCTTCATCTGCTGTCTGGCATCGCTTCGCAGATCATGGGGCCTGGGGCGGGTCGTCCAGCCAGAGGCGCGTTCCCAGTTCGCTGATGAGAAGGCCGAACCGTTCTGGCCCGGGCGAGCCCCTTTCGGTCCACTGTGCGAACGCGGTCTCCACCTCGTCCCACAGCCGTCGTTCTCCGTATTGGGTGACGGTGTGCTCGCCTGTCGGGCTGGAGTCGCAGGCCGCCCACGCCCCATCGGGGTTCCCCACCTCTGCCAGCAGGTAGGACATGGTCCCGTCGGGGTTGGCCATTCGCAGCGTGAACAGGCCGGGGACGTCCATGAGCATCGCGAGTTCGGCACCGTCTCCGGCGTCCTCGATCTGCCTGGGGTCCAGACGGGTCTTGGTCACCTGGGCCTCGTCCCGGTGACGGTCTGCCCAGACCGAGGTCGGGCGCTGCGATCGCAGCATCATGTATCCGGCCCGCCCGTGGAACGTCCCGATGCCATGGCCCTCGGGGGTGGTGGTCATCTTGACCTTGAACCCGCCCATGCCTTCGGGCATCCAGGGCAGGACCGCCCGGCCACCGGGGCGGAGTTGCTTAACCCATGCGTAGGGGATGTCCCGGACGCCCGCTGTTACGTGGATGCCGTCATATGGTGCGCCTTGCGGCCAACCCTCGGTTCCGTCGCCCACGACGAGGGTCGGCGTGTACCCGGCTGTCCGGAGGTTCTCGGCGGCTTGGGCGGCGATCGTCGGGTCGATCTCCACGCTGGTGACGTTCTCGGATCCCACGCGATCGGCCAGCAGTGCGGCGGTCCAGCCGGTTCCGGTGCCGATGTCGAGGATGCGTTCGCCCATGGTGGGGCTGAGAAGTTCCAGGAAGGGGAAGACGACGCCGGGTGCGGAGTTCGAAGAGGACGCCGCGCCATCGGCGGAAGCGGGGTCCGACGCCCCGTCGTCGCGCTGCGTGATGATCGACATGTTGGAGTAGACGGCCGTCCACCATTGGTCCGGGTCGGCGTCCCGGTCGATCGCGTGCGGAAGTGGGCCGGCTTCGGGGTGACAGGGCATCGCGTAACCGCGTTCGGGGACGAACAGGTGGCGGGGAACGGCATGCATCGCCCTCCGCCATGTGGGGTCGGTCAGCTCACCGGACGCTTCCAAGGCGTCGGCCAGGTGGTCGATGCGTTGGGCTGTCGTCGTCATGCTCCCCCTTTGAGGAGGTCGGCGAAGGCCGCCGCGATCGGCGCCCCTGTCCGTTCTTCGAGCCAGGACCACTGGCCGTTGGGGTTGCACTCGAAGAACACCTGCTCGCCCTCGGCGGTCAGCCCGAAGTCGAAGCATCCGAACGCGAGGCCGAAGTGCTCCAGATAGCGGACCATGGGACCAGCCAGCCCGGGTGGAGTTTCGCACCAGGTGTAGGTCAGCCGGTCATAGTCGTATCGCCAGTCCAGTTGGTGTGGGTTCGAGTCGATTCGGATGCAGAAGACCTGCTCGCCCACTACCGTCACGCGCAGGTCTGCGACCTTGTCGACGAGGCACTGGAAGAGATGTGCCGTCCCCGCGATCGTGTCGTCCAGTTCGTCAGCGTGGACGGGTTGTGTCCAGATCGTCAGCGGCCCCTCAGGGGTCATGTGCCTGACGTGGGTGAGCGGCTTGTAGATGACGTGTCCGTGCTTCAGGGCGAACGCACGAGCCCGCTCCAGATCGTTGGTGATCAGTGTCGCCGGTACGCGAAACCCGAGCCGTGCTGCGACGGTGAGTTGCCGGGCTTTCATGGCGGCCGCCCGGTTGGCGTCCGGGTGGTTGACGTACAGGCAGTTCGGAAGGTTCGCGAGGATGCCGCTGAACCCCTGCCGGGCCTCCCTCGCGGCGAACTCTGCCTCGTGCGGTCGCAGGATCGGGGAGGGCGCGTGCGGGGTCGGCCGACGTCTGTAGACCGCCCTGACCGACGTCAGATCAAGACGCCGGGTCCCCGTCGCCAAGTCACCCGCCCACGAGCCGGACTCGTCAAGCCGGGCGGCGAACGTCGTGTCACTGGGGAAGTCCACGCCCGGGTCCAGCCGCACGACGGGCACATCACGCGCCAGGAGCTCCATGATCACGCTGTCGGCGGTGGCGTCGTCCAGCTCGCTCAGTACGAGGACGGGGCGGTCGTCTCGCAACGCCGGCCCTCTAGTCCTCTTCGCTGTCCTGGTCGGTATCCGGGTCGTACTGCTTGTGGTCACCGCCATCGCCCTTGCCGGCCTGGGTCCTGGTTTCAGTGGCCCTGTTGCTCTTGCGGTGCTTCGCGCTGACGATCGATCCGTCCTCCATGATGCAGAGGCCGGTCTGAGTCTCGGGATCGAGCACCATCGTGTACGGGGGGAAGGCGCTGACCTTCGCGAACGGCGAGAGCCGGGTAAGGCCCCAGGGGCGGACCAAGGCCATCGTGTCGTCTCCTTCCTGGTGCCGCCCGTACTGTCCGGCAAGACCCGGAGGATGGCGTTGCAACCAGGCTTTGCCTTGTGTCCGGCGACGCGCTGTCGCCGGGCACCGTAGGACGCGCTGACACGAGGCTGTTTCCGTACGAAAAACCTTGTCAATCCCAGAGGGCACAGAAGTGCCGCTGATGGCAGTGGAGAGCATCTTGCGAGTTCGGTTGGCGGTCGTGCCACGTTCCGAAGCGCCACGCCGTTGGTGTCGATGCCGCCGGCCTTTGCGGGCGTAGCGCGAGCTGTGCGCACGAGGTTGCCGGTGCCTGGGGACGGTTCGTCGCTACGTCGGAGGGGGTGCCGTAGGTGGATGTGTCTGTTGGGGGGGCAGGCGTCGTGGTAGGTTCGGCGCCGCCGTGCATCGGTGCGAGCTGAGGAGGTGAGACCGATCGACACTGTGACAGGTCGGGGCTCCCTCCCTCGCACGGTCTAGGGAGCGCCCGCAGAAGGCATCCCGAAAGGCGTGGAACGCTGTGCGCTTCACCTCTCAGACGTCGTTGGACGGCGTCACCGAACAGTCCTTTGTCCTCGGCGAGATCCCCGGTGTGCTGTGGACACCGGAAGGCGCCGACGGGGCTCGTCCCCTGATTCTGATGGGCCACGGCGGCGGGCAGCACAAGAAGGCGCCCGGCATCGTGGCTCGCGCGCATCACTTCGTCACCGAGGGCGGGTTCGCGGTGGTCGCGGTCGATGCGCCCAACCATGGCGACCGGCCGAGAAGCGAGGAGTTCGCCCGGGTCGCGGCCGAGTTGCGGGCCGGTGTGGTCGCGGGTGAGGACGTCGGTGCGCAACTCGCAACGATGCACACGTTGCTGGCCGGCCAAGCTGTCCCGGAGTGGCAGGCGGTATTGACCGCGGTTCAGGAACTGGACCACGTCGGCGGCGGCCCGGTGGGCTACTTCGGCATGTCGATGGGATGTGCGCTCGGCATCCCCCTCATCGCTGCGGAACCCCGGGTCCGCGCGGCGGTGGTGGGCCTGCTCGGCGTGCAGGGGCTGGCCGAAACCGCCGCCCGGGTCACCGTCCCGGTGCAGTTCCTGCTCCAGTGGGACGACGAGCGGGTGCCACGGGATCAGGGCCTGGCGCTGTTCGACGCCCTGACCTCGGCCGACAAGACGCTGCACGCCAACCCCGGCAAGCACGGGGAGATCCCCGAGTTCGAGACCGGCAGCTCCCTGCGGTTCTTCACACGGCACCTCGGTTAGCGGGCCGCGTCAAGGAACCTCCGCCTCGCGCCGGCCGTGACTGAGCACTTCGTCAGCGCTCGGGAGCGTCACTGCCGGCCGGGGCGGCGGTTTGATATCTGGCGCTCATGGCGTGGAAGACCTTTTTCGGTTCCCAGTGGGTCTCGTCGAGCATGCGCACGACGCCGTAGGAGGCGATGTCGCGGTCGCGGGGTTTGTCGAAGTTGGCGAAGGAGAACCACAACGCGGTGTCGACGCCTTCTTCCTCGAAGATGTCGAGCAGTTCGTTGAGGTAGCGCACTTGCTCCTCCTCGTCCGGGACCGCTCCCGGTGGCGGCTGCCAGGCCATACCGCCCAGGTCGCCCGCGCCTCGGTAGGCGCACGTGCCGTACTCGGTGATGGCGACAGGCTTGCCGTGGGAGAAGAACTCGCGCAGGTGGGTGCGGAAAACGTCAGCGTTCTGCGCGGTCCGGTAGGCGTCGATGCCCACCAGGTCGAACGGATCCCAGTCGACGGGTTCCCAGGGGCCGGAGGCATAGGTGATCCTCCCGCCGAAGTGGGCGCGCACCGTCGACGCGGCCTGGGCGAGGAAGGCGTTGAGGCGCTCTGGGACCGGCCCGAGGGAGGTCCACCATTGCAGGTCGGCGGTGGCCATGGCGTGGAGGCGGTCGAGGTAGGTGTCGCCGGGAAGGAAGCCGTGGGCGAAGGCGCTGAGCTCGCAGCCGGTGACGAGCACCACCTCCGCGCCGTCCTGTCGCAGGGCCTCGGCGCGCTGCGCGCAGTCGGCGAAGAACGGCAGGATCTGCCGTGGGGGAAGGTCGGCCGGGAACGGGGAGAACCACACTTCCAGGCCGGCGTCGGCCGCGTGCCGGGCGGCGATGCTCAGCCGCTCGGTGTCGCGGCCGGAGATGCGCACGGCGTCGCAGTGCAGGTCACCGGCGATCGCAGTCATGTCGCGCCGGACCTGCTCGGGGTCGAAGGCCTTGCGGGTGAGGAGACGGCCGGGGAAGGTCCCGGTGTCGTAGTTGATGCCCCGCGCACGCACGTCAGCGCCCCTCCGAGTGATTGAGTCCGTTCTCCAGCAGGTCGAATGCCAGCTCGACGTCCTGGCGCAGGGCGCGGCCGACGTCCTCGGCGGAGGCCCCGCCCAGCAGACGCTGGAAGTACGTCTCCTGGAGGGTGAGCAGGGACGCGGCGATCTGGGCCGCCATGAGCGCGGCCGCCGTGGGACCGTGCTCGTCCGCCAGGACCTGCGCCAACGCCTGGCGCTGCTGATAGAGCAGAGCGTTCGCCGCGTTCTGGAGTGCGGGGCTGTTCTGGATCACGCGTACCCGGGCGAGCAGTGCGTCGAGGTCCGCCTCGGGTAGCTGCGCGGCGGCGAACGCGCGATAGTGCGCTCGCAGCGCCTCCAGGAACGTCTGGCCGGGCGGCCGCCGGGCGACGATCTCGGCCAGGTCGTCGCCGCCCACACCGTGGAGGGCGAGCGCTTCCTTGGTCGGGAAGTACGCGAAGAGCGTTGCCTTGGCCACCTCGGCGGCCTCGGCGATCTCGTTGACGGTCACCGCGTCGAAACCGCGCTCGGTGAACATCCGCAACGCCACCGCGGCGATCCGTTGCCTGGTCTGTTCCTTCTTGCGCTCGCGAAGCCCTGCCACACGGCCACAATAACCATACTCGGTTCAAGAATGAACTCGGTTCAGGACATGCCCGAGGCGGTCGCCGAGGTCACGTTCACCGGCCCGGACCGAGTCGGGACGGGATCCTGCGCGAGGAGGGCGTCTGGTTGCCAGGCGTGAGGACGAGGAAGGGCGGGCTTGGTGTCCGGCCGGGGCGTTCGCCGGAGCGGCATCGGCCGGGGTCGGCGGATGCGGGGTGGGGTGTCGGTGGGGGCTGGCATGCTGAGCGCCCCCAGTCGTTGATCATGTTTGGAGCCCCTCATGTCCACCGATCTGTACGGCGCACGGGTCCTGGCGGTCGCGCCCGACCGGCTGAGCGTGCGGATGCGGATCTTCGTCGTCTACTACGAGAGCGCGTTCAGGGAGGCCCTCGACCTTCCCGACGATCCCGTGTTCTTCCTGCGCCTGCTCTGGGACTACGCCTACCAGTGGACGAGCCGGGGGAACTCCCCCGACGGGACGCTGGCGGAGTTCGACTACAAGGTGCTGATGGACGACGCCTGGACGGAGGAGAACACGGGCTCCTACGTCAGGAGCGTCCAGCGGGTGGCCGAACGCAACGCCGAGCCGGATGCCGACGACTGGGAGCACATCCACGACTTCTACTACGAGCGGCACGGGGGTTGGGTGGACGAGCACCGGCTCGTCCAGGCCGACTACGTGGTGCGCGTGACCGACCCGCGCTGGCTCACCGGCGTGGAGCCGGGCTACAGCTGGGCCACCGTCTGGTATCCGAGCCCCGAGTTCGGAGGCGGGGACGTGCCCGGCGAGCCGCGCTTCGGCGAGGCGGTGGCCTCCCTGGTCCCGTTCCCTGGCCGGACGGTCGGCGACCCGGGCGCGGGTGCCCTGGCCTTCTCCGACGACGGAACCCTGCTCGCCGTCGGCGGGGGGCATGGCGAAGTGGTCGTGTACGGCACGGAAGGCTGGACCGAGCGGGCGCGGTTCACGATCCCGCGGCCCTCGTCGGGGATGGGCCTGATGTGGGTGCCCGGACGCCATGTGATCGTCGCACGGCCGAAGATCCGCTACGAGCCGCAGGTGGCATGGGATGTCGACGCGGGAGCCGGGGTGGAGGTGCCGTTGGAGGCCGGCTTTGTCCGCTCCCTCACGGGCCGTTACCGCGTCGAGTTCGGCGAAGGGCCCGGGGTCGAGTTCGTCAGCGCCCCTCACACCACCGATCGCACCGTCCTGCTGGGCATCGACCCCGAGGCCGACGCGGCCGAGTTCCCGCCCGACGCATGGGCGGTCGCCTTCTCCTCCGACGAGTCCCGGATGTTCGCGCTCGACGGCAGGGGCGACCCCATGCGGTTCTCCGTGCTCGACCCGCAGGACGGAAGGTTCCGGGGCGTCGTGGAGACCGACGGGGACGTGACCGACTTCGCGGCCAGCCCGGACGGCACCTACCTGGCCGTCACCGAGGCGGTGGACGACGCGGTCGAACCCACGCTCCGGCAGGTCGACGAGGGCGGGAGGCTGGTCGCCCGGGCCCGGTTCCGCCGCCGCGCCGGGGCGGTCGCCTGGTCGCCGGACGGACGGTTCCTCGCCGTCGACCTGCACCACCCGGGCGGACAGCCGAGCGAGGTGCGGATCATTCCCGTCCTCCCGGCGTCGCCGAGCCCGGCGCCGGCCTTCGAGGTGATCGGTCACCTGCCCGCCAGGGCGGCGGACGCCCGCGCCGCCGACGAGGTCGAGCGCGGGGTCGAGGCCGCCCGCGCGGGTGATGCCGACGCCGCACGCGAGTTGCTGAGCGCCCACACGGGGAAGGGGCGCACCTCGGCCGGGATGCGCGCCGACCTGACGCTGGCCGCGTTGGCCCCGTCCAGCGGCCTGGCCGTCGAGTGCCTGCGCCGGGTCGCCTCAGGCGAGGACCCGGAGGCCGCGCCGCAGGCGTCCGTGGCCCTGAGCGCACTTGACGACGAGTCGCTCCAGCGCGCGATGGCCGCCGAGCACCTCGGCGACACCGAGACCGCCCGCAGCATTTACGAAACGGGCGGCGAACTGGCCACGGTCCTGCTCGGACGCCTGCTCGGCGACCGGGAGATCCTCGCGCGGGCTCAGGGGGCGGACGACCCGCTCGCCGCGTCCTACGCCGGATACCTGCTCGGCGGCCTGCTGATCGCCTCGGGGGAGCACGACGAGGCCATCGGGGTGCTGAGCCGCGCCTGCGAGACGGCCCGGGCCACCCGCGAGAGCCCGTACGGGATCCTGCCGTGGATCGCCGTCCGGCTCGGTGAGCTGCTGGTCGAGCGGGAGACCGCGACCGAGGAGATCCGCGAGGCGTTCGTCCTCGCCCAGCCGCTGATGGAGATCGCCGATCCGGCCCTCGCCGCCGTCGGGCTGGGCGCGCTGAACGGCAACCCGTACGCCGTCCAGGGCGCCCTGGAATGGCTGAAGGCGTGGAGCGGTGAACGCCACGCCCACGGCAGCCGCCTGGCCACCTCGCTGGGCGCGCGGATCGTCGAGACGTCCGACGAGCCCGGCGACCACCCTCTCACCCAGGTGTTGCGCGAGCTTGACGGCGCCCCCGAGTCCGCCGCGTACGGGCTGTTCCTGGCGGCGCGCGACAGCGGCTCCCGGAAGGAGTGGGACGACGCGTTGCGAGACTGGGGCACCGTCGCCGACACCGGCGTCCTGCCGTACGCGCGGTGGGCGGGCACCTGCCAGGCCGTCCTGCTGACCGTCCGGGACGATCTGGAAGGCGCACGGCACGCACTGCGGCACGGCCGCGAGGACCGCCTGATCGTCGAAATCGCCGACGCCTTCTACAAGGACGAGGACTACGAGAAGGCGCGCATCGCCTACGCGATGGCGATCGAGGGAGACGATCGGATCGCCGCCGGCCGCGCGTCTCTCGGGCTGGGGCACATCCTCTCCGGCGACGGCAGGCTGGCGGAGGCCGCCGAGGCCTACCGGCGGGCCCGCCGTCAGGCGGACGGCTCGCACGCGACCAACGCCGCGTTCAACCTGGCCACCGTCCTGGGAAAGCTGGGCGACAAGGCGGGAGCGGTCGAGGCCGCCCGCGACGCCCACGAACGCGCCGTGGCGGCCGGTGACCCGGCGCACGGGCGGGCGCACACCGCCAAGCGGCTCGGCGACAAACTGCGCGACATGGGCGATCTGGCGGGAGCGCGCGACGCGTACCAGGCCGCCGTCGACGCGTGGCGTGAGCGGTGGGAGGAGGAGTATCCGTACGACGCGCGGTGGTCCCTGCTCTACCTGGCGCAGATCCACGGCCTCCATGGGGACTTCGAGGCCTCCGAGCCGATCCTGCGCGCGCTCCTGAAGATGTTCGCCAACTCCAAGGGGGAGGAGGAGCAGGAGATCGCGTTGATCGCCCAGTTGAGCATGGCGCTCAACGCCAAGAGCCGGCACGACCTCGACGAGGCGCTCCCGTGGTTCCAGAAGGTCATCGACTCCGGTGACGACAGGCACATCCCCACGGCCGTGGCGCACTTGGCGGAGCTGTACTACTGGCTGGGCGACAAGGCCGAGGCGGCCCGCCACTACGAGCGGACCCTGGAGCTGAGCGACAACCCCGAGTACGTCGCCGAGGCCGCGTACCGGCTGGGCGAACACCTCGCCGAGACCGGCGAGCGCGACCGCGCCATCGCGATGATGAAGCGCGCGCTCGCAAGCGGCTTCGACGGCTTCGACGCCGACGCCGAGCGGCTGCTCGACCGGCTGCGGGAAACCTGACGAAGCGTCCGCGCCCGGTGGTTGTACGGTCGTCGGCGGGTTTCGTATTCGAGCGGCCGGGCGCGACGTCCGGCGCTCCGGCGTGGCGCAAGCGGGAGTTGCACGAGAGCAGTGGATCTTGATCTGGGGGCGGTACGGGCGTTCGTGGCCGTCGCCGACGCTCGGTTCTTCGGCGAGGCCGCCGATGTGCTGGGGCTGAGCCAGCAGGCGGTCTCCAAACGGGTGGCGCGGCTTGAGGCCGACCTCGGCACGGCCCTGTTCCACCGGACGCGCACCGGGGCCGAGCTCACCGAGGACGGCGCGGCCTTCCTCGTCAACGCCCGTGCCCTGCTCGCCCTCGCCGACCAGTCCGTGGCGCTGCTGCGCAGCCGGCACCGGGCGCTGCGGGTGGACGTGCTCAGCAGCCGGATCGCCACGAACGAGGTGGTGCGGGACTTCCACGCGTCGGTCCCGGACCTCGAGATCGAGACCGTCAGGTCGAAGGAGGGACTCCGGGCGATCGCGCCCGCGCTGGTCCGGGGAGAGATCGACGCCTCGTTCGCCCGTGTCACCGGTGAGCTGGACGAGGCGGTCGCGCACGCGCCCGCCTACGCGGATCGGATGCACGTGCTCGTCGGGCGGCGGCATCCGCTCGCCTCCGAACGGCAGGTGCCGGTCGCGGCGCTGCGGGGAATGACGGCCTGGATGCCCGGCCTCGCGAGTCCCGACACCGAGTGGGCCGAGTACTACCGGCATTTCACCGCGCGGTTCGGCGTGCACATGGACGCCTCGGGCCCCAACTTCGGCCTGGACGACGACGTGGAGCGGGTCGCCGCCTCGGCCGACGTGATCAGCCTGGTGGGCGAGCGGATGCGGGTGCCGTGGAATCCGGACGTCGTGCAGCTCCCCATCGTCGACCCGGTGCCGGTGTTCCCGTTCTCGCTGCTGTGGCACCGCCAGAACCGCCACCCGGCGCTGCCGACGCTCATCTCCTACGTCAGGCGCCACTTCCGACCGCTCGACGCGTCGACCCACTGGCTGCCCGCCCAGGACCGTCCCGGCTTCACCCGCTGATGCACCGCCGCGCGACAACCTTTCGCGAACAAGATGGGGGCGTAACGGCGTCTCTCTTCCCGGACAATCATTGAGATCCGTTCACGGCCGTGGCGGGGAGAGGGGCGGCGCATGGAGGCTCTGCGGTCCGGTGATCCCAGGCGCGTCGGCGGCCACCTGCTGCTGGGCAGGCTCGGCGCCGGCGGGATGGGGCAGGTGTTCCTGGGGCGGTCGCCCGGCGGGACGCTGGTGGCGGTCAAGCTCGTGCACGCGCACCTGGCCGAGGACCCCGACTTCCGCGCGCGGTTCCGGCGCGAGGTCGGCGCCGCGCGGGCCGTCAGCGGCGCCTTCACCGCGCCCGTCGTCGACGCCGATCCCGACGCCGACCCGCCGTGGCTGGCCACCGCGTACCTGCCGGGCGTCCCACTGGACCAGGCGGTGCCGCTGCCGGTGCCCGCCGTGTTCGCGCTGGGCGCGGGGCTCGCCGAGGCGCTGGTGTCCATCCACCGCGCGGGGGTCGTTCACCGCGACCTCAAGCCCTCTAACGTCATGCTGGGGCTCGACGGCCCGCGGGTGATCGACTTCGGTATCGCCCACGCGGCGGACGCCGCCATCGTCACCCGGACGGGCTCCGCCGTGGGGTCGCCCGGCTTCCTCGCGCCCGAGCAGGCCCGGGGAGGGGTGTCGGGGCCCGCCGCCGACGTCTTCTCGCTCGGCGCGGTCCTGGTCTTCGCCGCGACGGGCGTCGGCCCCTACGGTCAGGGGCCGCCCCATGTGCTGATCTACCGGGTGGTCCACGAACGGCCGCGGCTGGACGGCGTCACCGACCCGGCGCTGCGGGCCGTCGTCGAAGCCTGCCTGGACCAGGATCCGGCCCGGCGCCCCACGCCGGCGCGGCTGCTGGAACTGCTCGCCCCGCACGTGCCGCAGAGCACCGACCTGCACGGCGTCGGCTGGCTGCCCGGCACCGTGGCCGCGCGCATCGCCCAGGCCGGCACGAACGTCCCCGACGCCCCGTTCACGGCGGACGGGCCGCCTGCCGGACCGACCCGGCGGCGGGTCCTGCTGCTCGGCGGAGCCGCCGCGGTCGTCGCGCTCGGCACCGGGGGAGTCGCCACGGCGCTGGTGCGCTCGTGGCGGGAGGACTCCGGCGGGTCCGGCGGCCGGTCGGCGACGACTTCGGCCGCGCCGTCCTCGGCCGCGTCGCCCGCGCCGCTCCGCGACGGCAAGGTCCTGTGGAAACGCTTCACCGGCGCCGAGTATCTGAGCATCACCCCGGTGGTGGCCGGCGGGCGCGTCTTCATCGGCAGCGAGAAGGAGGACGTGCGGGCCTTCGACGCCCGGACCGGCAAGCCGCTGTGGACCTACCGGACCGGACGGCGCATCAACACCCCCGCCGTCGCCTCGGGCGTCGTCTACGCCCTGGCCCAGGACGGCGTCCTGCACGCCGTCGACGCCCGTACCGGCCGGCTCAGATGGCGGCGGACGGTCGGCAGGAGTTACGCGGACGTCATCGCGGCCAACGGTCTCGTGTACGCCGGTGGCGACACCTTCTACGCGCTGGACGCCGAGACCGGCTCGGTGCGATGGCAGGGACGCGGCGGCGGCCGATCCCCCGTGGTCGCCGACGGCGTCATCTACGTGCCGGGTGAGAGGAGCCTGATCGCCTACGACGCGGCCACCGGCCGCACACGCTGGACGTACAGGTCGTCCAGGGAGGTACGGAGCACCGCGGTCGCGGACGGCCTGGTGTGCTTCGGCGACTTCCAGGGTGAGACGGTTTACGCGGTGGACGCCCGTTCCGGCAAGCGGCGCTGGAAGTACGACGCGGGCAACGAGGTCACGTCCCGTCCTGTGATGGCGGACGGCGTGGTCTACGTGGGCGACTTCGGCCAGAACTTCTCCGCCCTCGACGCCGCCACGGGCACGATGAAGTGGCGGGTCCAGACCGAGGGCGAGATCCACGAGGATCCCGTCCTGACGGGCGGCGTGCTGTACGTCCCGAGCGGCGTCTACGCCGACGGCAGCGTGTACGCGCTGGACGCCGCCACCGGCCGCAAGATCTGGCGGTTCCAGGCCGAGGAGGGCATCGAGTCCAGCCCGGCCGTCGCGGACGGGGTCGTCTACATCGGCTGCAAGGACGGCTACCTGTACGCTCTCGACGCCCGCGGCGGGTCCGGAACCGCGACCGGCTGAGAAACGGAGAACCGATGTCCGCGACACGTCCCGGAGACCCGCGCCAGGTGGGGCCGTACCGGGTGGTGGCCAGGCTCGGCGCGGGCGGCATGGGCCAGGTCTTCCTCGGCCGTTCGCCGTCCGGCCGCACCGTCGCCATCAAGATCATCCATCCGGCGATGGCGGAGGAGCCCGCCTTCCGGGCCCGGTTCCAGCGGGAGATCACCGCCGCCCGCGCGGTCAGCGGCGTCTACACCGCGCCGGTGGTGGACGCCGATCCCGACGCCGACCCGCCGTGGCTGGCCACGACGTTCCTGCGCGGGATGTCCCTGCAGGACGCCGTGGCGACGCACGGGCCGCTGCCCGCCCCCGCCGTCCGCGCGCTCGGCGCCGGGCTCGCCGAGGCGCTGCTGTCGGTCCACCGCGCCGGGATCGTGCACCGCGACCTCAAGCCGTCCAACGTGATGCTCACGCCCGAGGGCCCCCGGGTCATCGACTTCGGCATCGCCCGCCCGAGCGAGGCCACGACGCTCACCCGGACCGGCGCGACCCTCGGCACGCCCGCCTACATGTCCCCCGAGCAGGCGTCCGGCCAGGAGGTCGGGCCGGCGGCGGACGTGTTCTCGCTCGGCGGCGTCCTCACCTACGCGGCCACGGGCGTCGGCCCGTTCGGGCAGGGCGCCGTGCATGAGCTGGTGTACCGCGTCCTGCACCTGCCGCCCTACCTCGACGGCGTCGCCGATCCCGGCCTGCGCGCGCTGATCGCGGCGTGCCTGGAGAAGGACCCCGCGCGCCGTCCCGGCCCCGACTGGCTGCTGGCGCAGTTGTCGGCCGAGCAGGCGCCCGTACCGCAGGGCACGCAGTGGCTGCCCGCGCACGTCGCCCACGACGTCGCCCGGCGGGGCGACACCGGCGTCCCCCGCGCACCGAGCCGCCGCATGTTCCTGGCCTTGGGCGCGGGCGGCGCCGCCGTCGCCGCGCTGGCGGCGGGCGGGGCGGGCTTCCTCCTCCTGCGCCGCGGCGACTCCCCGGTCCGCTGGACGTTCGAGATCCCCGACGACATGTACGTCCGGGCGCCGCTCGCCGTGGCGGACGGCACCGTGTACGCGTTCGCCTCCGCCGCGCTGTCCGGACGGACCTTCGCGCTCGACGCCCGCACCGGGGAGCAGCGGTGGCGCGGCGACTTCACGGCGGCCCGCGACACCTCCGCCGTGCTGCTGAACGGAAGGGGATTCGTCTGCGCCAACAGCGGCGCCGACGAGTCGCTGACGGCGTTCGACGCGGCGACGGGCAGAAGCCTGTGGACGCAAACGCTGCGCAGCCAGACGCAGGTGCCCGCCGTGGTCACGACCGGCAACGTCGTCTGCATGACCTACAGCAGGGCCGGGGAGGCCGGGCTGGCCGGTTTCGACGCGGCGAGCGGCCGGCCGGTCTGGCAGTACCGCGTCGACAGCGACGTGATGTCGAACGCGGCGCTGGCGGGCGGCGTGTGCTACTTCGGTGCCCGAGACGGCTTCGTCTACGGGGTCGACGCCGCGACCGGCAGCCTCCGCTGGCAGACGCGCACCCGCGCGGCCGTCGCCACGACGCCCGCGGCGGCGGGCGGCCTGGTGGCGGTGGTCTGCGAGGACGGCGCCGTGCGCGGTCTCGACGCGGCCACCGGAAAGCAGCGGTGGGAGACCGCCCTGGGCGACGACGCGGCGTCCCGCATGATGATGGGGGTGCCGACGACGATCGCCGGCGGCACCGTCTACGTCGGCGGCCAGAACGGCACGCTGTACGCCGTAGACGCGGGGACGGGGCGCCTGCGGTGGAAGCACCCCGTCCTGCGCACGCTGGGCAATCCGGCCACGCGCGACTTCCTGCTGCCCTCCGTGAGCGGCGGCCTGGCGGTGGCCACCGACAACGAGGGACGGATCGTCGCCTTGGACGCCGCCTCCGGCCGGGTCCGCTGGGAACTCGGCGTCGGGCGGGGCCTCGGCGAACGGCCGGTGGTCTCCGGGTCCCTGGTCTACTACGGAGCCGTCGACGGGCTGACCGTCGCCGACCTGGCGACCGGCCGCGTCCGCTACCGCTTCGACCCCGAAACGGCTCCCATCGTCGGTTCGGTGCAGCAGGTCACCGTGGTGGGCGACACCGCCTACTGCGCCGTCGACGACTCCGTCGTCCACGCCATCCGCCCCGACCTGTGACGCCCCCGGCAGGGGGCCTAGGAGACGTCGGGGAACGAGTGGTGTTCGTGGGCGACGACCCAGCGGCCCTGTTCCTTGCGGAGGCCGAGGGTGAGGCGCAGGCGGTTGGCCGGGTTCTCCGCGAACTCCTCCGGGGTCCCGCAGCGCAGCAGGGCGAAGGCGTAGGCGACGTCCTCGCCCGCGGTGATGTCGAGCGACTCGATGTCGAACGACGCGCCCTGCGCCTGCCACTGGAAGAAGCCCGGCCACGCCTCGCGGTAGGCGTCGATGCCGCGGACGCCCTCGTACGGCGGCGGCACGTCGAACATCACGATGTCGTCGGCGTGGTCGGCGAGGACGCCGTCCATGTCGCCCCCGTGCACCGCCGCCGTCCACCGCTCGATCAGGGCCCGGATCTGCTCTCGGTCGTCTGACAAGGCTCGCCTCCTGGTCGCGTGCGTTCACCCATGCAGACCCGGCCGCACGACGGAACTCATCGCGACACCCCGCGGCGGAACTCGTCGCGGCGCGGCAGCAGGAGGGCGGGCACGACGGCCAGGGCGGTCATGACCACGGCCCACACGTAGGTGTGCTGGAACGCGTCCGCCAGCCCGGGAGCGGCCTCGGCGAGGGCGTCCGGTGGCAGGGCGTGCAGGGACTGCAGGCCGCCCTCGGCCGCCGGGACGCGGGCCGCCATCGCCGCGGTGAGCAGGACGGACGCGACCGCCGTGCCGATCGCGCCGACCGTGGTGTTGACCAGGCTCACCGTCGTGCTGACGGCCGGCGCCAGGTCGCGGGGCATCCCCGCGCTCGCCGCCGTCATCGTGGGCATCATCGTCGCGCCGCCGCCGAGGCCGACCAGCACCAGCGCAGCGCACAGCCGCCAGTACGGGACGTCGGCCGACAGCTGCGCGACGACCAGGGCGAAGCCGCACGCCGCCAGGGCCGCGCCCGCCACCACGATCCGGCGGGGGCCGACCCTGTCGATGAGCCGTCCGGTGATCTGCATGGACGTGCCCGAGGCCAGGGCGAGGGGCGCGCCGAGCAGCCCGGCGGCGGTGGCGCTCTCCCCCCGCACCACCTGCAGGTACAGCGGCAGCAGCAGCATCGAGCCGAAGTAGCCGGTGGCGAACAGCGTGAGCACGCCGCTCGCGGTGGCGAACGAGCGCCGCCGGAACAGCCGCAGGTCGATCAGCGGATGGCGGGCCGTCAGCGCCCGCAGGACGAACGCCGCGACCAGCGTCCCGCCCAGCAGCAGCGGCACCCAGACGCCGGGGGCGGCGAACTCGCCGCGTTCGCCGCCGCTGGTCACGCCGTAGATCAGCGCGGCCAGGCCGGGGGAGAGCAGCAGCAGCCCGGGGACGTCGAGCGCGCGGACGGGGCCGGGCTCGTCACGCGGGAAGACGCGCAGGCCCAGCAGCACGACGAGGAACCCGATCGGGACGTTCAGGAAGAACATCCAGCGCCACGACACCTCGTCCACCAGCCAGCCGCCGAGCACCGGCCCGGCGAGCGGCCCGACGAGGATCGCCAGGCCGAGCGTGCTCATCAGGCGGCCGAGCCGGTCGGGCGGGGCGGCGCGCAGCAGGATCGTCATGCCGAGCGGCATCACCATGCCGCCGCCGAGGCCCTGCAGCACCCGGAAGGCGATCAGCGACTCGATGTTCCAGGCGGTGCCGGCCAGCAGCGAGCCCGCCCCGAACAGCACGATCGCGAGCAGGTACAGCCGTTTGGCACCGAATCGTCCCGCCGCCCACGCGGTGACGGGGATGACCGCGCCGAGGGCCAGGGAGTACCCGGTGATCACCCATTGCAGGGTGGCCAGCGGGACGGCGAAGTCCTGGGAGAGCCGGTTGACGGCGACGTTCACGACGGTCTGGTCGAGCGTCACCATGATCGAGCCGAGCACCAGGACCAGGGCGATCGCCAGCGGCGCGGGGCGGGCGCGGGACGCGGTGCCGTCGGACGTGGCCGGAGAGGTTGCGGTCGTCATCTCATGTCCCGGCGGCTCATGCGGCGTAGGGCCGCTTGGACCTGGCCTCGCGCAGCGCGTGCGCCCACCAGGCGAGCTGGTCGAGCATCACCTTGGCGGCGGCGTTGCAGGCCGAGGGGTCCCGGTGGCGTCCGTCGGCGTCGAAGTCCTCCCACGCGTTGTGGAAGCTGACGGTGTCGCGGATGGTGGTGGCGTGCAACTCGGCCAGGACCTGGCGCAGGTGCTCGACCGCGCGCTGCCCGCCCGCCATGCCGCCGTACGACACGAACGCGACCGGCTTGGCGCGCCACTCGGTGTAGTGCAGGTCGATGAGGTTCTTCAGCGAGGCCGGGTAGCTGTGGTTGTACTCCGGCGTCACGATCACGAAGGCGTCGGCGGCGTCCAGCGTGCGCCGCACTTGCGCGGCCACGTCGGCCTGCTCGGCGTCGGCCGGCGAGGCGCCGAGCTCGGGGAGGGGCTGCCGGGCCGGGTCCACGACGTCGATGGTCATGTCGGGGCGCGCGGCGGCCTGCTCGGCGAACCAGTCCGCCACCCGGGCGCCGAACCGGCCCTCGCGGGTGCTGCCGATGATGATCGCCACGCGCAGTGGGGTCTCGGTCATGTCCTTCTCCCTTGCGTTCATGCTGGTCAGGGATGTTTCGCGGATGAGAACGACGCTAGGCGCGGCCCCCGGAGACGGGCATCTGTCACCTGACTGGGCCGCTTGCCTGACCCCAGGGTGGGACCTCAACTAAGGTTGAGGTCAAGCGGCAGGGCTCGGGATTTGTATCGAGCGTTATAGAATGGGTGGTATGACCACCAGGACACCGGGCCGTCCGCGCGCCTTCGACCGGGACGCGGCGCTGGAGAAGGCGCTGGTGGAGTTCTGGCGGCACGGCTACGAGGCGACGTCCATCTCCACGCTGACCGCCGCCATGGGGATCCGGCCGCCCAGCCTCTACGCGGCGTTCGGCGACAAGCGCGCGCTGTTCGGCGAGTGCGTCCGCCGCTACCAGGAGCGGCACGGGGCGCTGGTGGCGCGCGCGCTCACCGAGGAGCCCACCGCCGAACGCGCCATCGCACGCATGCTGCGCGAGATGGCCGCCGACTACACCGACCCGTCCCACCCGCCCGGCTGCCTCATCATCACCGCGACCGCCAGTCACGGCCCCGACTGCGCGGACGTCGCCGAGGAGCTGCGCGCCATGCGGCTGGCCACCAGGCAGAGCATCGCCGACCGCATCGCCGCCGACGTCCGCGCCGGGCTGCTGCCCGACTGGACCGACGTCACCGGCCTGGCCACCTTCTTCGCAGCCATCGTCCAGGGCATGTCCCGCCAGGCCCAGGACGGCGCCACCCGCACCGACCTGGAACGCGTCGCCGCCCTAGCCATGCACGCCTGGCCCCCACCCCCACCTAACCCTCCCCACCCCCAAGCACCTCAACGCCCCCCTGCCCCACCCAGAGCCCGTTAACGAGCGTCGACGAGCCCACCCGCCGAGCGGCCCGCCCGCCGAGCGCCCCCCGCCACCCGGAGCGCACCGCCAAGCGACTCCGCGCTACCCCAGCGCCCCACCCGAAGGCGATGTACCTGCCGGCGCTCCACCACGACTCCACGCTCGTCGCGGCGACCTCACCGCCCGCCAACGGCCCGCCCGCCGAGCGTCCAGCGCCGCCCGCGTCGCGCCCGCCGAGTCGAGGACCGTGCGGATTGGGCCGGTCGAGGAGGGCACCCCCACCGGGGGCAGGGTGTCTGCTGCGGCGGCGGGTGCATCACGGAGGTGAGCGAGAACGGCGGTGGCGTCCTGCCGGCCTACCTCGGCGAGGCGGGGGCCGCCGCAGTGCTGTGACGGCGCGGGGGTCAGGCGGCTACCTCGTCGAGGAACGTTGTGATCAGCTTCAGCCACTCGTCGGGGCGTTCGGCGAACGGCAGGTGGCCGGTGTCCAGCTCGGCCACGCGGGCGCCGGGGATGCGGGCGGCCACGTCGCGCTGGACGGGCGGCGGGACGAGCAGGTCGGCGGTGGTGGTGATGACCAGCGTCGGGATCGTCAGCTCGGCCAGCTCGGCGCGGATGTCGACGTGCCGGACCAGGTCGACCTGCTCGGGCGTGCCGGGCGGGACGGTGGCGACGGTCGCGGCCACGGTCTCGGCGAGGTCGTCCTCCGGGAGGGCGGCCAGCGCGGACGGGCTCAGCGCGAAGAGCGTGACGAAGTCGCCGAGCGGCGTGCGGTCCTCGGCCTCCAGCAGGCGTGACCACAGGTCGCCGGCCAGGCGCAGGTGGTTGTCGGGGCGTGCGAACGTCGCGGTCAGCACCAGCGCCTTCACCCGGTCGGGGTGGCGGCTGGCGGCGCGGACCGCCACCGGGCCGCCGAGCGAGTAGCCGACGATCGAGAAGGTGTCCAGGCCTTCGTCCACGGCGGCGCCGACCAGCTCGTCGGCGAGCTGGTCGAGAGTGAGCGGGACATCGGACCGCGGCGTCGCGCCGGCGCCCGGGTAGTCGACGCCGACGACGGTGCGGCCCTCGGCCAGGCCGTCCAGGATCGGGCCGTAGTTGGGCTCGACACCGCCGCCCGCGCCGTGGGCGAGCGCCACCCCCGGCCCGCCGGTTCCGCGAACGGTGCGCGTGAACGTGCTCATGCTGCTCCTCAACTTTTTTAGCGGTCGCTACAGAACGGATGCTAGCCCATATCTGTAGCGACCGATAAAAAACCCGGGGGTGGGCTTTCTCCTACCCCTGAAGAGGAGTTGCGCCCATCGAGACGGCCGGACCCGCTCCGTAGCGTCGACGACGACACCGAACGAGTCCCCCACCCCCTGACGCCGCACGGAGGCGAGCACGATGAACCCACACAACGGCGAGGCGCTGCGGCTGGTGGCCGTGCGCAAGGAGTACGGGACGGTCACCGCCCTCGACGGCGTGTCGCTGAGCCTGCCCGCGGGGACGTTCACCGCCGTCATGGGACCGTCCGGCTCCGGCAAGAGCACCCTGCTGCACTGCGCGGCCGGGCTCGACCGTCCCACCGAGGGCCGGGTGTTCGTCGCCGGGACGGAGATGACCGGCGACGACGAGACCGCGCTCACCAAGTTCCGGCGCAGGCGCATCGGGTTCGTCTTCCAGCGGTTCAACCTGCTGCCGACGCTGACCGTCCTGCAGAACGTCACGCTGCCGCGCCGGCTGGCCGGGATGCGCGTCGACAAGGCCCGCGCCGTCGAGACGCTGCGCCGCGTCGGCCTCGGCGACCGGCTGAACCACCGGCCCGCCGAGCTGTCGGGCGGCCAGCAGCAGCGCGTCGCCATCGCCCGCGCCCTGGTCACCCAGCCGCAGGTCGTCTTCGCCGACGAGCCGACCGGCGCCCTGGACACCCGCAGCGCCCGCGAGGTGCTGGCCCTGCTGCGGGAGACGGTCCGGCGGGACGGGCAGACCATCGTGATGGTCACCCACGACCCGGTCGCCGCCGCGCACGCCGACTCGGTGGTCTTCCTGGCCGACGGGCGCCTGGCCGGGAGCATGCGCGCCCCCTCGCCCGAGGCCGTCGCCGAGCGGCTGGCCCACCTGGGCGACGACGTCGCGGTGGGGGTGTGACCGGCATGATGTTCGGACTCGCCCTGCGCTCCCTGCGCCACCGCACCGGCGCGTTCGCCGCCGCGTTCTGCGCCACGTTCTTCGGCGGGACGCTCGTCATGGCGTTCGCGTCCCTGCTCGACACCGCCGTCGCCGACGGGGTCCCGGCGGCCAGCCGGGAGACGCTGATCACCATGGCGAGCGTGGTGGGCGGCTGGGGGCTGATCATGGTGGCCTTCTCCGTCACCTCCACGCTGTCGCTGGCCGTGCGCCAGCGCACCGACGAGATCGCCCTGCTCAAGAGCGTCGGCGCCACCCCCGCCCAGATCCGCCGGATGATCGTCGGCGAGGCGGCCGTGCTGGGCCTGGTCGGCACCCTCGCCGCGATCGTCCCGGCCCTGCTCGGCGGGCGCCTGGTGCTGGACCTGCTGATCGAGACCGACCAGGTGGCGCCCGGCGTGGAGCACGCCTTCGGCCCGCTCGCGCTGACGATCGGCATGGCGGTCACGTTCGCCGGATCGACGTTCGCGGCCCTGCTGACCGCGCGGCGCACCACCCGCATGCGGGTCACCGAGACGCTGCTGGAGGCGGGCACCCAGGGCGGCCGCACCAGCCGCAAGCGCGTCGTCTTCGGCATCCTGTTCCTGCTGCTGGGCGCCAACCTCGCCGTCGTCACAGCCACGGTGATGCGCGACAAGGGCACCGACGCCATGCAGACCGCCGGGCAGACGTCCATCTGGGTCGCCGTCGGGTTCGCCCTGCTCAGCCCGATGCTGCTGCGCGCGTCAGCCGCGATGCTGGCCGGGCCGCTGGCGGCCGCGGGCGCCGCCGGGTACCTGGCCCGGCACAACCTGAGCGGACGGGCCCAGCAGCTGTCCGGGGCGCTGATGCCGATCATCCTGTTCACCGGCATCGCCACCGGCACCCTCTACATGCAGCGCGTCGACGACGCCGCGCTCGCCGCCGACGGCCTGCTGTCCACCGTCGAGCAGGAGAACATCAAGACCCTCAACTTCGTCGTCATCGGCATGCTGGTGCTGTTCGCGGCGATCATGCTGATCAACACGCTGATCGCCACGACCACCGACCGGCGCGGCGAGTTCGCCGGCCAGCGGCTGACCGGCGCCACACCCCGCCAGGTGCTCGCCGTGACGGGCCTGGAGGCCGCGGTGCTGACCGTCGTCGGCGTGGCGTTCGGCACGGTCGCCGCCCTGTGCACGATCGTCCCGTTCACCATCGCCCGCACCGGCGAGCCGCTGCCGGACGCGACCCCGGCCATCTACGCCGGAGTCGTCGCCGTGGCCGCCCTCCTCGCCCTGATCACCAGCCTGGCCACGACACGCCGCGCGCTGCACACCCCCGCCGTCAAGGCGGTGGCCGTCTGACCTCGGTGATGCTCCGGACGGTCCGGGGCGGTCCCCCGCGGACCGCCCCGGATTCCGCATGATGGGACACTGACGGCCATGAGCGTTGCGGCACATCTGGAGGAAATCGGTCGTCCCCTCGTCGAGGAGCAGCTCGCGCACCCCACCGTGGCGGGCATCGCCCGCGGCGACCTCGACGATGCGGTGTTCCGGTCCTGGCTGGAGCAGGACTACCTGTACCTGCTCGACTACGTGCGGGTCTTCTGCCGCCTGGCGTGGCAGGCGCCGTCCGGCCACCTGGGCGACCTGGTCGACCTGGCGCACTCGACGTTTCACGTGGAACTTTCCCTGCACCGCTCACTGGCCGAACCGTTCGGCGCCGACCTGGACGGCGCCGTCAAGGGCCCGGCCTGCGCCGCGTACACGGCGTTCCTCCTCGACAGCGCCGCCACCTACGCCGACGGCCTGGCCGCCCTCTACCCGTGCATGTGGGGCTACTCCACCCTGGGCGCCCGCCTCGCCGAGAACCCCCCGGCCGACCCCCGCTACCGCCGCTGGGTCGACACCTACGCCGACCCCGCCTTCGCCACCCTCACCCGGCGCATCGCCCAGATGATCGACGAAGCCGCCCCCGACCTAGCCCGCGCCGAGCACCTCTTCCGCGAAGGCATGCGCCACGAACTCGCCTTCTGGACCGTCCCGTAACCCTCCCACCCCGACGACGTCCTCCAGGACGCCCGGCGTCCTGGAGGATGTCGTCGGAGACGCCCGCCCCGCCCGCTGGGACGTCCTGGTCGTGTGGTTCACCCGCGTCCTACGCGGCGTCAACGGGCACCGCGCCGCTCCCCGCAAGGTGCAAGCAGGACGTCCGGTCAGACTCCGCGACGTCCGCGAGACCGAGACCTCTGGCCCACAATGACCGTCACCGTACGGAGCCGCCCCCGCCGCAGAGCCTGTCCCCTGGTTCCCATCGACTGGTGCCCCAGCGGCTGTAAACCTCTCCCGACGCGGTGTAGAAAGTGACGAGTGGAGACAAATCTGACGCCCTTAGATGAGCTTGTGGCTCTCCTCCCGCCACCGGCGAACCCCGTCTATGGGGTGCGGTCCTGGGAGGAGGTGTTCGCTGAGCTGGGAACCGGCTTGCCTCAGGACTTTGTGGCACTGATCGAACGCTATGGAGCCTTCCAGGTGGGCGGCCTGGGAGAAAGCGACGATGGCACTCGGGATTACCTGGAGTTCCTCATGGTCGCCGACCCGCGAGTAGTTCGGAGTCACGGCGTGACCTGGGCGCAGGCGGCTGTGATGAGGGAAGACACGTACCGCAGTCTCCGAGCGCAGTTCCCTGACACCTATATGCTCGCCGCCTGGCCCGAGCCAGGAGGGTTTCTCGGTTGGGGAACCACGATCGACGGTGACTGGTTCGGCTGGTTGACCGAGGGCGATCCCGATGAGTGGCCGATCGTGGCCGAAGGACGGGGCGACCAGTGGATCGATGAGCCTCCCCTGCAAAATACGGCGACAGAGTTCCTTCTGCACTGGTTGTCGGGCGTCCCCGATCTGCCGTACATGGCGCAGCTCTGGGAGGGCGGAGAGTGGGAACCGGTGGAATGCCGTCCTGGACACCGAGGGCCAGCGGCAACACAGACCTGATGACCAGCCGCGACAAACCGGACGGCTGTTTCCCCTGCCTGCCGGCCGGGGACTCGCGCCCCCGCCGCTCGCGCCGACCGGCGGAGAGGGCGGCCGATGCGGCGACGCAAGTGCGCCGTCCCCGCCCCCACAACTCAATCCGGCAGAGCATCTGCCCCGGCAGGCGCGCGGGCTACACGAAATGGACCGGCCCCTAGACGAGCTGACCAACACACATGACTGGTAGCCAGCGGCGGCCGTGCATTAGCACTGTCGCCGCGAGTTCAGCCGCACCCCGGGCGGAAGGATACGGCTTCGGGCCACGGCGTTAAGACTGCGGGGTGGACCACGGCGCGGATGGTCCGCCCCGCCCCCGTGCCACAGCCATCAGCTACACGTACTTGATGACGAGGTGAAGGGCAAGGGCGCCAGCGAGCGTCACTCCTCGTCTACGGGCCTCAGTCGTACTCGCGCTGCTTGAAGCCGCTCCTGATAGTCCGGCATGAAGATCTCCGGCAACCGCGTCTCCAGTTGTGCGAGCACGCTGGACAGCACGTTCCACTCCCCACGGTCCACATAGATCGCCTCCTGCTCCTTGACGCTGATGTCGAGCACCAGGCGGTGTGCGAAGTCGTACAGCACCAACGCTTGATCGTGGGAGAGCCGGATCGACTCATCAGCATGGGACGTGAGCCGCAAGACTATGCGGACACGGTGGCACATTGGCCTGGAGTGCTCATTCGCGTGGACGGTGAGACGGTGTGACAGACAGGTTCGCGTGAACGAGCCCTCCGGCTCGCGGGCGGCCGCGAGCCGTGAGCCCTCGCTTCGTGCTCGCGCGGCCTGGGGTGTTAGAGCTTCGGCCGGATGAGTGCCTGGGCCACGATCACACGGTCCCCGTTGAACGTCAGCGAAGGCGATCCGTGCAGCTCGTAGCCGAGGTCAAGTGCTTCGCTGACCCTCCGGCAGAAGGCCTCGTCGTCGGGGCCGGTGAGAACGCGGTACCTGGGAAGATCTTTCGCGTCGGGCATGCGGCAAGTGTAGGGACCGGTGCGGCCGGGACCGGGCCGCGAGTTGCGCCGGGCTCTTCGCCTCCCGCCCGGGCCACGACGTGTTCCAGTGGGAGTCCGCTGTGTGCCGCCCGAGGCCGACCAGCGGCGGCACCCGAGCGATCCGGAAGCGCGCCGCCCCGCAGCACAGGAGTCATCAGGCCCCAGCATTGGGAAGCCCTGCGGCAGCGATCGGCCCGGTGATGTGTCGACCTCACCCAGGCAGTGGCGACCAGTGGGGCTGTCGACGTGGTGTACATCGGTTTGAGAGCCGGATCGACGCCGTTGCTAATCGCCGGCTGAGTCCCTGTCGGCCCGCGACGAACCGGGCCCGTCGATGACTTTGGCGAGTTCCTGCATCGCGATGCGATACAGGTCATTGGCCCCTTCGGGAAACAGATCCGGGACGCTGACCGGTACGGGCCTGCCCTTCGGACGCATCGCAGGGAGAACCTCTACCGCCCTTCCGGCGAATTCACGCACCGCGCGTTCGCTGTCGGTACGCGCCATCTCCCCCATGACGGGGCCGCATTCCTGCCATCCTGTATCGGTCATTGCGTAGATCGCAGCGGTACGCACGGCCGGATCAGGATCGGCGGCCGCTGAGGAGAATCGTGCGAGGAACGCGGGATCAGCCTCGTCTGGTGCCCCGAGCCCGGCGCGCCGAAGCGCGAGAATCCGGTCGGACGCATTGTCCATCTCGTCCAGCAGCTCTGTGAGCATCCACGGAACGAGCATTCCCTGAACGAGCGTGGCGACCGTTTCGATCGCGTCAGGCCCAAGCGTGCTGTCGACGGTGACACCGCAGAAAGCGGGATCCTCCTGCTCGAAGTACCACACGGAGATTCCGGGGAAAGCCGTCTCCAAGATGGTGATGTGCATTTTGCCCGCCCCGCCCGGCCGTTCGCCGACGTACGCCCAGCCCTGCAATCTGGCGGCGGCGGCCAGTTCCGCCCGCGCCCGCGGCTTGCGAAGTATGAACCGCCGTGACCGATACCTTTGCGCTTCCATGTACAGCCTCATTCGCCTATGCGACGACCGCTGGGGCGCCAAGCCGTTGGCGCCACAAGTCCCCCGCTTCAGGTGCATTCGCCCCTCGGACACTGCCGCGAAACGCTACCGCCTGGCGCTGGTCGGGCGGTTGTCTTTGGTCCCATTCGAGTGATTTCCAGTTGGGACGGCCGTGGCCGGATTGCATGGCTGGAGCGGACGGAACACGCCCCACGCCCGGACCGCGGCGCCGGGCGCGGCTGTGCGTTCGGCGGCCTGAGCAATGGGATTTGACGACGTGGGGAAGCTCCTGATCCGAGCCGTCCGGTGGTCGTGACCCGGGTCATGCTCGACACTCCAGTCCCACCTGGTGGTTGACGGCGCCGTGAGCGGTTTGTCTGTCGTGCGTTCGCCCACGGGCCTCGCGCGGTGGGAGACCGGTATCGGGCCGAGGGCCTGGCGGCTCGGTCGAGGGGCCGGAGTCGGTCCTGAACGCCGAGACCGAGGTGCTGCTGTGCGAGCTGCGGCGCAAGCACCCTTCGCTGACCGCCGCCGCGATGGCGCATGAGCTAGGACGGCGGGGCGGCGCCGGTTCCGCCACGGATGAGCGTGTATCGGCGTTGGTACGTCACGGCCTGTGGTGCCTCATGGCCTGCGTGACGGATTGTGCTCAGGACGTGGCGCGACACAGGACGCGCAGGGGCGTGTGGGCGGTGTGGCCGGGACGTCCTGTGGGTTGGGGAGACGTCCTGAGGGGGGGCGGAGATGTCTTGTGGACGCGCTGGGGCCTGTGGCTGTCGTGTCTGGGTGCGGTGTGGGCTGTGGGGACGTCCCGAGGCACCGGCGGGGACGTCCTGTGCTGGGGCCGGTGGTGACCGGCGGCTCGTTCAACGTCGACGGCCTGGCCGCGGTCGGCTGGGGCGTGTGGTGAGCCTGGCCGGGATCCTGCTGGCGGACGGGGCGCATTGGGAGGTTCGGAGGGGCAGCGGGAACGTGCTGGTCCTGGAGAGGCGTCGGGGATGTGGGTCGTTGTGTCTGGGCCCGGCTGCGGGGGCTCCCAGGTACGTCCCCGAGGCAGGGGACGTACCTGGGAGCTGCCGGAATGGGGCTGGCTGGGTGTGGGCAGGAGGTGGGGTCAGCCGACGGGCGTTGGCGTCAGGGCTGGGTAGTCGGTGTAGCCCTCGGCGTCGCCGCCGTAGATGAGGTTTTCCCGGATGGGGTTGAGGGGGGCATCGGCGGCGAAGCGGGTGGGGAGGTCGGGGTTGGCTATGAAGAGGCGGCCGTAGGAGAAGAGGTCGGCCAAGCCCGCGTTCAGCACCTTCTCCCCTGCCTCACGGGTGGTCGGCTGGGGGCCGTTGAAGTTGGCGATGAGGGTGCCGGGCCAGCGGGGGCGCAGGTCGGCCAGGGCCGGATAGGCGCCGCGTTCGATGATGTGCAGGTACGCCAGGCCGAGCGGGGCGAGGGTGTCGACCAGTGTCCGGTAGGTGCCCTGCGCGTCCTCCTCCGCGATCTCGTTCTCGGGGTTGTCCGGGGAGATGCGCAGGCCGACCCGTTCGGCTCCGACCTCGGCGACGACGGCCTCCACGACCTCGACCGCGAAACGCAGGCGGCGGGTGAGGGAGCCGCCGAAGCGGTCGGTGCGCCGGTTGGTGTTCTCGGCGAGGAACTGCTGGACGAGGTAGCCGTTCGCGCCGTGCACCTCCACCCCGTCGAACCCGGCGCGGACCGCGTTGCGGGCCTCGGCGGCGAAGGCGGCGATCGTGGCCTCGGCCTCCGCCGTGGTCATCGCGCGCGGTGTGACGTGGTCGAGCCAGCCGTCCTTGGTGAAGATCTGCTGGTGCTCGATGCGGACGGGGGACGGGGCGAGGGGGAGTTCGCCGTCCGGCAGCGTCACCGGGTGCGTCATCCGGCCGACGTGCCAGAGCTGCGCGAAGATCCGTCCGCCGGCGGCGTGCACGGCGTCGGTGACCTCCCGCCATCCGGCCACGTGCGCGTCGGTCACCAGGCCGGGGATGCCCGGGCCGCCCTTGCCGAGCGGGTCCGCCCACAGCCCCTCGGTGACGATCAGCCCGGCCCCCGCCCGCTGGGCGTAGTACTCCCTGGTCAGCGGGTGCGGGACGGCGGACACGTCGTCGGCACGGCCGCGTGTCATGGGCGCCATCACGATGCGGTTGGGCAGGCTCAGGCGGCCGTCGTCGTAGGAACGCAGCAGCGGGCTCGCGGTCATCGGACGTCCTCCCGCCGGTCCAGCGCGGTGACCTCGACCTCGATCTGCCAGTCGGGCTGGGCCAGCGACGACACTTCCAGCAGGGTGTCGGCGGGGTAGGGGCGGGCGAGGAACTCCTCGCGCAGCCGGATCACGTCGTCCAGGTGCGCGGCCATGTCGGTGACGAAGATGCCGACCTTGACCACGTCGGCGATCGAGAGGCCGGCCTCCTTCAGCACCCGCTCGATGTTGCGGAACGCCTGCCGCCCCTGCTCCAGGAAGTCGTCGGAGACCGTGCGGCCGTGCTCGTCGATCCCCGCCTGCCCGGAGACGTGGACGAACCCGCCCGCCCGGATGGCCTGCGAGATCCGGTACGGCTCGTACCAGTCCGGGTCGGTCGCGATCCGCTCGATCGTGCCGGTCATGATCCCTCCGTTGATGTTTGCATGCACCTACATGAATTGCATGTACATGCAGATATTGCACGGCCATGTACCCTGGTGTCAACAGCCGAGGAGGAAACGGTGGACAGCGCGGATGGCAGGGCCTGGGAGCAGGTGGTCAGCCTGCACGGACGGGTCGAACAGGAACTGACCAAGGCGCTGCACCGGCAGGGTGTCGGGCTCTCGGAGTACCGGGCGCTGTGCCAGTTGGTGCGGGCCCCCGACGGCGAACTGCGCATGCAGGAACTCGCCGACCTCATCGGCCTCAACCAGAGTTCGGTCAGCCGCCTGGTCGCGCGCCTGGAGTCGGCGGGCCTCACCCGCCGCGACATGTGCCCCAACGACCGCCGGGGCGTCTACACCGTGATCACGGACGAGGGCCGCGCCCTCCAGCGCAAGATCGCCCCCATCTACTACGAGACGCTGAGCAAGGCCCTCGACGACGCCGCCGACGATGCCCGCGTCGGCCCTCTCGTCGCCACCCTCCGCCAACCGACGACGGCCTCCTGACGCCCCGCGTCTCCTGGTGAGCGTCGCAACAGCGGCGCGTTTCCACCGCGCGTTCCGGCGAGGGGCGGCTCAGTGATTCCGGCTGCCGGTTCTGCGGGCGGGCGAGTTCGAGGATGGCGCTTGACGCGCCTGTCGGCTAACCGCTATCCATTGGCTAGCCGTTAGGGGTTGGGTACGCGGGACGCGGTGCCAGCGATGCCTGCGAAGGAGCTGTCGCATGGCGCGCGTGGTCGCGGCGGGTTCTTCGACTGCGGGTCTGCTGCCGCTGGGAAGGGGCGCGTTGCGGCTGCAGGCGGACGTGCACTGGTTGGGAGCGCGTGAGCGCGTCTGGCCGACGGGCGAGAACGAATTCGAGGGCTCATGAAGGAGTTCGGCGCTGTGCTTGAGGTCTGCGGTCTGCGCCAGGAGCACGGCCAGGGCATCGTGCGGGCGGTCAATGGGGTCGAGCGGCTGGTGGCGCACGGGATGTTCGCCGACGGCACCCGGCGGCTCGCCCATGTGATCGGGCTGGAGGGCTGAACGCCGTGGGGCGCATCCTGCTGGTGTTCCGCCTTGTCCTGGCCGACGTGCGTCGGCATCCCGCCCAGGCCGCGATGCTGCTTGTCTCGATCACCGCCGCGACCGCCACGTTGGCCCTCGGTCTGTCATTGAACGGGGCGACCGAAACGCTCTACCAGCAGACCCGGGACGCCACCGCCGGGCCGGACGTGGTCGCGCTTTCCCCTGGCACCAAGCGGACCACGATCACTGCCCTGAAGTCGTTGGAGCACGCGCCCGGGGTGGTCGCGCACAGCGGGCCCTACCGCCAGTACTACACGACGCTCACGGCGCGCGGTTCCACGGGAGCCGCGGTGGTGCAGGTCGCCGACATGACACCGGGCCCGGTCGACCGTCCGTTGGTGACCTCGGGCAGTTGGGTACGCCCTGGAGGCGCCGTGGTCGAACGCGGCTTCGCCACCGCCATGGGCGTCGGGGTCGGCGACCACGTCAACGTCGCCGGGCGCTCGCTTCCCGTCGTCGGGGTCGCCGTGACCGCGGCCCACTCGGTGTACCCGTGGGCGCCGTTGATCGGTCCGGGCGGCGGGCCGAGCGACGGCGGCGGTCTGGTCTGGCTGGCCGAACGGGACACCCGGGCACTGGAGTCGGCGGACGTCCCGGTGACCTCCTTCATCAACCTGAAGCTGCGGGATCCCGACGCGGCGGGGGCGTTGACTCGGCATCCCGCCGTGGCCTCGGCGTTCGAGGACACCTGGGTGAACTTCAAGACCTGGCGGCACATCGCCGAGCAGGACCTTGTCGCGCTCCAGAGCAGTCAGCCGATCCTGGTCATCGGCAGTTGGCTGCTCGGTTTGCTGGCCATCGGCGGTGTGGCCACGCTGATGGCGGGACGTGCCGCCAAGCAGACCCGCCGGGTCGGGCTGCTCAAGGCCGTCGGCGCCACACCCGGGCTCATCGCCGCCGTCCTGTTCGCCGAATACCTGACCCTGGCGCTGCTCGCCGACGCACTGGGCCTGACGATCGCGCGGCTGGCCGGGCCCGCCGTCATCGATCCCACCGCGAGCATGATCACCACCGCCCCCGGTCTGACCGGCGGCACCATCGCCGTCACGACCGTCGTCGCCCTTGCGGTGGCGGCCCTCACCACCTCCGGCCCGACGCTGCGGGCGCTGCGTACCGGCACCGTCTCCGCTCTGGCCGACGCCGCCCACCGGCCCCGGCACCGGGCCTGGCTGAACAGACTGTCGGCGTTGCTGCCGACCCCGCTGCTGCTCGGGCTGCGCCTGATCGCCCGCCGCCCCGGCCGCGCCGTCCTGCACGGGTGCAACATGATGACCACGCTGATCGCGGTCACCGCACTGCTGCTGGTCTACGCCCAGCCCGTGAAGGGCTACCCGGGCTCTCCCATGGCGACCGAGGCGCAGGTCGCCCAGGAACGCCACGTACTGCTGGCCGTCACCGCCGCGATGATCGCACTCGCCGTCGTGAACACCATCACGATCACCTGGACCACCGCACTGGAGGCCCGGCCCGCCATGGCCGTCGCGCGGACGCTCGGCGCCACTCCCGGGCAGATCACGGCCGGACTGTCCGCCGCGCAGCTCCTGCCGACCCTGCCCGGCGTCGTCTCCGGCATCCCTCTGGGCGTGATCCTGTTCAGCGACGCGAAAATGGTCATGCCTCATGCGTGGTGGCTGCTCACGGCCGCAGTCACCCCGCTCCTGGCGACGGCGGCACTCACCGCCTTGCCCGCGCGCGTCGCAGCCCGCCGATCCGTGGCGCAGACCCTCAGTGCCGAAGCGACGTGAGTGCCGGCCGACGAGCGTCCCACTGATGGGCCAAACCTGGATTTGCCGGACATTGCGCACATGGGGATCGGGACGCGGTCTCGTGAACCTGTGCGGAGGCGGTTGAGGATCGCCCTTGGCATTACTAAAAGTTACCGTGATTATACGGAGGGTAAGGTAGGGTTCGCTGTGTGGTAGTGAGCCGATTCCGGCGGACACCGGCGGCCGGCCCATCGGGGGCGGTTCTCTGGCCGGTCCTGCTGGGGCTGGTCGTCCTGCTGACCGGGGCGTCGGGGTCGTGCTCGGAGGTGGCGCCGTGCGCCGCCGTCACGTCGATGGTCGCCGACGAAGAACGCCTCCGCACTCCCGCTCCAGGTGAACGTGACACCGGACGCGGGGAGTCGACCGGGGAGCACGAGGCCAATCGCGCGCAGACGGCCGGCCGGACGCAGGGGCTCGCCCTCGTCCGCGTGCCGGCCTCACTGGACGCGTCCGCGGAACCGTCCGTCACGGCGCGACGGTTCGACGAGGTCCCGGTGCAGGTCACCGGCGCCAGGCTGCTCATCGAGCTGAACGTCTCCCGTACGTAAACGCGCTGCGGGACGGCCGTGTCCGGCCCCATCCCGCACTTCTGAGATCCGTCACGTCCAGAAGTGGGATTCCGCATGCGCCTAGGAAACGTTCACGTGGTCACGGAGAAATGGCGCTTCCACTGCCTGCACTGCCTGCGGGTGTGGGAGGCCCTGTACGAGGCGCGGCACGCCGGTGGCGGCCACGGCGGCCACGCGGTCGCCTGGCGTCTGGACGGTGTGCCCGCGCAGCCGCCCTGGATCGACCCGGTCTGCCAGAACTGCAACAGCCTGCGGGTGAAGGTGCTTCCGGCCGGGCCCATCGTCCCGCGGCAGCGGTGAGCCGGCATCCGTAGGACGGCGAAGGACCACGGCCTCGTGGACGAGACGAGACCGTGGTCCTTCGTGTTCCCGCGTGTTCCGCGACCGGGGTCAGCGGTCGGCGTGGACCTCCGCGCGGGGTGCGCTGGGACGGGCCGTCCCGCCGGGCAGGGCCGAGGCGTCCCCGACCGGGCGGAAGCGGCGCAGCCGCAGGCTGTTGGTGACGACGAACACCGAGGAGAACGCCATGGCCGCGCCGGCGATCATCGGGGTGAGCAGCCCGGCGGCCGCCAGCGGCAGCGCCGCCACGTTGTAGGCGAACGCCCAGAACAGGTTGCCCTTGATGGTGCGCAGGGTCCGCCGCGACAGGGCGATGGCGTCGGCGGCGGCGCGCAGGTCGCCGCGCACCAGGGTCAGGTCGGACGCCTCGATCGCCACGTCGGTGCCGGTGCCCATCGCCAGACCCAGGTCGGCCTGGGCCAGTGCGGCGGCGTCGTTGACGCCGTCCCCGACCATCGCCACCGTGCGGCCCTCGCCCTGCAGCCGCTTGACGACGGCGACCTTGTCGGCGGGCAGCACCTCGGCGATGACCTCGTCGATCCCCACCTGGCCGGCCACCGTGCGGGCGACGGTCTCGTTGTCGCCGGTCAGCAGCACCGGACGCAGCCCCAGCGCGCGCAGCCGCGCCACGGCCTCGGCGGAGGTCGGCTTGACCTGGTCGGCCACGGTGATGACCGCGCGGGCCCGGCCGTCCCAGCCGACGGCCACGGCGGTGTGCCCCTGCCGCTGGGCCGCCGCCATCGCCTCCTGGAGTTCGGGCGTCAGGTGCTGGGACCACTCGGCGAGCAGCTGCGGCCGTCCGACCAGCACGGCGTGCCCGTCCACCATGCCCTGGACGCCCAGGCCCTCGATGTTGGCGAAGTCCTCGACGGACGGCAGGGTGCCGACGCGTTCGGCGGCTCCGGCGGCGATCGCGCGGGCGATGGGGTGCTCGGAGGCGTGCTCCAGCGCGCCCGCCAGCCGCAGCGCCTCGTCGGCGTCGACGCCGTCTGCGGTGTGGACGTCCACTAGGGCCATGGTTCCGGTGGTGACGGTGCCGGTCTTGTCCAGCACGACGGTGTCGATGCGCCGGGTGGACTCCAGCACCTCCGGGCCCTTGATCAGGATGCCGAGCTGGGCGCCGCGTCCCGTGCCGACCATCAGCGCGGTCGGCGTGGCCAGGCCCAGCGCGCACGGGCAGGCGATGATCAGCACCGCGACCGCCGCGGTGAACGCGGCCGCCGTCTCCGCGCCCGCGCCGAGCCAGAAGCCCAGCGTGGCCGCGGCCAGCGCGATCACGATCGGGACGAACACCCCGGAGATCCGGTCGGCCAGCCGCTGCACGGCGGCCTTGCCCGTCTGCGCCTCCTCCACCAGCCGGGCCATCTGCGCCAGCTGCGTGTCGGCGCCGACGCGGGTGGCGCGCACCAGCAGCCGGCCGCCCGCGTTGACGGTGGCGCCGACCACCGCGTCGCCGGGGCCGACCTCGACCGGCACCGACTCGCCGGTCAGCATTGAGGCGTCCACGGCCGAGGAGCCCTCCTCGACCACCCCGTCCGTGGCGATCTTCTCGCCGGGACGGACGACGAAGGCGTCCCCCACGGCCAGGTCCTCGACCGGGATGCGCTCCTCACGGCCGTTCTCGCGGACGACCGAGACCTCCTTGGCGCCCAGCTCCAGCAGCGCGCGCAGCGCCGCGCCCGCCCGGCGCTTGGACCGCGCCTCGAAGTACCGCCCGGCCAGCAGGAACGCGGTCACCCCGGCGGCGGCCTCCAGGTAGATGTTGGCCGACCCGTCCGAGCGGGTCATGGCGAACTCGAACCCGTGCCGCATGCCCGGCTCCCCGGCCGAGCCGAAGAACAGCGCCCACAGCGACCACCCGAACGCCGCCAGCGTGCCCAGCGACACCAGCGTGTCCATGGTCGCCGCGCCGTGCCGCAGGTTCGTCCAGGCCGCCCGGTGGAACGGCCATCCCCCGTAGACGACGACGGGCGCGGCCAGCGTCAGCGACATCCACTGCCAGTACTCGAACTGCAACGCCGGGACCATCGCCATCGCGATCACCGGCACCGCCAGCACCAGCGACGTGATCAGCCGTTGCCGCAGCGGCCGCAGCTCCCGGTCGGCCTCGTCCTCGCCGTCCTCGGACGTCTCGTCACGCGGCGGCCTGGGCAGCGTCGCGGTGTACCCGGCCTTCTCCACCGTGGCGATCAGCTCCTCCGGCGTGACGCCCTCGGGCGCCTGGACCGTGGCCTTCTCGGTGGCGAAGTTGACCGTCGCGGTCACGCCCTCCATCTTGTTCAGCTTGCGTTCGATGCGGGCGGCGCACGAGGCGCAGGTCATCCCGCCGATCGCCAGCTCGATCCGCCCGGACGCGTCGCCCGTGCTCATCGCCTTCCTCCTCCTCGTCGATCGCCTACGGGATGGTCAGTGCCCGTGATCGTGGCCGTCATCGCCGTTCTCCTCCGCCGGAGCGGTCGGCGCGGCGGGCGCGGCCGCGTTGCCGGCCACGGCCGTGAACTCGGCCGTGCGGACCTTGCCGTCATGCTGGAAGTCCAGGTAGAGGCGGTATCTTCCCGGGCTCGGCACCTCGGCCTCGAACGTCACGTCCGGACCGGGCCGGGTGCGGCCGTCGCCGGGCGCGCCGTCCGGGTGGACGTGCAGGTAGGCCAGGTCCTGGTCGCGCAGCACGACCAGGTGCCCGTACGCCTCCAGGTACGGCTCCAGGTCGGTGACCGGCCGGCCGTCCTTGCTCACCGACAGGGTGAGCCTGCTCGACCGTCCCGGAACCAGGGTGCCGGTCAGCTTCACCTCGTAGCCGTCCACCTTGGCGACCTGCTCGGCGGGCGGCACGGCCCGCGGCCGGTAGTCCCCCGGCGCCACCACGTCGGTGCCGAGCGTGAGCTGCTCGGCCGCGCCCGCGGCCTTGAAGTCGGTGAAGAACCGGTAGGTCCCGGGGTCGGGCAACGTCAGCGGAACGGTCCAGACGCCGCCGCCCGCCTCGGTCGGATGCAGGTGCTGGAACCCCGACAGGTCACGGCGCGCCACGATCAGGTGCAGCAGCTTGCCGTGCAGGGGTTCGAAACGGGTGACGGGCTTGCCGTCCGGCCCCGTCACCGAGAACCGGAAGTCCGTGCGCTCGCCCGGGGTGACCGTCGTGGTCTCGGGCGTGAGCGTGTAGCCGTCCTGGGACACCTGGAGCCCCGCCGGGACGTGCGACGACGCGTTCTTGCCGTGCCCGGCCGCCGCACCGTGCCCGGACGCCCCGCCGTGGCCGTTACCCTCGGTCTTGTGCGTGTCGGCGGTGGCATCGATCGGCCCGACGGCCGCGCCGACCCCTGCCGCGCCGCCGAAGACGGCCGCCAGGCCCAGGGCGAACGCCCCCAACTTGATCGCCGTGTTCATGGTCTGCTGCTCGCTTCCCTCGTTCACCTTGGCGGCCGCCGTATGCGGTCGTCCCCCTCCGCCCGGCCCTTCGCCCGGCGCGGATCAGCGCGCCGGGACGGGGCGTGCGGGAGACGGCCGGGTCAGGCCGTCACCTCGTATCCGGCCTCTTCCACGGCCGCGCGGACCTTGTCGTCGTCGATCGCGCCCTCGCCGGTGACCGTGAGCCGGCCGCTGGCCAGATCCACGTCCACGGCGGTCACGCCGGCGATCTCGCTGACCTCCTCCTTGACGGAGCTGACGCAGTGACCGCAGGTCATACCGGTGACGGTGTAGGTGGCGGTGCTCATCGATCCGTTCCCCTCATCCCTGGACTTTTACCCCCTAGGGGTATCTGACGAGGGTTATGTTACGCACCCGTCACAGCGCTCGCAACCCCTACCCCCTAGGGGTTATCGGAAGATCGGGGTGATTCACGGCACATCACCCCGCGGACCAGGTTATCCACAGGCCCCCGGCGGGCCGCGACGGGGGACTCGGCGGCAGATGGCGTCGTTTGTAGTGGTATTTCGATTGAAAACCCCCGCCAGGCGGGCCGATCCGGCGTTGTGCACAGGGTTGTCCACAGGTTTCCACAGGGGTGTGGAAAGTTGTGGAAGACCGCCCGCGACGCCTCGGATACTGTGAGGCATGCCCGAACTGCCAGAGGTCGAGGCCCTCGCCGCGTTCCTGCGCGAGCGGGCGGTCGGCCACGCCGTCGCCCGGGTCGACGTTCTCGCCATCTCCGCGCTCAAGACCTATGATCCCCCGGTCACGGCGCTCGCCGGCCTGTCGATCACCGGCGTCGCCCGGCACGGCAAGTTCCTCGACATCGACGTCGACGGCCTGCACCTGGTCATCCACCTGGCCCGGGCCGGCTGGCTGCGCTGGCGCGAGGAGGTCCCGGCCCGGCCCGCCCGTCCCGGCGGCAAGAACCCCCTGGGGGTACGGGTGCACCTGGACGACGGCTCCGGCTTCGACCTCACCGAGGCGGGCTCCAAGAAGGGCCTGGCCGTGTACGTCGTCCGCGACCCGGCCGAGGTGCCGGGCGTCGCCACGCTAGGCCCGGACCCGCTGGACGACGGCTTCACCGTCGAGGCGCTGCGCGGCATCGTCAAGGGCCGCCGCACCCAGATCAAGGGCCTCCTGCGCGACCAGCGGATCGTCGCCGGCATCGGGAACGCCTACTCCGACGAGGTGCTGCACGCCGCCCGGATGTCCCCGTTCAAGATCGCCGACACGCTGACCGACGACGAGATCACCGGCCTGCACGAGGCGATCATCACCACCCTGCACGACGCCGTGGCCCGCTCCACCGGTCTGGCCGCCCAGGACCTCAAGGGCGAGAAGAAGACCGGCCTGCGCGTGCACGGCCGCACCGGCGAGAAGTGCCCCGTCTGCGGCGACACGATCCGCGAGGTGTCCTTCGCCGACTCCTCGCTCCAGTACTGCCCCACCTGCCAGACCGGCGGCAAACCCCTGGCCGACCGCCGCCTGTCCCGCCTGCTCAAATAACCCTTCCGATCAGGCCCCGCCGAAGCCGTCCGCGCCCGTCCGGTGCTGCCGCACTCCACCCGCACGAAGAAAACCCACGCCTCCGCCCAAACACCGCCATGCCGACAGGCGGAGGGGGCGAGGGCTCGGAACTGGTCGGTTGGCGGGCGGGGTTGGTTGGGGGTGGCGGGTGCGGGTGGGGAGGAGTCGTCAGTTGGCCTTTGGGGTGTCGCCGAACAGGGGGGCCACCTGGTCCCAGCGGTGGAGTTCGCAGCCGTTCTTGCGGGTGAAGCCGGTGTCGACCTGACGGCCTCGCCAGGTGCCCTTGACCTTGGCCTCCTGGGGGCCGCCGTAGATCTCGGTGCAGATCTGCTGCGGTGAGATCGGCTTGAAGGGGTCCTGGGCCTTGCTCAGGGCCGCGCAGGCCTTGGCGGCCTCGGGGTGGTCGCCCCCGGCGGGGTCGCAGGTCAGGGTCCAGGTCTTGGGTGTGGCCTTGGCCGACGCGCGCACCTCGACCGTCAGCTGGTCGGCCGGGGAGCGGGTCGGCTGGACGGTCGTGGTGCCCGAAGCGGTGTCGCGGGGGGAGTCCGCGGCCTGTTCGGAACCGCAGGCCGACAGTGACAGGAGGGTGGCGAGTGCGGGCGTCGTGAAAAGGAGCGTCCGGTACCGCATGCGTGATTCGACGTGGGAGGGTTCCGCGCGGTTCCATGGGGGTGTGATGATTTTCGGGGAAGACGTTCCTGCCGTCGACGCCGCGGAGGTCCCGCAGGACGCCTACCTGCTGGACGTGCGCGAGCAGGACGAGTGGGACGCGGGTCACGCGCCCCAGGCGGTGCACATCCCGATGGCCGAGCTGAGCGACCGCGCCGCCGAGGTGCCGCGTGACCGGGACGTCTACGTCATCTGCCGCTCCGGCATGCGCTCGGCGCAGGTGACCATCGCGCTCAACAACGCCGGCTGGCTGGCCAAGAACGTCGACGGGGGAATGAAGCGCTGGGTCGAGGTCGGACGGCCCATGGACGCCGCGGGGGACGGTCCCGCCTACGTGGCCTGAACCAAGGGCCCCTTTGTCGGTTTTTGGCGCTGACTGTACGATCTGCAGCGTTCACCGTCTGACCGCGGGAGCTCGGGCCGACACACCGGGCTGAGAGGGCGACTGTGGCCGGGGGCCGCCGAGACGGCACCCGGCGAGCTTGGCACGGCGTCGCCGACCGCATGAACCTGTCCGGGTAATGCCGGCGTAGGGAGCGTGCGCCTTGGCGTCGTCGTCCGCCGTCCACAGAACCACTCCTCGCGACGAGGTCCCCTACACCCTCGACGAACCCGCGCCGAAGGTCCTCGGTTTCTGGGACCAGAGCGCGTTCTGGGCCAACCTGGGCGTCAGCCTGTTCGCGTTCTCCGGCGCGTACACGGTGCTGGCGCCCGACGAGAACGGGGCGCCGACCCTGTCGATCGCGGCGGGCATCGTCGCGATGATCGTCGGGACCGTGATCGGCGGGCTGATGCTCGGCCTGTCGGCGGTGCCGGGCGCGCGCACCGGGCAGCCCGCGATGGTGCTGCTGCGCGGCCTGTTCGGGGCGCGACTGTCGTACGCGCCGACCGTGCTGAACGTCGCCCAGCTCGTCGGGTGGGGCACGTTCGAGCTGATCGTGATCGCGGACGCGGCGCGGGCCCTGTACGACGGGGTGCCGCGCTGGGCGTACGTGGTCGCCGCCGGGGTGCTGACCACGGCGCTGACGATCCGTCCGCTCGGCTCGGTGCGGCTGCTGCGCCGGTACGTCACCGTGGCGGTGCTGGTCGCGCTGGTCTACTTCTACGTCCAGTTGCTGCGCGAGCCGCTGCCGGACCTGACCGAAGGCTCGTGGGGCGGCTTCTGGATCGGCGCGGACGCGGCGCTGGCCGTGTCGATCTCGTGGGTGCCGGTCGCGGCCGACTACACCCGGCACGCCCGCACCGCGCGCGGCGCGTTCGGCGCTGCCGCCGTCGGCTACTCGGTCACCCAGATCATCGCCTACGTCCTCGGGCTGCTGGCGCTGGCCCTGGTTGCGGGCGACTCGACGAAGGTGTTCGACCCGTTCCTGCACGTCACGCTGGGAGCGGTGGTCTTCGCGGTGTTCGTGCTGCGCGAGGCGGACCAGTCGTTCGCCAACGTCTACTCCACCGCCGTGTCGATCCAGAACCTGGTGCCGCGCGCCGACCGCCGGGTGCTGACGGTGGCGCTGGGGGCGGGCACCACCGGGCTGGCGCTGGTGCTGAACATCGGCGACTACGCCGGTTTCCTGTCCCTGATCGGGTCGGTGTTCGTGCCCATGCTCGGCGTGCTGGCCGCCGACTTCTTCCTCGGCCGCGGGCGCCGCGGCTGGGACGTCTCCCGCACCGCCCCGGCCCGCTGGAGCATGATCGCCGCCTGGGCGGTCGGGTTCGCGGCCTACCAGCTCGTCAACCCCGGGTCGGTCGGCTGGTGGGCGTCGTTCTGGCGGGACGTGCGGGAGGCGCTGGCGGTCACGCCGCCGTCCTGGATGAGCGCGTCGCTGCTGTCCTTCCTGGTGGCCGCGCTGGTCACGCTGCTGGTCGGGCGGGTCGCCCGGTTCCGCGGCTGAGCGGGCGAAGGGACGCGTTCTTCCGGCGGAGAGCGCCGCGACGTGAGAACCTTTCGCAAGTCGTTGGCTCTCGGCGGGACGAGGTCCGGTGGCACGATGACAGACGTGCAGCAAGACGTCCACGGCCCGATCGCGCGCGCCGTCGTCGAGTGCGCGGCCGACGCGATCGTGGCCGTCGACGACCGGCAGCGCGTCACCGTGTGGAACCCGGCGGCCGAGCGCATGTTCGGCTGGACGGCCGAGGAGATGCTCGGCCGCGTCGCGCCGATCGTGCCGGACGAGCTGAAGGCCGAGCACAACGCCGTCCAGGAACGGCTGCTGACCCGGCGCGGGGCCGAGGGCCTGGAGAGCGCCGACACCGGCCAGATCTCCATCGCCACCCGGCGCCTGCACCGGGACGGGCGGCTCATCGACGTGCGCATCGACACCAGCGTCCTGCAGGACCGCGACGGCCGGCTGCTCGGCTGGGTCGGGGTGTACCACCCGGTCGAGGAGGACGAGGTCGTCCAGCACCACATGGCCGAGCGGGCCCGGCTGGTGCGGCGGCTGAACGACATCGTCGCCGACCTCAACGCCGAACTGGACCTGGCCACGGTACTGGACCGGATCACCGCCGCGCTGATCGAGCTGACCGGCGCGGACGCGGGCGGGTTCGTGCGGCTGGAGCGGGACCGGCTGCGGCTGGTCACCGTGAACGGGCTGCCCGAGCACATGCGCGGCGCCACCGCCGACCTGCGCTCCAGCCTCGTCGGCGAGCTGCTGCGCTCGGGGAAGACCGTGATGCTGGCGGGCGGGGAGCGGCGGCTGGGCGACCTGATCTGGTCCGAGCTGCCCGGGCTGCACACGGTGGCGCTGGGCCTGTCGTTCCTGCAGAACGAGCCGTACGGGGCGCTGTACGCGCTGTTCTCCGGCCGCCGCGTCGGGCACACCGAGCTGGAGCTGCTGGAGCTGCTCGCCGGGCACGCCGGGGTCGCGGTCGGCAACGCCGTGGCCTACGCCGAGGTGGTGCGGCAGCGCGCGCACGAACGCGCCGTGATCGACTCCAGCGCGGACGGCATCGCCGTGCTCGACCGTGACGGCGTGGTACGGCAGTGGAATCCGGCCGCCCACACCCTGACCGGGGTGCCGCCGCAGGAGGCGATCGGCCGGGAGCTGCCGTTCGAGGCGCCCGCGCCCGGCGAGATGATCACATTTCCGCTGCCGTCGGGCATCTGGCTGAACGTGCTGGCCGCCGAGATCGAGGAGACCGGCGAGGTCGTGGTCGACTTCCGCGACGTCAGCGAGGCCAAGGCGCTGGAGGAGGCCAAGGACCTGTTCCTGGCCACCACCAGCCACGAGCTGCGCACCCCGATCACGGTGGTGCAGGGGTTCGCCAGCACGCTGGTCAACCGGTGGGACGAGCTGGCCGACGCCGACCGCCGCTCCGCCGTCGCGACGATCGCCGAACGGGCCCAGTCGCTCGGCCGTCTCGTCGAGCACCTGCTGCTGGGGTCGCGGGCCGGACGCGACGAGCTGGCGGTGACCATCGAGACGTTCGACCTGGCCCGCGTGCTGGAGGGCGTGGTGGCGGGGTTCCGGTCGTTGTCGGAGGCGCACCCGGTGCGGCTGGAGGTGCCCCCCGGCCTGCCGCCCGCGCGGGGCGACGCGATGGCCACCGACATCGTCCTCGGCCAGCTGCTGGAGAACGCGATGAAGTACTCCCCGGACGGCGGCACGGTCACCGTGCGGGCCTGGCCGGAGGACGGGTCGATCGTCGTCACGGTGGAGGACGAGGGCATCGGCATCACCCCCGGCGACCACGAGCGGGTCTTCGAACGGTTCGTCCAGGGCGAGACGGGGGACCGCCGCCGGTTCGGCGGGATCGGCCTCGGCCTCTACATCGTCAAACGCCTGACCGAGGCGCAGGGCGGCCACGTCAGCGCCGAGCCGGGTCCCGGGGGCCGCGGCACCCGCATGCGCCTGGTCCTGTGCCGGGCGGAGGACGGCCGGCCGTAGCTGACCGGATCCGGACGGATGCCGTGACAGGTGGTGACATAGGTACGCAGGTGAAAGGCCGGTGTTTCATCAGTGTGACGGACGAAACGCTCGCAGGAGGAGTAACCACCCGGAGGGTGGATAGATCCTGTGTTGGCCCTGAGTGCGTGACCGGAGGGGGCATCGCTCGTTGTGGGGGGTGACGGGTGATTCACCCGGGTTTCCGGACAATATCATCAGGGCATTTCGGTCGGTACCGACGAGGGTGACGGGCCTCCGAGCAGCGGAGATCATCGACGGGGAGGTGAGGGCGTCGAGCGTCGTACTGTTGCCTCATGCGCCGTCCAGCGTCGCCGTGGCCCGCAGGCGCCTCAGCTCCGAGCTGCTCGCCTCCGGTGTCTTCGAGTCGGTCGTGGACGACGCCAGTGTCATCATCAGCGAACTTCTGAGCAACGCCCTGCGGCACGCCAGGCCCCTGCCGTCCGGGCAGGTCCGCGTCACGTGGGCGCGGCGCGGGGAGCGGCTGGAGGTCGCCGTCAGCGACGGCGGCGCCAGCACCGAGCCCCGGCGCGGGCCGGGCACCCTGTCCTCGCTCGGCGGACGCGGCCTCGGCATCGTGGAGGCCCTCGCCGAGGGCTGGGGCGTCCGTCATGAGGAGGGCGTCACCACCGTGTGGGCCGTCCTGTACGCGCCGCACGGCGCCGGGGGCAACGGCGCGGCGTCGCACCGGAGCCGTACGCACACGCTGATGCCCGATTTCAACGTGGGCGACGGGGTGGACGATCCGGGAAACGCCCTGCTCAACGGCCATCGCACGCATTCCGCACCGACCCGGGCATACCCCGCTTGATCGGGCGCGGCGCGCGCCCTGTATGGTCCTCGTCAAGCTCGGGCGCTGTCGTGCCCCCGTCGACACCGCCCGAGCACTCCAACCGTCCCGCCGCACCCCCCGACTCGGCCGGGAACCGCAGGCCGCCGACCTCGCACCGGGCAGGCTGCCAACCTCAGGCACCAGGCCGTCCGGGTTGAGAACGCCAGGCCCTCCGGGCTTAGAGCGCCGGGGTGTCGCGTAGTAGTGGGCAGGACATGCAGCGGGGGCCGCCACGGCCGCTGCCGAGTTCGCTGCCGCTGATGCGGATGACCTCGATGCCCGCCGCCTCCAGCTGCGCGTTGGTCTCGATGTTGCGCTCGTACGCGACCGCGACGCGGGGAGCGATGGCCAGGGTGTTGTTGCCGTCGTCCCACTGCTCGCGCTCGGCGGTGACCGGGTCCAGGCCGGTGTCGATGACCTTCAGGCGGTCCAGGCCCATCGCCTCGGCCGCGGCCTCCAGGAACGGGCGCGGCTCGGCCACGCGCAGGTCGCCGTCGTCGGCCGTCACCGCGTAGGCGGTCATCGAGTCCGCCATCGGCGGGTACATGACCACCGTGTCGACGTCCACCATCGTGCAGACCGTGTCCAGGTGCATGGTGGCGCGTTCCTGCGCGATCGGCACGGCCAGGACGGTGTGGGCAAGCCCGGCGTCGAACACCTGGCGGGCCAGCCGCTCCACTCCCGCGGGCGTGGTGCGCTCTCCCGTGCCGACCGCGATCACGCCGGGGCACAGCAGCAGGACGTCCCCGCCCTCCACGTGCTCCAGCGACGGGTCGTACACCTGCCGCACCCCGGCGAACCTCGGGTGGTGCGCGTAGACCAGGCCGATCAGGGCCGACTCGCGGTGCCGGGCGGGCATCGCCAGGCTCGTCACCGCCACCCGGTCGCCGATCCAGGTGCTGTTGTCGCGGGTGAACAGCAGGCTGGGCAGCGGGTCGATGATGAAGTCGTGCCGGTCCAGCAGCCGGTAGACCAGGCCGTGACCGGTCTTCAGCTCCTCGTGCGCCAGCCCCGCGATCAGCGTGTGGGCGAGCACCTCGGGGTCCTGGTCGCGCAGGTACCCCTCGACCACGCGGCGCAGCTGGTCGCCGAGGCGGGGGTCGTCGAGCACGCCGCTGATCGCCTCGTCGCGCGCCGTCTCGTACTCCAGGACGTCCTGCAGCAGCTCGGTGATGTAGAGCACCTCGACGCCCCGGTCGCGCAGCGCCTGGGCGAACGCGTCGTGCTCCTCCTGGGCCCGTCCCACCCACGGGATGCCGTCGAACAGCAGCTTGTCGTTGTTCCGCGGCGTCAGGCGTTTGAGCTCCGCGCCCGGGCGGTGCAGCAGGACGGTCCGCAGCCGTCCCACCTCGCTGGTGACCCGGTGTTCGGTCGTCTCAGCCACACCGGCAGTCTATGTGGCCCGATTCTCGTGCCTACCGGCCGGTCGGGACGGTGTGCCACCATCACGAGGTGATCAACCGCGGCGCGCTCCCCTTGCACCTGACGGCCGCCACGCTGCTGCGGGTCTCGGCGGAGGGGATGGCGACCGCGCTGGTCCTGACGGTGGAGGCCCGCACCGGACGCGCCGCCGCCGCCGGGTTCCTGCAGACCGCCGCGACCCTGCCGTACGTGCTGAGCGGCCCGCTGATCGGCCACGCGCTCGACCGGGTCCGCCGCCCGCGCCCGGTGATCATGACGCTGGCGGTGTGCTACGCGGTCGCGGCGGCGGCGCTGCTGCTCATGGCGGGACGCTCCCCGCTGGTGCTCGCCCTGCTGGTCGCCGCCGTGATCGGCGTGACCGAACCCGTCGTCGTCGCGCTGACGAGCCTGCTGCCGCGGTACGTCCCGGCCGAGCGGCTGCCGCACGCGTACGGGCTGGAGGCGTCGAGCTACAACGTCGCGGCCATCGCCGGCCCCGGCCTGGCCGCGGGCCTGGCCGCCGCGACGACCGGGACCTACGCGGGTTTCGCCGTCGTGGCCAGCGCGATCGTCGCCCTGCTCGCCCTCCCCCTGCTCCCCATTTCCGGCCCCGCCGGCCCGCCCCCACGCCCCGACCAGCCGACCGTGCCGGTACCCCGCCGCGACGCGGCCGGGAGCGAGGCAGCCGTCCACGACGGGCGGACGGCCGAAGCCGGCGCCGCGCGGACGGCCGGACAGTCCGACGCAGGCGAGGCGGCCATGCAGGCGCCCCGCCATGACACGGCCGGAGACGCCGGCGCGGACGAGCGGCCTGACGAGCACGCCGCGCGAGTCGACAGGCGCGGCACCGCGGGGGCGCTGGTGGACGCGGTGGCCGGCGGGTTGTCGGTGCTGGTGGGCAATCGGGTGCTGCGCGCGCTCACGGCGGCGACGTCGCTGGCGTGGCTGGGGTGGGGCGGCGTCGCGATCGCGGCCGTGCTGCTGGCCGAACGCCTGGGCGCGGAGCCGAGCGCGGGCGGCCAGCTGATGGTGGCCGTCGCGGCGGGGTCGCTGGCCGGTTCGCTGGCGTGCGCCCGCTGGCTGCGTCCCCGGTACGCCGAATGGGTGATGGTGGCGGGGCTGCTGGCCTTCGGCGGCTCGCTGGTCGCGCTGGCGTGGGCGCCGTCGCTGCCGTGGGCCCTGCTGTGCTTCCTGGTCGCCGGGCTGTGCGAGGGCCCCGTCTTCGCCGCCACGCTGCTTCTGCGTCAGCGCGAGTCGCCGCCGGACCGGCTGGGGCAGGTCAACACCACCGGCGGCAGCCTGAAGCTCGGCACGTTCGCGGTGGGCGCGGCGCTGACCGGCGTGCTCGCCGACCACCTGGGCCCGGTCGGCCTGGTGATGGCCATCGCCGCCTGCCAGTTCACCGGCGCCGCCGTCGGCCTGCTCCTGCTCGGCGCCCCCGGCCGCGCGGACCCGGCCGCCGAGGGCACGGCAGAGCCCACCGCCTGATCGCGCTGATGTCCGGCGTCCTGGCCGGGCGGTACACGCTCGTCGCGCGGACCGCCGAGCGCGCCCCCCGCGTTCACACGGCCGTGAAAAAGGGTTCGACACCGCCGCGGCCGGATTCGTACCCTCAGGGCATGTTCTTCGCAGCCGGCGCCCGCACGCTCGCAGAGGTCACTCTGCTGAGCGCGGCGCCGGCTGCCTCCCTGGCAGCGGCAGCCGACGCGGCCGTCATCGACGGCCTGCGAGGCTGACCCTCCTCCGTCCCGCCTCCGACGAGAACCAGCGGAGGGGGGTTGCCACCAGAACACGGGCCGACGACGACCGCGCGCACCACGCGCGGCCGGACGCCCGTGCGGTTCTCACTTCCGACACGATCGAGTGAGGACTCACCGACATGGCCAAGCCGCTGTACGAGCGGACCAAGCCGCATCTCAACATCGGCACGATGGGGCACGTCGACCACGGCAAGACCACGCTGACCGCGGCCATCACCAAGGTGCTGGCCGAGCGCGGGCTGGCCGCGGCCGTCCCGTTCGACCGCATCGACCGGGCCCCCGAGGAGCGCGAGCGCGGCATCACCATCAACATCGCCCACGTCCAGTACGAGACCGCCACCCGGCACTACGCCCACGTCGACATGCCCGGCCACGCCGACTTCGTGAAGAACATGATCACCGGCGCGGCGCAGGTCGACGGGGCGGTGCTGGTGGTCTCGGCGCAGGACGGCGCGATGCCGCAGACCCGCGAGCACGTCGTGCTGGCCCGCCAGGTGGGCGTGCGGCACGTGGTGGTCGCGCTCAACAAGGCCGACGCGGTCGACGACCCCGAGCTGCTCGACCTGGTGGAGCTGGAGGTCCGCGAGCTGCTGACCGAGTACGGGTTCCCCGGCGACCAGGTGCCGGTGGTCCGGGTGTCCGGGCTGCGGGCGCTGGAGGGCGACCCGTACTGGACGGCCCGCGTCGTTGAGCTGCTGGACGCGATCGACGCCTACGTGCCCGTTCCCGACCGGGTGCTCGACCGGCCGTTCCTCATGCCGGTGGAGAACGTGCTGACCATCACCGGCCGCGGCACCGTCGTGACCGGCGTGGTGGCGCAGGGCGTGATCCGGGTCGGCGACCCCGTCGAGGTCGTCGGTCTCGGGGACACGTTCGCCACCGTCGCCACCGGCCTGGAGACGTTCGGGCAGGCGATGGGCCGCGCCGAGGCGGGGGACAACACCGCGATGCTGCTGCGCGGCGTCAAGCGGGACCAGGTCCGGCGCGGCCAGGTGGTCAGCACGCCGGGTGCGATCCGTCCGCACACCCGGTTCCGCGCCCGGGTGCGGGTGCTGACCGCGGCGGAGGGCGGCCGCAGCCGGCCGTTCTTCCACGGCTACCGGCCGCAGTTCCACTTCCGCACCACCGACGTGGTGGGCGGCGTGGACCTCGGCGGCGAGGGCGGCATGGCGATGCCGGGCGACACCGTCGAGATGACGGTCGAGCTCGGCAAGCCGGTCGCCATGGCCGAGGGCCTCGGCTTCGCGATCCGCGAGGGCGGCCGCACGGTCGGCGCCGGCACCGTCACCGCCGTGGTGGACGAGTAGGCCGCGTGCGCCGGCGGGCTCCGCCCGGGAGCCCGCCGGCGCTCGCCGCGTCACCCGCCGGGGCGTCGCGGCGTGTCCGCCCCGGTCAGGCCCGTGAGCACCGCCCGCATGATCCGCGTGAAGAGCGCGTCCGCGTCACCGAGCGGGTCGGCGGGCGCGCCGCCCGCCAGGGCCGCCGCGAGCCACGGATGGCGGCCTCCCGCCGCGGCGCCCGCGAGGTAGGCGGCCTGCGCGGTCTGCCGTTCGGTCGGGGTGCGGCGGGCCTGCAGCTCGGTGCGTGCGAACACCGTCACCAGCGCCGACATGACGGCGACGGCCTCCAGCGCCGCACGGCCGTCCAGCCCCGCCGGTTCCAGCGCCGCCAGGGCCCGGTCGGCGTAGGCGAGCCCGTTCGGGCCGACCCTGAGCGGTTCGGGCGCCAGCTCGGCGAGCCACGGATGCCGCAGATGCACGGCCTTGGCCCGGACGGCGAGCCCCGTCAGGTCGGTGACCGGGTCGCCGCACAGCGGGACGTCCAGGTCGATCTCCCCCACGACGGCGTCGGCCATCAGGTCGAGCAGGTCGTCGCGTCCCGACACGTACCGGTAGAGGGACGCCGGGCCGGTGCCGAGGCGTTTGGCCAGCGCCCGCAGGGACAGCGCGTCCAAGCCGCCCTGGTCGGCCAGCTCGATGGCGGCCGAGGTGATCTGGGCGCGGCTGCGCTCGGGCGCCGGCCCGCGGGTGCCCCGGTCGGGCCGCTCCCACACGGTCCTCGGCCGTCCGGCCTGCGTCTCGTCCGCCACCGGCCCCCCTGTCGGATCCTCGGCGTGTCCGTGCCCTAGACTATTAACTGCGAACGCTGATCGCAGTTATTGGAGGGGCCATGCACGCGACGGATCTGTGGACGCCGGTTCGGTGGGCCGACAACGGACGGGTCCAGGTGGCGTACGACCGGCTGACCACGGGCACCGACGGGGACCCGCTGCTGCTCGTCACGGGTCTCGGAATCTCCCGGCGCTGGTGGCCCGACGGCCTGTGCCTGGCCCTGGCCGCGCGCGGGTTCGCTGTCGCCCGGTACGACCAGCGCGACGCCGGGGAATCGTCGCACCTGCCGCGGACCGCCACCGGCAACCCGATCAGCGCGCTGGTGCGCGGCGGCGGCGAGGCGTACACCGCCGAGGACATGACCGACGACGGGATCGCGGTGCTGGACGCACTGGGCTGGAGTTCGGCGCACCTGTTCGGGCAGTCGCTCGGCGGGGCCGTCGCCCAGCGGATCGCCGTCCGCCATCCCGGCCGGGTCCGTACGCTGACGTCGGCCTCGGCCGTTCCGGGTGACGCGGCGGGCCTGAGCGCCGTGCGCTACATCCGACCCGGGACGCTCGCCAGGCTGGCGCGTGTCCGGCACCCCGACACCCCCGAGGGGGACGTCGAGGCCGGGGTCGAGGTCGCGCGCATCCTCAGCGTGCCCGGCCGGCCGTTCGACGAGGCCGCCGTCCGCGAGCACCTCACCGTCATCGCCGACTCGGGCGTACGGGACAAGCAGGCGCAGAGCCGCCAGATCGGCGCCCGATGGCGCGGCCCGGCGATCAGCGAGATCACCGTGCCGACGCTGATTTTGCACGGGGAGGCCGACCCGCTCGTCCGGCCGAGCGCCGGGCGCCGGATCGCGGCCCGCATTCCCGGGGCCCGGCTGGTCATCCTGCCCGGCGTCGGCCACGACCTGCCGGAATCCGTCTGGGACGACGTCGCCGACGAGATCCGGCGGCTGGCGGACGAGCGCCCGTCCGCCGGCTGAACGCGGCGGCCAAGGGAGCGTCCGCCCGTCGGGTGGCCGGGTGGTCAGACGGGTTTCGGGTCCGGGGGCCCGGGTGCGGGCGAATCGCTGGCGGACGTGGTTCCCTATGTGGTGGGATTCGTGATCATTCCCCCCGTGTCTTTTTCCCCGACCTGGAGAACGTGTGCGAGCCCCCCGCGCCCTGATCCCCCTGCTTGCCGTGTGCGGCGCCGCGGCGGTCGTGGTGACCGCCGGTGCCGGTGCCGCGATCGAGGGAGCCCCGGACCTCGGACCGGCCCTCGCCGACGGCGCACGGGAGGTCCCCGCGGCCACCGTCACCGCGATGACCTGGAACGTCTGCGGTGACGCCGCGCCCGGATGCCCGCTCGGGTCGCGTCCCGCCGACCTGGTCCGCGACATCCCGCGGCAGATGGCGGACGTCCGCGTCGGCGGCCGCAAGGTGAACATGGACGCGGTGTTCCTGCAGGAGGTCTGCTCCGGGCACGTGACCGCGCTGCGCAAGACGTCCCAGTTCAAGGCGTGGAGCTGGGAGTTCGCGCCGTACCGGGGGGCCGACGGCTCGCCGCGCAAGTGCGCCAACGGGCAGGGGCGTCTCGGTGTGGCCATCGGCTCCAGGGAGCGCCTCACCGACGTGCGCGCCACGGAGCTGCCCTCGCCGCCGGGCGTGCGGCGGGTGGCGCTGTGCGGGCAGGTGGGCGCCTGGCACGCCAAGCTGTGCACGGCGCGGCTGAGCACCGCCCGCTGGGACGACGACCCGCGCGGCGACTGGCGGCGGAAGCAGGCCCAGAAGGTCGCCGAGGTGGCCGGGACGGGACGCGTCGTCTTCGGCGGCGACCTGGGCGAGCAGCCCGAGTCCCGCCACCTCGACGTGCTCTACCGCGACTACGCCGAATGCGACCAGGGGCCCGGCACCGCCCGCACCGGCGCCAAGACCCGGCAGGACTGGAACGGCACGCCGGTGGAGAAGACCGACTACCTGTTCGCCTCCGCGCCCGCCGGGATCTCGTGCGGGGTGCCGGAGACGCCGGTCCGCTCGTCCGACCACCGGCCCGTCGGCGCGGTCGTCCGCTTCCCCGACCGCGACGCGATCATCGAGGCCCGCTGACCCGGCCGTCCGCCGGCGCGGAGCGCGGCGAACGCGGGTGAGGGTGCCGTGCGGCACGCCTCACCCGGGGCCGCCGGGGCTCAGTGGACGGCGCGGTCCTGCCCCTGCCAGTACGGGGTGCGCAGATCCTTCTTGAGGATCTTGCCGGTGGGGTTGCGCGGGATGGCGTCGCGGCGCTCGACGGACGTGGGGCACTTGAAGTGCGCCAGCCGCTCCCGGCAGTAGTCGATGATCTTCTGCTCGGAGAACTCGGCGCCCTCGGCGGGCACGACGAACGCCTTGGGCGTCTCACCCCACCGCTCGTCCGGCACCCCGATCACCGCGCAGTCGGCGACGCCCGGATGGCCCATCAGCACGTTCTCCACCTCGGCCGGGTAGATGTTCTCCCCACCGGAGATGATCATGTCCTTGACCCGGTCATGGATGTAGAGGTAGCCGTCCTCGTCCAGGTATCCGGCGTCGCCGGTGCGGAACCAGCCGTCCTCCAGCAGCGCCGCGGCGGTGGCCTCGGGCATCCCCCAGTAGCCCTTCATGTTCTGCGGGGTCCGGCAGAGGATCTCGCCGACCTGCCCGCGCGGCACCTCCTCCAGGGTCGCCGGGTCGGCGATCCGCAGGCGGCAGGCGGGGTTGGGCACGCCCGCGCTGCGCAGCCGGTGCGCGTTCGGGCCGCCCGGGTCGTGGTCCTCCGGCGGCAGGTAGGTGATGGCGCCGGTGGTCTCCGTCAACCCGTAGACCTGCATGAACCCGGTGCCGGGCAGCAGCTCCATGGCGCCGCGCAGCACGTCCTCGCTGATGGGGGACGCTCCGTACAGCAGCAGCCGCAGGCTCGACATGTCCGCCTCGCGCACCTCGGGCATCAGCTGCATGAACTGCAGCAGCACCGGGACGAGGAACACGTGCGTCACCCGGTGCCGCTCGATCGCGCGGGCGATGGCGACCGGGTCGGGCTCGCGCACGATGACGCCGGTGAGGCCGTCGAACACCGTGCACACGGCGAGCGCGCAGCCCGCCACGTGGTACATCGGCATCGCGACCATCATCACGCTGTCGTCGTCGATGCCCCACAGCTCGTTGGTGAGCGGCAGCACCGAGTTGAAGTTGTCGTGGGTGAGCATCACGCCCTTGGGCAACCCGGTGGTGCCGGACGAGTAGAGCTGGACGAACACCTCGGCGGTGTCGGCGTCGTCGTCCGGGGGCGCGGCTGGGGGCTCGTGGGCGCCCGTCCACTCGGCGTAGTCACGGTAGGCGTGCCCCGAGCCGCCGACGACCACCGGGTGCGTGGTGTGCTCCAGCTTGCCCGCGATCGCGTCCAGCACCGGCAGGAACTCGGGGCCGACGACGAACACCTTCGCCTGCGCGTTGTTGACGATGTAGGCCACCTCGTCGGGCGCGAGGCGGTAGTTGACGGGCACCTCCGCGGCGCCCACCCGGGCCGCGCCGAACAGCAGTTCGGCGTACTCCATGGAGTTCTTGTCGAGAACGGCCACCCGGTCGCCGGGCCCGACCCCGGCCGCGGCCAGCGCCGCCGCCACCTGGTCCACGCGCCGGTCGAAGTCCCGGTAGGTGATCTGGGTGTCGCCCGCGATGTAGGCGAGCCGGTCCGGATGACGTCGCGCGCGCTCGCGCAGCACCTGGGTCAGGCTTGGCACGAAGATCCCCTTTCGCCGGTGACCACGGTTGTCTGCGCATCATGAGGTCACCGGCGGGCGGCGGCAAGGGCTCCGCGTCGATCGCGGGCGATGGACGCGGCCGCCGCCCCGGCCACGCGCTACCTGCTCTTGGCGCCCTTCGCGACCAGGGTGACCACCAGGAAGACCAGCACCGCGACGAAGCCGACGAAGAAGAACAGCTTCAGCATCGACAGCACCCAGCCGATGACGCTCATGAGCAGCCACAGCGCGAGGATGACGCCGACGACCGTAAGAATTGTCCGTCCCATGCCTCTCACCGTATTGCGCGGGGCAGGGCGCGTCATCAGCCTGTGGGACGACCCGGCGGCTGCTCTTACCCGCCCGAAGGCGGAACGCCACCCTGAGACGGGTCAGGGCCGGCGTTGTGCGAGGGCCCCTGTCCGGGCTGCTGGGGCGGCGCGCCCTGGCCGGGCTGTCCGTACGGATTGTGCTGTTGCCACGGCGGGGCGTCCTGCCCCGGCTGGCCGGGCTGGCCCGGGTACGGCTGGCCGGGATTGGCGGGATACGGCGGCTGCCCGGGCGCGGGCTGCCCCGGCGAAGGCTGGCCGGGGTACGGCTGGCCGGGGGCGGGCTGCCCGTACCCTCCGGGCGGCGGCGCGTACGCCCCACCGGCACCGGGAGCCGCGTATCCGCCGCCGGCCGGGGGCGGCGCGTACGGACCGCCGGGAGGCTGCGGCGCCCCCCACGGCCCGGCGGCGGGCTGCTGCTGGACGCCCCGCCCCACCATCATGACGCGCAGCCCGGCCAGCGCCGCCGCCACGACGGGCGTCAGCAGCACCAGGAACCAGCCGAACACGGTGAGCTTGCCGTAGGAGCGGAAGTACAGCCCGATCTGTTCCAGCGACAACGGGCCGCCGTTGAACAGGGCATAGCCGAAGTTGCCGACGATGTCGCCGACGGCGTTGGCGACCAGCGAGAACACGACCGCCAGCAGCGGCGCCACCGGTCCGCGCGGACGGGTGAACAGCAGCGGCCCGGAGACGGCCAGCCCCATCACCACGGAGATGATCGTGACGAGCACATTGCTGATCAGATTGTCGGGGTCCTGGCCCTGCTGGATCACGAAGTACAGGAAGACGATCACATACAGCGCGTTGATCGCCGTGGCGACGGCGCCGCCGAGCAGCAGCGCCACGATCGGCGCTCCGCCGGAGGGCGCGGTCCGAGTCGAGGACATGCGCCCCATTAAAACCGATCGCCCGTAACAGCCCGGTGACGCCGCACACCCGGCGGCCGCGGCGTCGGCGGCACGACGGCCCCCGGATGCGGGCGGCGACCGGCTCAGGCGAACGCCTCGTCCAGGAACGATCCGAGGGAGGACCATGCGCGGCGGGCGGCCGTCGCGTTGTAGGCGATCCCGGCCTCGGGCCTGTCGGCCGCCGGCGCCATGAACGAGTGCATGGTGTCGCCGTAGGCGTGGACCTGCCAGTCGGCGCCGGCCTCGGAGAGCTCGCGGCCGAGGTTCACCACGTCCTGCGGCGGCGCGAACGGATCGTCCCAGCCGTGGAACACGATCACCTTGCAGCGGATCTCGTTCGGCGTCGCGCCCGCGGGCGGAGTGAGGACGCCGTGGAAGCTGGCCACTCCGCGCAGCTCGGCGCCGCTGCGGGCGAGGTCGAGGACGCACAGGCCACCGAAGCAGAACCCGACCGCCGCGACCCGGTCGGGGTCGACCTCGGGCAGGGCCCGCACCAGGTCGAGCACGTGCAGCACGCGGCGCCGCAGGAGGTCGCGGTCCGCCATCATCTCCGTCATCGACTGTTCGCCGCGCTCGACGTCACCGTCCTCCCCGTTGCCGAAGAGGTCGACGGAGAAGCCGGCGTAACCCCACTCCGTGAGCCTGTTCGCGAACTGCACCTGGACGGGGCTCCGGCCTTCCATGCCGTGGAACACCAGCACGGCCGGGCGTTTCCCGGCCGCGTCCGCGGCCACGCTCAGCACCCCCTGGAGGGCGACGCCCTCGTGCTCGTACCCGACCGCACGCTCCTGCACCGTCATTCGCGACTCCCCCGTCTCGACGTGATCTTGACGGTCACGTTAGTCACCGGCCGGGCGGTCGCGGTTCCCGTTCGCGGGCGGCTGACTCCCGCCGGCGGCGGTGGTGTAGCGGGCGGCGAGGCGCCGCAGGTGGTGCGCCAGTTCGTCGGGGGCCAGGACGGTGAAGTCCAGGTCGAGGGAGCCGAGGAACGAGGCCAGGTCGTGGAGACGGTCGCCGCCGGTGACCAGGACGCAGGAGTGCTCGTCCAGCGGCTCCAGCAGCCCGGCCTCGGCGGGGATCCGTTCCACGGCCGTCTCGACGGGGACGTGCAGCCGCACGCGGGCCTGGATGCGCCAGGCGGCCGAGCCCACCCCGCGCATGAGGTAGGCGCCGACGTCGCCCTCCGGTGGTTCGCGCGGGGTGAAGCGGGGGCCGTTGGGGGTGCGCAGCCGCAGGCGGTCGACACGGAAGGTGCGCCAGTCGCTGCGGCGGGCGTCCCAGGCCACCAGGTACCACAGGCGTCCGGTGTGGACGAGGCGGTGGGGTTCCACGACGCGGGTCGTGGCCTCTCCCTCGCGGTCCAGGTAGTCCAGCCGCAGGCTCTCGTGATCGCGGACGGCGGCGGCGATGGCCGTGAGGGTGGCCGCGTCCACGGCCGGACGTCCGCGCGCCACCGACACCGTCGCGGACTGCAGGGCGTTGACGCGGTGCCGCAGCCGCGACGGCAGCATGCGCTCCAGTTTGGCCAGCGCCCGGACCGACGGCTCCTCGATGCCGGCGACGGTGCCGGACGCGGCGGTGCGCAGCCCGAGGGCGACCGCCACGGTCTCCTCGTCGTCCAGCAGCAGCGGGGGGAGCTGCGCCCCGGCGCCGAGCCGGTAGCCGCCGCCGGTGCCGGGCGCCGAGTGCACGTGGTAGCCGAGGAGGCGCAACCGTTCCATGTCGTTGCGCACGGTCCGGGTCGTCACCCCGAGCCGGTCGGCGAGCTGGGCGCCGGACCATTCGGGACGCGACTGGAGCAGCGCCAGCAACGCGAGCAGCCGTACGGAGGTCTCCAACATCTCTCGATTCTCCCGCCGATCGCGGAAAGAACCGTTCCGCAAGGGCTCCTAGCTTGGCGGACATGAACAGCAAGATCCGTCCCTTCCGCATCGACGTCCCCCAGGCCGACCTCGACGACCTGCGCGAACGGCTCGCGCGCACCCGCTGGCCCGAGGAGGTCCCGGGCACCGGCTGGAGCCGCGGCGTGCCGCTCGGCTACCTCAAGGAGCTGGCCGCCTACTGGCGCGACTCCTACGACTGGCGCGTCCACGAGGCCGCGCTCAACGAGATCCCGCAGTTCACCACCGAGATCGACGGCCAGACGATCCACTTCGCGCACGTCCGCGCGGCCGTCACGGGCGCGCTGCCGCTGGTGCTGGTGCACGGCTGGCCGGGCTCGCCGGTCGACTTCACGAAGGTGATCGGCCCGCTGGCCGGCGCGTTCGACGTCGTGGTGCCGTCGCTGCCGGGGTTCGGGTTCTCCACGCCGGTGCGCGAGGCGGGCTGGGGCGTCGACCGGTCGGCGGCGACGCTGGTCGAGCTGATGCGCCGGCTGGGGTACGACCGGTACGGGATCCACGCGTTCGACGTCGGCTGCGGCGTGGCCAACACCATGCGGCTGCTGGACCCGGACCACGTCGCCGGCCTGCACATGTCGATCGCCGGGACGGACGACATGATCGGCGTCTTGCGACCGGACGGGAGCATGGGCGTGGCGCCCGGCCCGATGCACGGGCCCGACGGGATGGGCTCCTACCAGTTGCAGTCGACCCGTCCGCAGACGCTCGCCTACCTGCTCACCGACTCGCCGGCCGGCCAGCTCGCCTGGATCGCCGAGAAGTTCAGGGAGTGGACGGACCCGGCCGCCGAGCTGCCCGACGACGCCGTCGACCGCGACCAGCTCCTGACCAAGGTGACCCTGTACTGGCTGGGCCGTCTCGGCGCCTCGGCCGCCCACTTCACCTACGAGTCCGGCCGCGACCTGCGGCGCCCGCCCAGGACGAGCGACGGGCCGTCGCCGGTCCCGATCGGCATCGCCGAGTTCTCCGCGCACCCGGCCGTCCGCCCGATGGCCGACCCGGACGGCGTCGTCGCGCACTGGACGTCGTTCGACCGGGGCGGCCACTTCCCCGCCATGGAACGCCCCGAACTGCTGGCCGACGACCTCCACGCCTTCTTCGGCCCGCTGCGCTGAGGGACGCCCCGGCGCCCACGGACCCCAGCCGGACATGGCGACGGCGGCGCCGTCCTCCTCGGCGCCCGTCTGCTCGTCATGACCGCCGGCGGCGACATCGGCCTGACCATGGAGGCGGGGCGGCCGGTGGCTGATCGTCCACCACCACTCGTCGCTAATGCCGGGCGCCGGGGCGGTGCGTGCCGCCGCGTAGCGGGGCCGGGGGGGCGCGGCCGCGCGGGTCAGCGGTCGAGGGACTCGTCGATGGCGCGGAAGGTGGGGCAGGGCCAGCGCCACATGCAGGCGCGGCAGCGGCGGATCGGGCTGTCCGGGTCGCTGGTGATGCCGCCCGAGTCCTGCGGACGGTGCAGCTCGATCAGGCGGACGGCCAGGTCGGCGAACGCGATCACCTCGTCCCGGGCGCCCGCCAGGAACGTCAGGTCCTCGCGCGACAGCCGCGCCTTGACCGGGACGTGCCCGGTGTCGTTGACCAGGCGGGACAGGTACTGGGCGGGCGAACGCCAGGAGGTCGACTTCGCCGACCGGGCCCGGATCGCCTCGATGCGCTCGCGGAGCCGGACCTCGCGCGGATCTCGCTCGGCCTTCACGCGCGGCACCCCCCGCGCGGGGTCGCCGCCGGGCTCGCGGGGCGTCGTCCGGGGCCCGCCGCCTGCCTCTGCCGCTGTCGCACCCGCTCAGCGTCCCCTACTTCGGGGCCGCGCGGAGGGGAATTCCGCAGTCCGGACGGACGGGAGACGGCCATAGCGGGAGGAGCCCGCCAATGGCCGTAATCAAGACATCGCTCAACGTCATACACCAAGGTCATACGTACCGGGCGCGGGGACACGGCGGTTCCGGCAACCCTCTGGCTCGTCGGCGCTCGGCCCGATAGTGTGCCGAACGTGGAGCTGAATGTCTCGACCGCGTCTCAGGGAGGTAACGCCGTCGTCACAGCGACGGGCGAGCTCGACCTGTACACCGCGCCGCGTCTGCAGGCCGCCCTGGCGGGCCTGCTGCGCGAGCCGGTCGACCGCATCGTCGTCGACCTGAGCGGCGTCGAATTCTGCGACTCGACCGGAATGAACGTGCTGCTGGCGGCCATGAAGCGGCTCAAGGAGCAGGGCGGCTCACTGGAGCTGGCCGCGCCGCGCCCGGCCGTGCGGCGCATCCTGCAGGTGACCGGACTGGACACGGTGTTCACCGTGTGCGACGCGGTGCCTGTCCTCGACGTCGGCTGACCCGGCAGTCCCCGGCACGCCCGGGGGCGCGGGCTCCGACGACCGCGTTAACGACGAGCGACCCGCGGGGGAACGACCCCGCGGGTCGCTGCCGTTCGCGGACAGCTCTTGCGAACCCGCACTACGATCGCCCGTATGCAGGACGTAGCGGTGGTCATCCCGGCCAAGGACGAGGCGGACCGGATCGCGGCGACCGTCAAGGCGGCGCTGGAGCTGCCCGGCGCCGGGCTGGTCGTGGTGGTGGACGACGGTTCCGCCGACGGCACCGCCCGGGTCGCCGAGCAGGCCGGGGCCAAGGTCGTGCGGCACGGCCGCAACCGCGGCAAGGGCGCGGCGATGGAGAGCGGGGCCGAGGCGGTGCGGCTGCTGGACGACGACCGCCACGAGCCGCGCCACCTGCTGTTCCTGGACGCCGACCTGGCCGACACCGCCCGCGACGCCGCCCCGCTCGTCGAGCCGGTGCGGCGCGGCGAGGCGGACATGACGATCGCGGTGTTCTCCACCACGGTGAAGCTGGGCGGGCACGGGTTCGTGGTGCGGCTCTCACGGGACGGCATCCGGCGCGCCACCGGCTGGGAGGCGACGCAGCCGCTGAACGGGCAGCGCTGCCTGACCCGGGCCGCGTTCGAGGCCGCGCGTCCGCTGGCCGCCGGGTTCGGCGTCGAGACCGCCCTGACCATCGACCTGCTGCGCCAGGGGTTCCGGGTGACCGAGGTGGAGGTGCCGCTGGCGCACCGGGCCACCGGCACCGACTGGCGGGCCCAACTGCACCGGGCCCGGCAGTTCCGCGACGTGGCGCGCGCCCTGGCCGTGCGCGAACCGGCCGTGGCGCGGATGCTGCGCGGCACCCGCCTGTCGTGACCTCGTCTCGTCCCGGTGCCGTCGCGGTGACCGGTCCCGCGTCCTCCGGCGCGGCGGGCGACCGCCGCCTCGCCGGAGGCCGTGCCGGGCTCGCCGCCGTCGGGACGAGCCTCGGCTGCTTCCTGCTGACGGCCCTGCTGGGCCCGTCGGCCATGCAGCCCGAACTGCGCGGCGCGGCCTGGCAGCCGCCCTACTCGCTGACCGTCCACCCGTCGCCGTACCTGGTGATCGGCCTGGTCGCAGCCGGGGTGCTCATCGGGACGGTGGGCCTGGCGCTGTGCTGGCGCGCCGTGCGCAAGGGCTGGCGGTGCCGTCCGGGCCCGCTGATGGCGGCGGGGCTGCTGGTGGTGGCGGCGTTCACGCTGATGCCGCCGGTCGGGTCCGCCGACCACCTCAACTACGCCGCCTACGGCCGTATGGCGGTCACCGGGCACGACCCGTACGTCACGCGGGCGGTGGACGTGCCCGGCGACCCGGTGATCAGCGAGGTGGAGGAGTGGCGGCGCACGCCGTCGGTGTACGGGCCGGTCGCCACCGCCACGCAGGCCCTGGCGTCCTGGGTGGGCGGCGACTCGGTGCGGCTGACGGTGTTCGTGCTGTCGCTGTTCAACGCGCTGGCGTTCGCACTGACCGCCTGGATCCTCTACCGCACCGCCGGCACCGCCGAGCGGCGGCTGCGCGTCACGCTGCTGTGGACCTGCAACCCGCTGCTGCTGTACCACCTGGTCGGCGGCGCCCACAACGACGCGCTGGCGGTCTGCCCGATGGTGGCGGGGCTGGCGCTGTTCTCGGCGCGGCGGCGCGGCCGTCCCGGCACGGTGCCGCGCTCGCTGGGCGCCGGGGCCCTGATCGCGGTCGGCGGCGCGATCAAGGTGCCCGCCGCGCTCGTCGGCGGCGGGCTCGCCTGGGCCCTCGCCCGTGACGGCCGCGCGCCGGGGGCACGCCGCGCCGCCGCGCTGCGCCTGGCAGCCCTGGCCGCGGGGGCGCTGGCGGTGACGGCGGCCACCTACGCGATCGCCGGCCCGCACACGTTCGACCAGCTCAGGCGGGCCGCCGACCAGGTGTCGCTGGCGACCCCCTGGCATCTCGCCGACCTGGTGTTCGGCCGCGAGAACCGCGTCTTCATCAAGATCGGCTGGCTGACGCTGTTCGCGGTGCTGGCGGTGCTGCTGGCCCGCGCCCTGCCCCGCGCCCGCCCCGCCGACGGGGGCGCCGACACGGGGGTCGAGGGCGAACGGGTCGCGGCGGCGCTGGTGCTGGCCTGGCTGCTGGCCACGCCCTACGAGCTGCCCTGGTACAGCGGGTTCGCGTGGGCCGCGCTCGCGCTGCTGCCGTGGTCGCGGTTCGACTGGCTGCTGCTGGCGCACACCGCCGCGCTCAGCCTCGGCTACCTGCCCGCCCGCGACCCCGAGCTGATCGGGCTGCCGTCCTCGCTGGACTTCCTGCTGGACGTGGTGCGGCCGGGCGTCATCCCCGTGACGTTGACGGTGATTCTGATCGCCGCGGTGCGGATGTGCCTTCGGCGGCCAGATCCAGCTCCAGCGCCCGCACCGCCGCCGCGAGCACCAACGGGGTCCCCAGGCTGAACGCCACCGACAGGATCACCACGCCCGAGTCGTTCACCAGCGTGCCGACCACCCCGACGGTGAGGGCGCAGACCAGCGCGGGACGCATCGTCGGGCTCCGCTCGTACAGCCGTTCCAGCAGCGAGGCCCGCCACTTCAACGGCCGCATCAGCACGAAGTACAGGAATCCGATGGCGCCCGCCAGCGCGATCGTGAACGGCCAGTAGCCCAGGCTGCGCAGCATGGCGCCGAACTTGCGCACCACCACGTCCCAGGCGTCGCCGTCCATCAGGTCCTGCCAGAACCGGCCCAGGTGCGTCGGGTTGGCGCTGCGCGAGTTGACGTAGGAGATCAGCAGCACCAGCGCGGCGCCGAGCAGGCAGAACAACCCGACCCGCAGCGCCGACACCCGCTGCCCGGTGGCCATCATGCCGAGGACGGCGAACGCGGGCACCATCGCGATCACGCCGCCGAAGTCGCTGCCCCAGGCGGGCAGGCCGTCCACCGCGACCGCCGCCGCCCCGACCGCCGCGATGATCGCCACGGCGACCGCCCGGCGGCCCGCCCGGACCGGACGCTCGGCCAGCCACGCCGCCGTCAGGATCGCCGCCACCGCGAACAGCGAGAACGCCTGGTTGCCGAACCCGTAGAACCGGCCGGCGATGATCGCGTTGTAGCCCATCAGCGTGTTGAGCTGCAGCCGCGAGTCGGCCATGACGTCCAGCGCCAGCGTCAGGGCGGTGACGGCCGTGATCGCCAGCCCGGGGACGATCACCGAGTCGCGCCACGGCCCCGTCGACGCCAGCACGGCCACCAGCACGCTGAACCCCAGGACGGCGGCGATGAGCGCCAGCGTCGGGTACGGCAGGTTCCACCACGGCACCAGCCCGGTCAGGAACGTGGCGACCGGTACCGCGCCCCCGATCAGGGCGACGAACCGCGTCCCGCTCAGGATGCGCGCCCGCGACGCGGGGACGTTCCAACGCCGCCGCAACGCCACGCCCGCGATGCCGTACAGCACCAGTTGGGCGCCCCCCAGCACCCACCAGAACCCGCCCTGGACGTGCCGGATCGCCTGGGCGGCCACGTCCTCATCGCGCAGCCGGTCGACCTTCTCCATGGTCGTGGCGCCGCCGCCTTCGGCCGTGCGCCACGCCGAGCCGACGGCCTCCTTGGGCTGCTGGAGCCCGAGCGCCTTCAACGTGGTCGCGGTGAGGTCGGTGAGGGTGATCAGGGCGGTCTGCCGGGTGGCGCTGGACGTCAGGTAACCCGGCTCGTACGTCTTGCCGGCCTCGCCCGTGGGGCCCTGGGCGACGGCCACGCGGATGTGGGGCTTGACGCCCGTGTCCGAAAGCCCCGCCACGAGCACCGTCGTGCCCTGGGGGAGGCCCGCCAGCACCTGGGCGACCCGCTGGTCCGCCGCCCGCGCGGCCTGGGCGCGGTCGCGGTCGGTCACCGGGACCTGATCGCCCTCGGCGTCCACCCCCGCGGTCAGGTAGGCGCGGAAGATGTCGTCGATCTCCACGCCGACCAGCGCGCACCGCGACCAGTCGGCGGCGGGCACCTTGTCGGGGGACGGGGCGTACCGGTCGACGCGTCCCGCCCGGTCGGCCAGCCCGAACACCGCGCCGGGGCCGACGGCCAGGGTGCAGCCGCCCGCGCCGCGCACCGCGTCGCCGAGCAGGCCCACCTGGGCGTGGTAGGAGGTCCGCGTGTTGTCGTCCTTGATCGTCTGCCAGCCGGGGGCCAGCGCCCCGCCCTCCGGCGGCACACCCGGCTGCGACCCTGGCTGCCCCGCCGTCACCGGCGCCGACGGCAGCGCGCAGTCGCCGTGCGCCAGCCGGGCCCGCTGCCCCGCCGACACCGTCAGCCAGCCGTCCATCGGGCAGGTGTTGACCCGGGTGGTGCGGATGCTGAGCGCGCCCGCGGCGCCCTGCCCGGTCAGCCGCCACAGCGCCGGCGTCCCGGCGCGGGTCACGTCCTTCCACTTCAGCCCGGGGATCCCGATGATCGCCACCCGTCCGGTGGGCGCGGCCGTGGAGGGGGCGGAGGCGGTGGACGCTTCGGCGGCGTGAGCACGGGGGGACGAGACGGCGAACAGCGCGAGCAGCGCCGCGCCGACGGCCACAATGGTCGCCACGACCCTGCGCGTTTCGGCCGCCGCCCCCCGATGCGTCATGCGTGCAAGGGTAGTGGGCGGCTTACATCAGGATGGGGACATGGGCGAACGTATCGGGACGGACCAGCCGGAACGCCGGCGGGCGGCACCAGCGCGGTCCGCTTCGCCGGCTTCGCCGGCGAACCTGCTGATCCTGGCGGCCGGGATCCTCGTCGCGGTGGCAGCGGTCGCGCCGATCGTCGTCCACTGGCTGACCAACCCCCCGGACCAGCGTCTGGTCGACCTGGAGGTGTACCGGGACGGCGGACGCGCCGTCCTGCGCGGGGCGCCGCTGTACGAGGTGCTCACCCAGCCGCCGCAACTGCTGCCGTTCACCTACCCGCCGATCGCGGCCGCGCTGGCGGTGCCGTTCACCCTCATGTCGTGGGGCGCGGCCCAGGTGACGTGGATGGTGCTGCTGTACGCCGCGCTGGTGATCGTGGTGTGGCTGTCGTTCCGCGACCTCGTCCGGCGGGCGGGCCGGTGGGCGCCGCTGGCGATGGGCGCGCTCGTCGGCGCCACGGCCTGGCTCGTCCCCGTGTACGACCAGGCGCGGTTCGGCCAGGTGGGGCTGTTCCTGCTGGCGATGTGCCTGGCCGACTGCTGCGTGCGGACGCCGCGCTGGCCGCGCGGCCTGCTGGTCGGCCTGGCCGTCGCGATCAAGCTGGTGCCGGGCGTCTTCCTGATCTACTTCTGGATCACCGGACGGCGGGACGCGGCCGCCAACGCCGTGCTGACCGCCGTCGTCGCGAGCCTGGCCGGGTTCGCGCTGCTGCCGGGCGACTCGGTCGACTACTGGTTCGGCGCGCTGCTGGAGGGCGGCGACCGCACCGGCGCCGTCAACGGCACCACCAACCAGGCCATCAACGGCATGCTCGCCCGGATCTACCTGCCCGACCCGGTCACCAGCCTGCTGTGGCTGGCGCTGGCCGCCTACGTGGGCTACCACGGGTTCCGGCTGGCCCGCCGCGCGACGCTCACCGCCGACGCGATGGCGCCGGGCCCGGACGCCCGCGCCGCCCTGCTGGCGGGCGTCGCGATCACCGGCCTGCTGTCGGTGCTGCTGTCGCCCGTGGGATGGATCCACCATCTTGTGTGGATCATCCCGGTCATCGGCGCGGTGGTGGGCGACGGGCGGGACACGCGAAGATGTCTGTTCGCCGGGCTCGTCTGGCTTTACTTCCTGTTCCCGCTGCCGTGGTGGGGGACCCGGCTGATCGGTCCCGACCATCCGATTCCCTCGATCGTTCTCGGGCGGATCATCCAGAGCGCCTTCGGACTGGCCGCGCTGGCGCTGATCGTGTTCCTCGGGCGGCGGCTGCTCGACCGGATGGCCGGGCCGGCCGTTTCCGAAGGTTCTTCTCGCCGGGAGGCCGGGGTCGGTACGCTCACCCCGTGATGCTGGTAGCGGTGGCCGTCGCCGGATTGGTCGCCGGGGTGGCCGGTCTGTCCATCGCGGTGGTGGCCCACAACAGGGTGAACCAGGTCGTCGACGAGTGCGGTGCGGTGCTGCGGCGGCAACTTCAGCTCGCCGCCGGAACGGTGGACGGCCAGGCGCTGCGCGACCTGGCCATCGTCCACTACGACGCGCTCAAGGAGATGTCCGGGCACCGGTCGTTCTCGCTCGCCCTGATCAACGCCAACGGCGACGGCGTGGTGATCAGTTCCATCAACGGCCGCACCGAGACCCGCACCTACGCCAAGCCGGTGCGCGACGGCCACCCCCTGGAGAAGCTGTCCCCCGAGGAGAACCAGGTCCTGCGCGCCGCGCGCCTGGGCAAGGGCCCCGTCGTCACCATGGACGACCCGCTGGCCGACTTCGGCGACCGCACTCCCACCGCCCGCGCCTGACGCCCCACCGGTTCCCCCGGGCCCCGCGCCCCGCCGCGTTCATGACGGGCTCATGATCGGTTCTTTGCCGGTGCCGGACCGGACGGGCACGTAGACTCGACGACCTCACCACCTGTCACAGAGCCCGCCGCGCGTTCTCGACGCGGCGGAGGAGTCATTCACATGCCATTGGGAAAAGCGTGCACACGGCCGGGGGGCGTCACGTGACCAGGACGTACGCGTTCCTCGGTCCCCGAGGCACGTTCACCGAGGCCGCGCTGCGCCAGTTGCCGGGCGCGGACGGCGCCGAGCAGCTGCCGTACGAGACCGTGCCCGCCGCGCTGGACGCCCTGCGCCGCGCCGACGCCGACGCGGCCGTCGTCGCGCTGGAGAACTCCGTCGAGGGCTCGGTGCCGACCACCCTGGACGAGCTGGCCACCGGCGAGCCGCTGCAGATCGTCGCCGAGGTCCACCTGCCGGTGTCGTTCGCGCTGCTGGTGCGGCCCGGCACCACGTTCGCCGACATCAAGACCGTCGCCTCGCACCCGCACGCGCAGCCGCAGTGCCGCCGCTGGCTGGCCGAGCACATCCCGGACGCCGAGTGGCGGGCCGCCACGTCCAACGCCGAGGCCGCCCAGCGGGTCGCCGACGGCCACTACGACGCCGCGCTGGCCGGGGCGTTCGCCGCCGCCCGCTACAACCTGTCGGTGCTGGCCGAGGACATCCACGACGTGGCCGACGCGGTGACCCGCTTCATCGAGCTGCGGCGTCCCTGCGTCCCGCCGCCGCGCACCGGCATGGACCGCACCACCGTGGTCGCCTTCATCGGCGAGGACCACCCCGGCGCCCTGCTGGAGATCCTCAACGAGTTCGCCATGCGCGGCATCAACCTGACGCTGATCCAGTCGCGGCCCACCGGCGCGGGGCTGGGCTCGTACCTGTTCTGGATGGACTTCGAGGGGCACGTCGAGGACGCCCGCGTCGGCGAGGCGCTGATGGGCCTGCGCCGCATCTGCGCCGACGTGCGCTTCCTCGGCTCCTACCCCCGCGCCGACCAGGTCCGCCCGGAGATCCGCCGCGGCACCCACGACGCCGACTTCACCGAGGCCGCCGCCTGGCTGCGCTCCATCCGCAGCGGCCACGCCTGACCCGGGGCGCGGACGGCGCGTAGGCTCCCTGGGATGACGACGGACTTCGACGCCTACGAACGCGACCTGTGGGCGGGACGCGCCCCGGCCTACGAACGCGGCTTCGCCCGTCTGACCGCCTACACCGTCGGGCCACTGCTCGACGCGGCGCGCGTCACGGAGGGCACCAGGACGCTGGACGTGGGCACCGGGCCGGGGCCCGTCGCTCGGGAGGCGGTGCGGCGGGGCGCCGAGGTGACGGCCGTGGACGCCGACCCGCTGATGGCCGAGACCGCGTCCCGCAACGTGCCCGGCCTGGACGTGCGGGTGGCGACGCTGCCCGAGCTGCCGTTCCCCGACGAGACGTTCGACGCCGTCGTCGGCAACTTCGTGATCAACCATGTGGGGGAGCCCGACGCGGCGTTGAAGGAGCTGCGCCGGGTGCTGCGGCCGGGCGGACGCCTCGCCCTGACCTGCTGGCGGATGCCGGGCAGCGGCGCGCTCGGGGTGGTGGGCGAGGCGCTCGACGCGGTCGGCGTGCCGTGGCCGGACGACATCCCCACCCCGCCGTTCATGGAGCACGGCGAGCCGGCGGCGTTCCGGGCGCTGGTCGCCGGCGCCGGGTTCGCCGACGCGGCCATGGACGAGCTGGACTGGACGCACACCGCCGACCCCGAGTACTGGTGGGAGACGGGCCCGCAGGCGGCCGTCGGCACCAACGGCGTGATCGTCCAGCGCCAGACGCCCGAGACGATCGCCCGCGTCAAGGCCGCATACGACCGGATCATGGCGGGTTACGCCGTCGGGAACGGGCAGGTCGAGCTGCCCGCGCACGCCCTGCTCGCCCACGGCACCCGCTGAGCCGGCCGCGACCGCGCCGGGCCGGGAGGGGAATTCTCGCGCGCGCCAGGGGCGCCGCACCGGTAGCCTCGGGTTTGTGATTGACCTGCGAGCTCTTCGAGAGGACCCCGAGCGGTTGCGCGCCTCGCAGCGCGCCCGCGGGGAGGACGAGACCGTCGTCGGCACGCTGCTCGACCTGGACGAGCGGCGGCGCGGCGCGCTGTCGGCGTTCGAGCGGCTGCGCGCCGAGCAGAAGAGTTTCGGCAAGTCGGTGTCGAAGGCGCAGGGGGACGAGCGGCAGCGGCTGCTGGCCCGCGCCAAGGAGCTGGCGCAGCAGGTCAAGGACGCCGAGGCCGAGGCCGACCGGCTCGGCGCCGAGCTGGACGCGCTGCTGAAGACCGTCCCGAACATCATCGAGGAGGGCGCCCCGCCCGGCGGCGAGGAGGACTTCGTCGTCCTGGAGCACGTCGGCGAGCCCCCGGCGTTCGACTTCGAGCCCAAGGACCACCTGGAGCTCGGCGAGAGCCTGGGCGCGATCGACATGGAGCGCGGCGCCAAGGTGTCCGGCGCGCGGTTCTACTTCCTGACCGGTGTCGGCGCGCGGCTGCAGCTCGCGCTGCTCAACCTGGCCATGGAGCAGGCGGTCGCCAACGGGTTCGTCCCGATGTACCCGCCGGTCCTGGTGAAGCCGGAGGCCATGGAGGGCACCGGGTTCCTCGGCGCGCACGCCGCCGAGGTCTACCAGTTGCCGCAGGACGATCTGTACCTGGTGGGCACCTCCGAGGTGCCGCTGGCCGCGTACCACATGAACGAGATCATCGACGGGCTGCCCCGGCGGTACGCGGGCTGGTCGTCCTGCTTCCGCCGGGAGGCGGGCTCGTACGGCAAGGACACCCGGGGCATCATCCGGGTGCACCAGTTCGACAAGGTCGAGATGTTCTCCTACTGCCGTCCGGAGGACGCCCACGCCGAGCACCTGCGGCTGCTGGAGTGGGAGAAGGAGATGCTCGCCAAGTGCGAGCTGCCGTACCGGGTGATCGACGTGGCGGCCGGCGACCTGGGTGCCAGCGCGGCCCGCAAGTACGACTGCGAGGCGTGGGTGCCGACGCAGCGGACCTACCGCGAGGTGACGTCGACGTCCAACTGCACCGACTTCCAGGCACGGCGCCTGGCGGTGCGGTACCGGGACGAGGACGGCCGCAACCAGCCCGTCGCGACGCTGAACGGCACGCTGGCCACCACCCGGTGGATCGTGGCGATCCTGGAGAACCACCAGCAGGCCGACGGGTCGGTGCGCGTGCCCGAGGCGCTGCAGAAGTACCTCGGCCTGGAGGTGCTGGAGCCCATCAAGCGCTGAGAGACGCTCGACGCGCGCCCGTCAAGGGCTGTACGCGGCGGGGCGCCTCCCGCTTCCACGCTGGAGGCGCCCCGCCGCGAGCTTTTCAGCCGCCTTGTTCCGTCCGCTTCTCGGCGATGCGCCGCCGCACCTCGTCCCATGTGATGGGCAGGTCGTCGACCGGCACGGTCCAGAACACGAACGTCGATTCGCGCATCACGGAGCGCTTGCGGCGCATGGCGGACCGGTGCGGTTCGGCCGCCGCGTAGGCGTCCAGGGCCGCCTTGTCGCGCCAGGCCGAGACCGTCCAGAACGTGCGCCGCAGCAGTTGTGCTTTCAGGCCGACGCCCCACGCCCCGGGCGACCGGCGGGCCTGGCGCCAGAGCGCCATCGACGCCAACAGGAAGCCCGGCACGTGACGCAGCGAGCGGACTTCCAGTCGTGACGCCATGACCAGCGCCTCGGCCTCGGCGTCGGGGGACTCGGGTTCGGTCCACGGCAGGGTCGGCATGGTGCCTCCGTCAGGAGTGCGGACGGTCGGCGGGCCGTCCCACGGAATCTTGTCACTGACAAGTCTGCGGCTCCGGCCGCGAACTTGTCAATGTCAAGATAGGCTGGTCGCAGAAGGGTCCATCCGCGGCGGTCCGAGGGGTGAGGAAGATCGGCGAGTCGGCGTACCACCACGGCAACCTGCGCCGCGCCGTCATCGAGGCGGCCCTGCGGGCGATCGGCGAGTCCGGCCCGGCGGGCTGGAGCCTGCGCGAGCTGGCGCGGCGCGCCGGGGTCTCGCACGCGGCGCCCGCCCACCACTTCGGCGACAAGACCGGCCTGCTGACCGCCATCGCCGCCGAGGGCTACACCCTGTTCGCCGACGCCCTCGAACGCGCGGGCGACGACCTGCTCGACCTCGGCACGGCGTACGTGCGCTTCGCCGTCGACCACCGGCCGTACTTCGAGGTGATGTTCCGGCCCGAGCTCTACCGCGCCGACGACGCCGAGCTGAGCGCCGCCCGCGCCCGCGCCGGCCGGATCCTGCTGCGCGGCGCCCGCGGCGTGTCGTCCGGCCCGGCGGACGACCGCACGGCCGCGCTCGCCGCCTGGTCCATCGCCCACGGCTTCGCCGCCCTGTGGCTGAGCGGCATCCTCCCCGCCGATCTGGGCGACTCCCCGGAGTCGGCCGCCCGCCCCGTCCTTGCCCACCTGTCCGGCCTGCGGGGCTGACCCCGCACGGCGGGCTCGGCGACGGCGGGGGCCGGGGCGCGAGCGTCGCGAGGGTCACTGTCTGACACATCGCCTATGGTGTGTCCCAGCCGCGCCCGCCGTCGTCACACCACCCCCTCGAGTGCGCGACGGCCCGGGACGCGGCACGACGGGAAGGTGACATGTCTCAAACCACGCCGCGCCTGGTCGCCACCGACCTCGACGGGACGATCGTGCGTTCCGACGGCACCATCTCGCCCCGCACCGTCGACGCCCTCGCCCGCGTGGAGCGCGCGGGGGCGCTGCTGGTCATGGTCACCGGACGGCCGCCGCGCTGGATGCGTCCCGTCGCCGAGGCCGTCGACCACCGGGGCGTGGCCATCTGCGCCAACGGGGCGGTGGTGTACGACCTGCACACCGAGACCGTGCTCAGCACCCGGATGATCGCCCCTGAGGTGATCGCCGAGGCGGTGGAGCGGCTGCGCGCGGCGATCCCCGAGCTGCGGTTCGCCGTGGAGTACCCGCACGGGTTCGTGTTCGAGGCCCGCTACAACCTGGGCAGCTGGGACGCCGAGGCGCTGGGCGGGCGGCCGGTGGACGGCGAGGCGCTGGTCAGCCGCGGCGGCACCAAGCTGCTGGCGTTCCACCCCGACGCCGACCCCGACTCGCTGTCGGTCAAGGCGCGCGAGGCCGTGGGCGACCTGGTCACCGTCACGCACTCCTCGGGACGCGGCCTGCTGGAGATGAGCGCGCACGGCGTCACCAAGGCCAGCGCCCTGGCCGAGCTGTGCGCCGAGCACGGCATCCCGCCCGCCGACGTGGTGGCGTTCGGCGACATGCCGAACGACCTGCCGATGCTGACCTGGGCGGGCACCTCGTACGGGGTGGCCAACGCCCATCCCGTGGTGCTGGCGGCGGTCACGCACACCACGGCGGGCAACGACGACGACGGCGTCGCCCAGGTCCTCGAGAAGCTCTTCCCCGGCGTTCCGGACCTGCCGGCGCCGGCGGACGGGGCCCGCTGACTCGGACTGGGCCTTCCGGTGCTCCCCCGCCGCGCGGCGCGGCGGGCGGCGCCCACAGCCCTACAGGTAGGGGCCGGACTGGCGGCGGCGCTGCTCCTCCTCGGCGGCCGGGGCCTGCGGCATCATCCCGGCGGGCAGGGCGCGGCGCATCTGCTCCAGCTGGGCCCGCGCCGCCATCTGCTGGGCGAACAGCGTGGTCTGGATGCCGTGGAACAGCCCCTCCAGCCAGCCGACCAGCTGGGCCTGGGCGATGCGCAGCTCGGACTCGCTCGGCACCGCGTCCTCGGTGAACGGCAGCGACAGCCGCTCCAGCTCCCCGATCAGCTCGGGTGCCAGGCCGTCCTCCAGTTCCTTGATGGACGACTGGTGGATCTCGCGGAGGCGGGCCCGGCTGGCCTCGTCCAGCGGCGCCGCCTTCACCTCCTCCAGCAGCTGCCGGATCATGCTGCCGATCCGCATGACCTTGGCGGGCTGCTCCACCATGTCGGTGACCGACTTCTCGTCACCGCCCTCGGGCTTGCCGCCCTCCACCGCGATGCCGTTCGGGCCGACCACCAGGACCTGCGGCTCCTGCTCGGCCCGGTCGCCGGACGGGTTCTGCGAAGACTCGTTCATGCTGTCTCCAGGGGTTCAGACGGTCAGGACAATCTTGCCGACGTGCACGCTGTCCTCCAGCAGCCGGTGGGCCCGCGCCGCGTCCGCCATGGGGACAGTGCGGTCCACCACCGGACGCACCGCGCCCGACTCCAGCAGGGGCCACACGTGCTCGCGCACCGCCGCGACGATCGCGGCCTTCTCCTCGGCCGGACGCGCCCGCAGCGACGTCGCGTGCACCAGCGCCCGCTTGCGCAGCAGCTCGTTCAGGTCCAGCTCGGCGCGGCGGCCGCCCTGCAACCCGATGATCATCAATCGGCCGCCGGTGGCCAGCGCCGACACGTTGCGCTCCAGATAGGCCGCGCCCATGTTGTCGAGGATCACGTCGAACGGGCCGTGGGCGGTGAAGTCGTCCTCGCGGTAGTTGATCGCCTCGTCGGCGCCCAGCTCGCGGCAGCGTTCGGCCTTCTGCGCGCTGCCCACCGTGCACAGCACCCGCGCCCCGCGCGCCCGCGCGAGCTGGATCGCCATGGTGCCGATGCCGCTGCCGCCGCCGTGCACCAGGAACGTCTCGCCCTCGCGCAGCTCCGCCAGCATGAAGACGTTCGACCACACCGTGCACGCGACCTCGGGCAGCCCCGCCGCCTCGACCAGGTCGACGCCGCGCGGCACCGGCAACACGTGCGCCGCCGGGACCGCCACCCGTTCGGCGTATCCCCCGCCGCCGAGCAGCGCGCACACCTCGTCGCCGACCCGCCAGCCCGTCACGCCCTCGCCGAGCGCCGCCACACGGCCGGACACCTCCAGGCCCGGGTACGGGGGAGCGCCCTGCGGCGGCGGGTAGAAGCCGCGGCGCTGCATCACGTCCGCCCGGTTCACCGCACTGGCCGCCACGTCGATGAGCACCTCGCCCGGCCCTGCTTCCGGGTCGGGGACCCGCGTCCACTCCAGGACGTCGGCGTCCCCCGGTTCGCGGATGACGATGGCATGCATACCGATCACGCTACCGGCCCTTCGGCGCGCACAGCCTCCGGTATCCGGACGGCCCGTCGGACGGCGGGAGTGGATCTTTTGCGGAGGCACATGGTAAAGGCGCACGGGTATTCTGCCGTGGGGTCATGCCAACCAGCTCCAAAGGGTCGTTCGAGGCGGGGTCGAGGGGAGAACCGGTGGCGAGGAACGAGCACGACGGACGGTCGCTGGAGGAGCGCCTGGCATCTCTGGACGCGATGAGCAGCCAGGGCGCCGAACCGTCTCCGCCCGGTGAACCGGGTCCGGGCAAGCCCGACCCCGCCGAGTCGCCGCCCGCGGCGGCTCCGGCCTCGGACGACGCCGCGTCCCCGGCGTCCCCTGCCGAAGGCGCGTCCGCCGCGGAGGGCGCCCCGGCGGAAGGCGCCCAGGCGGAAGGCGCGTCCGTGGAGGAAGGCACGGCCGCGGACGCCGAGGCGACGCGTCCGGCCCCGGAGGCCGACGCGTCCGAGAACGAGCCCCCCGCGAGCCCGCCGCAGCCCGAACCGTGGCTGTCGGCTCCGCCGCCCTTCCAGGGCGCCCCGCCGGAAGGGCCGCAGCCTCCGGCCGACGCACAGCAGCATTCGAGCTTCCCGCCGTACGGGGACATGCCCATGCCCCAGTACGGGCCGCCCCAGCCGTTCGACGCGGGCCAGCAGCCGCCACCGCCGCCGCACCAGCCGCAGCCGTACGACGGCAGCCCGATGCCGCAGCCGTTCGACGGCGGCATGCTGCCTCCGCCGTACGCGGGCGTCTCCGGTTACGCACCGCCGTACGACGCGTCCCAGATGCCTCCCCCTCCGCTGCCGGATTTCCAGGGACCGACGCCGCCTCCGCCGGGCGAGCACCCCGGCCCGCAGCCGCCCCCGCCCGTCTCCGAAAACGGGCAGCCGACACCGCCTCCCTACCAGCCCGGGCCGCCTCCCTACGACCCGGCGTCGCCCCCCTACGACCCGACGCCGACCGTGTACGACCTGTCGCCGCCCCCGTACGAGCAGGCCCAGCCCCCGTACGAGCAGGCCCAGCCCCCGTACGAGCAGGCGCCGGCAAACGAGCAGGCGGCGCCGCCTCTGGAACAGCTGCCGCCGTACCCCGGCGACCAGCCCGGCCCCCCGCCCGGTGGCCCCGCCCCCCAGCAGGGGCTTCCGCCGCAGGGCGACCCCCAGGGCCCGCCCCCGGGGGTAGAAGGAGCGCCTGCCCAGCCGGGCCAGGCTGTCCGGCCGGATCAGCCCATGCAGCCCGGCCAGCCCTACGAAGCCCAGCCGTACGAAGGGCAGCCGGGCGGGCCCGTCCAGCCGGGCGTCCAGGTGCCGTACGAGGGCCAGCAGGGGCAGCCCGTCCAGCAGCCGTACGGAGGCCAGCCATGGCAGCCGGGGCAGCCCTACGGCGCGCCTCAGCCTCCTGCCCCCATGCCGCCGTACGACCCCAACAGCAACCCGGTGCCCGGCTTCGACGCTCCGGCCGCCGGCTACCCCCCGGCGCCCGCGCCTCCGGCGGGGCCCGAGCAGCCCATGCACCCCAGCCCGCACGTTCCGCAGGCTCCCCAGGCTCCGCAGGGGCCGCCTCCCCCGCAGAGCGCCGAGAGCCTGAGCTCGGAGAACCTTCTCGGTGAGCGGCGCATCGCCCCCTCCGGCGGGTGGCGCCGCGCCGTCTACAAGGCCACCGGCGGCAGCATCCACCCCAGCGAGTCGCAGGCCGAGATGCGCCGCAAGGACCTCATCGCCCGTGCCCGCACCCCGGTGACCTCCGGCCACCACCGGGTCGCGGTCATGTCGCTGAAGGGCGGCGTGGGCAAGACGACCACGACCGTCGGGCTCGGCTCCATGCTGGCGTCGCTGCGCGGCGACCGGGTGATCGCGGTGGACGCCAACCCCGACCGGGGCACGCTGTCGGACAAGCTGCGGCTGGAGACCGCCGCCACCGTCCGCGACCTGCTGAACAACCGCGAGAACATCTACCGCTACGCCGACGTGCGCGGCTTCACCTCGCAGAACGCGGCCCGCCTGGAGGTGCTGGCCTCCGACCGCGACCCGGCCATCAGCGAGGCGTTCAGCGCCGAGGACTACGCGGCGGTCGCCGTGGTCCTGGAGCGGTTCTACTCGATCTGCATCACCGACTGCGGCACCGGCCTGCTGCACTCGGCCATGTCCGGGGTGCTCAGCCTGGCCGACCAGCTCGTCCTGGTCAGCTCCCCGTCGGTGGACGGCGCCCGCTCCGCCAGCGCCACCCTCGACTGGCTGGAGGCCCACGACCACGGCCATCTGGTCCGCGAGGGCGTGGTGGTGCTGTCGATGGTCCGCAACCGCACCCGCAGCCAGGTCGACCTGGACAAGCTGCAGGCCCACTTCGAGAGCCGCTGCCGCGGGGTCGTCCGCATCCCCTATGACGACCACCTGGAAGAGGGCGCCGAGGTCGACCTGGACCAGCTGGCCAGCCCGACCCGTGAGGCGTACCTGAACCTGGCCGCCATGGTCGGCGACGGCTTCGCCGTCAAGCGTGCGCAGCCCTGACCGGCCGGCGCCGGCGCACGGGCCGTCGGCGCCGGGCACGGTGATGCCCAACGTGTACGTCGGCAGGGCCGCGGCCGACGCCGCCGGTGACCGCGGCTGGCTGCTCGGCCACTTCAAGCCGGTCGGCGATCCGCGGCACAGCGACGAGGTGGAGATCAAGTGGGGGGTGCATCCGCGCGGTGAGCGGCGCGCCCGCTGGACCGAGGGCGACAAGCGCACCGCGCTTCTCGTGCTGATCAGCGGCCGTTTCCGGCTGGAGTTCCCGGACGGCGACGTGGTGCTCTCCGAACAGGGCGACTACGTCGTGTGGGGGCCGGGCGTCGACCATTCGTGGGAGGCCGAGGAGGACGCCGTCGTCATGACCGTCCGCTGGCCGTCTGTTCCCGGCCACCGCATTCCCGAGGAATGAGGCGGAACCGCGATTATCCTGGCCCGTATGTGATCAGTCGCAGAACCGTTAACGATCCGGCGGATCGGGTAAGGATGCGCAATGGTCAACGCGGGCACCGCTGTCGCCGTCGAGCAGGGGCGGCTGGCGCTGGAATCGCTGCGGTTCGGCTGCGTGCGGCTCATGGAGATCGCCGCCAGTGTGCTGGTGCGCACCACGCCGACCGAACGCAAACTGGAGCTGAGCAAACAGATCTGGGCGCTCGCACAGTGCGCGGATCTGCTGGGAAAACGTCTGCCCGGCCTGCGCTCTCACGAGGACGCCACGGCCTCGACGCCGGAGTACGTGGCCTTCACCGACGCGCTGTGCTCGCTGCGGAACCCCGAGCTGGAATACGTCGCGCTCACCCATCTGGCCTACCCGGACCTGCGGGACGCGGTCCTCGCCCATCACGCCCGGGTGCCCGGCGCGGCCGACGAGCTCACGGTGGCGTGCCTGGACCAGGTGCTGGAGCGCCTGGACGCGGTGCCGACCGCGCGGCAGGAGCGTCCCGCGGGCCTGGGCACACTGGGTGACCTGCTGGCCCGCAGCGGCGGGGTCGTCGGCGAGAACCCGGCGCCGCCACCGCGGCGCCGCACGGCACTGCCCGACATCCCGAACCGACCGGGCCGCGACGCCTCCCTGCGCGAAGTTGGGCCGGGCGACACGTGGGTGGACGGCAGCCGGGGATCGTTCCTGCACGAGTCGGTGTTCCGGGTGGAACTGGCCGCGGCGGAGATCTGCGCGGCGCTGATCGCCCACCATCCCGACGCCCCCTGGGGGCTGCGGTACGACCTGGCCAAGCAGGTCCGCGACGAGGCGCGGCACTTCGAGCTGTTCGCCGAACGCATGCGCGAACTCGGGGTCGTCGAGGGGCAGTTCCCGATCCTGTTCGACGTCTGGGACAAGTTCGCCCTCGGACGCACGCTCCCCGAGCGGCTGATCATCGAGCAGCGGCTCGGCGAGGGCACCGCGCTGGACAGCGCCGTGAAGGCGTTCCGCGTACTGCGCGAAGAGGGCGACTTCAAAACCCTGATGCTGTTCGACTACATCGTCGCGGACGAGATCACCCACGTGGGCAACGGCAACCGGTGGCTGCGGGCCCTGGTGGGCTCGGACGACGAACTGCACCGGCTGGAGAAGGACGTGCGGGCGATGCTCGCCGACCACGACATGGCGGTCGCCGGCAAGCGGCCCAACGTCGGTGATCGCGTCCTGGCCGGATTCACCGATCAGGAGATCGCCGAACTGCAGCGCACCTGGGAAAACGAACGCGGCCTGGCGCGGTCCCAGATGGCGGACGCGCGCCGTGAGGCGAACGGCTCCGCGTCATCGACCGCCGAGACCTGACGAGTTCTTCCCCAGTATTTCCGCAGGATTTCCGCTGGGAGGCCGACGGAAATACGGTGGGGCGTCCGTTCACGGGCCGTTTTCGCGGCGGCCCGTGAACGGACGGCGCCGAACGGCGTCAGGCCTTCACCTTCTGGTTCTGGCCGCCGCCACCGCCGCCGAAGGCGCGGTCGTACTTCTCGCACATCTCCGGGCCGATGCGGGCACGCATCTCGGGGTCCTTGAACCACGGCGTCGCCGAGACCTTCATCGGGGGCAGGTTGCCGGACAGGATGACCGCCTCGTCCTTCGGCATGGTGCGCAGGTAGTCGATCGGGGCCAGCCGGACGTCCTCGGAACCCTCGTGCACCATGATCCGGTTACGGCCGCCGCTGTGCGAGTAGCCGAGCCGGCGCTGGGCCACCGACTGGTCGCCGATCAGCCGGGAGAGCCGGTCCAGCGTCGTGTCGTCCGAGGAACCCGGCAGGTACACCCGGGTCGTGTGGTTGCCCAGCACCGTGGTGGCCCGGGTGTCGTAGAGCGTCGCGACCTGCGCCTCGTCCTGCCAGATCGACATGATCACGATGCCGTATCCACGGTAGGTCGCGGCCATCTTGTCGAGGGTCGGCAGCGGGGCGACGTTGGCGGCCTCCTCCAGCAGGAGCAGCGGCGGGTTGGGCAGCGGACCGGCGCCCAGCCGCCGCTGCTTCTTGCGGCAGGCCCGCAGGAAGCACTGCGCCACGCACTGGAAGGCCGGGCGGAGCATCTCCTGCTCCTCCTCGTCGCTGATGGCGTAGATGGTGCCGCCCTCTTCCAGGACGTCGGTGATGTTCAGCACCTTGCGGCCGTAGGGGCTGTAGGGCTGCCCGTTCTCGTCGAACCTGATGTCGGTCGTCGGCGCCATCTGCGGGGACGTGAAGGGCTTCAGGATGACGTCCGCGTTGGCCAGGATGCCGGGGAGGGTGTACTTGTCGCGCTTGGCGGTGGCCGCCAGCCCGCGCCGGGCCAGCGCGAGGTCGGTCTTGGCGGCCGGGTCGTCACCGATCTGGGCCTCGTACTCGTCGAACAGCGCCTCGATTTCGTCGAAGCGCATGTAGCCGGTCCAGTTGGCGACGTCCTGCATGTTCTTGTTCATCTTCTTGGCGATCCACAGCATCGGCCCCAGGGCGATCTGGGTGAGGTTGACCCAGTAGGTCACCTTGGGGTCCATGCTGGCGTTCGCCATGGCCGCCTCCGACAGCCACTGGGAGACCTTGTCCGCGTCGGCGAAGTCGTCGATCTCCATGAGCGGCGACCAGGCGGCCAGGTACTTCTGCTGGTGCTCCGGCCATTCGCCCGCGGGGTCGAACACGTACACCGGCCGGCCGAGCCGGTCGCCGCGCCAGCCCAGCGTCAGGTCGGCGATGTCGTTCTTGGTGGACGTGACGAACACGGCGTCGGGCCAGGTCAGGATGGTCGGCACCACGTACTTGACGGTCTTGGACGAGCCCGTCGGCGCGATGACCGCGATCGAGGTGTACTTCGGCGTCGCCAGCCTGGTCGACGGGTCGTTCACCATCTCGCCCAGGTAGACGCGCCCGGACAGCTTCAGGCGATCGTCCACCGTCAGACCCTCGACGTCCTCGGACCGGGCCCAGATGGCCGAGTTGTCCCGCTGCGACTGGCGGACCTTGACGCGCCAGGCGCGGCGCCGCTTGGCCAGCGTGCGGCGGAGCCAGCCGAGCGCGAGCGTCCCCAGGGTGCCCGACACCGCGACCAGGACGGCGTACAGCGACCAGAACATCCAGTCCGGGCCCAGCACGGACCGGTCCTCGACCGGCCAGGCGAGCGCGCGCTCGTCCCAGTGGCCGACCAGGGAGACGAGCAGGAGGAACGATCGCGTGACGGACACGCCGGGCCAGGCGCCGTTGGTGACGAGCGCGACGAGCCCGCCGGCGACCCACGCGAGGAACCCCAGGGCCCAGATCGCCGCCAGCAGGACCCCCACGCCGACGACGATGATCTCCTCGTTCGACCACAGGGGGCCGTGCGCCTCCCTGACCTGCGGGGGTCCCCCCTTCTTCCGGGCGCCGGACGATCCCAGCCTCTTACTCAGCGACACCCCGCCGCCGGGCGGGCGATCCTTGCTCAGAGCCATGAAGCGGTACCTTTCTCGGCCGGTGGGCGGGCGCCGCGGATCAGCGACGGGCCAGACGCCAGTCCCGCCATGTGCGTGCCGCGGCCGCCGTTCGGACTATTCGCGGATACGGCCACTGGGCGGCCACCCTGTCCCATCTGTCGGACTCGGCGGCCGCCAACGTTCCCAGCGCCTGGGCCGTGACGTGGCGCCAGGACCCGAACTGCGCCGCCCACGCCTCCGCGTCGCCAGGACTGTGCCCATGTGCGATGAGACGGGGAACGAGCATGGCCGGTTCAGTCCACGCGGCCCCCCGGCAGGCCCCGGCCCAGTCCAGCAGGTAAGCGCGGTCCTCGGTGACGAGGACGTTGCCGGGGTTGAGATCGGCGTGGACCAGCGCGTCGCCGGTCACCGCGTGCGGCCGGTCGGCGAGCTCCGGCCACCGCCCCTCGATCCGCCTGGACACCACGTCCGGGCAGGGCAGGTCCTCAAGCGCGGTCAGCGCCGCCGCGAGCTTGACCAGGTCCGCCGAGCCCGGGGAGTAGTCGGCGTGCCTTCCCGCCACGTGCTCGAACCCGAGGACGAGCCACCCCCCGGCCAGCACCCTGCACAGCAGCCGCGGGGCGAGCCCCGCCACGTACGGATTGATCCTGGCCTCGTTGTCCAGCCACGGAGCCTGCCGGTCGTCGGCGGGCACGCCCTTGGCGAAGATCCTGCCGCCCGGTGCCTCCAGGACGGACGCGATGTCGGACCGCTCCCCGATCTCGATGCGCTCCACCTCGGTGACGGGCCCGACGTGCGCCTCCACTGCCTCGCGGGTCTCGCGGGGCAGCTCGGCCCAGCTTCGGCGCCGCGGCCCCGATGATGCCTGCGCCGACGACGCCTGCGCCGACGTCATGCCGCCCCCGTCCGGCGGAACACGTCCAGCACGAACTGCTCGTCCGAGTGGTGCACGAGCCTTTCCAGCTCCCCGCGCGCCTCGATCGCCAGGTGCACGTCGTGCCCGTCGTAGCGGTGCCGGGGGTCGGTGGTGCGCCAGTGCACGGCCACGAGGTCGCCACCGGCCTCCAGCAGGCCGACGAGCCCGTCCAGCATCAGATCGAGGTCGTCCCGGGAGAGGTAGTAGAGGATCTCGCTGACGACGACCAGGTCGAACGGACCATCGGGCAGCTGCGCGGGCAGCGTGGAGCGCCGCACCTCCACGTGGTCGAGGTCGCGCACCGCCGCGCGGGCCTGCCGCACCGCGTCCTCGGCGAAGTCGACGGCGAGCAGCCGGTCGCAGCGCGGCGCGAGCAGCCGGGTCAGCTCCCCTATCGAGCAGCCGGGCTCGAAGCAGGCGCGGTACCGCTCCCTCGGCAGCGACGCCAGGGTGATCGCGTACTTGCGGCGTTCGTACCACCGGCTCGCCAGCCCCCACGGGTCGGGGGCGCGGGCGTACCGGCGGTCGAAGTACTCCTCGGTAAAGCTCGTCGGCGGTGGTTCGGCGTCACCGGCCGTTCGCGACACCACAGAACGCACCTCCCGGTCTGTCACGGCGGCGACTCTCCTCGATCCGGCTGAGCTGACGGCGGAAGCCGGTCGTTCCCCCGGCTGCAACGCTCCCGGCTACAGCGCGACGATGTCGTAGATCTCCGGGCCGAACTCCGCCATCGGGATCCGGCGGACGACCGAGCCGCGCGCCGCGTCGACGATCCACACGGCGCACTGCTCGGTCCGGTAGCGGACCCCGGCGCCGCGGACCCGTCCGGAGCTGGTGCCGGCGCAGAGGAGGTCGTCGGAGATCCAGCAGAGGCCGCGGGTGTATCCGTCCAGCGTGACGATGGTCTGCTTCTCCGAGCACAGCCGCCGGCGGCCCGACTCGCAGTAGTAGAGGACCCCGTCGCGTTCGACGAGGGAGTGCGGCTGGGAGACGCCGGTGAGCCGGGGGCCGTCGCCCGCCACGTCGAAGACGTAGCCGTCGTGCGCGTCGATCCACGATCCCGTCGGCGACTCGCCGAAGGCGGACACCAGGATCCGGCCGTCCATCCGCAGCAGGCTGTTCATGTGCTGGGTGTCCCGCCCGGAGGCGTCGGCCCGCCACACGGTCTCCCGCCCGCCGGCGTCCGGACGTCCGTCGGCGAGGGGGAACCGCACCAGCTCGTTCGTCCCCGAGGAGACCACGTAGACCTCCTCGCCGGTGACGAGCACGCTGTGCCCGTCCAGCACGCCGGGCAGCGGGTGCACGAGCGCGTCCGTGCCGCCCGACCTGTCGATGGAGACCAGCGAGGTGCGGTCGTCGGCGGTCACCGCGAGCACGTGGATCCACCGTTCGCCGACCGACAGGCCCATGCACCGCTGGAACCCGGTGGGCAGCGCGAACGGCGCCTCACGCGCGGTCCCGGTCGCCGTGTCGATGACCACCAGCCGGGGAACCGAGTCGGGTCGGTGGCCGTACACGCTGACGAGGACTTCACTCACTGTCGGCCTCCTGTGACCATTCACACCCTCACCAAGATCGCGGCGGCACCGGTCGAACGCATGGGCCCCCGGGCGTCAGTCCCACCCCGTCCGGGCGCGGATCCACGCGCGCACCGCGGTGGCCTGGAGATCCTGGAAGGCGCGCAGATTGGGGATTCCGGGCGGCGGCGGCTGCGCGACGGCCTCGGCCCACATGCCGCTGAGCCCGGCGAGGAAGGCGGTGACGTGCTCCGGCGGCACCGAGGCCAGAACGGGGTCGGCAGCGACGAACGGTTCGGGGTCGCCGCCGTAGGTCGCCACGTTCACCAGAAGGCACACCTTGTCGATCCAGGGTGCTCCGGCGGACGCCCAGGACCAGTCGACGATGTAGTCGCCGTCACGGGACGAGACGATGTTGTCGGCGCGCAGATCGAGGTGCACCAGGAAGTCGCCCGCCGTGAACTCCAGGGCGTCCTCGGCGGCCGCGGCCAGCCGGTCCAGGTGCCGGCGCTCCCAGTCCGACAGGGCGCCCGAGCCGTCCGAGTCGGCGTTCGCGTCGGCCAGCCGCCGGTACGCCCGGAAGCTCTCGTCCAGCCGGGCCGGAACGGTCGGGAGGGCGGCCAGGTCCCCGCCGACCGGCGCGGCGGTCAGCAGTTCGAGGGTGCCCAGCAGCCGCCGCACGTCCGCCGCCCGCCAGGGCACCTCGGGCGGAGCGCCGTCGACCGCCTCGAAGACGAGCGCGATCCAGCCGTCGTCGTCGTGGACGTGGTGAAGCCGCGGGGCGGGCACCCGGCCCGGCAACGCGGCGGCGCACCTGGCCTCCTCCCGGTACATCCCCGGGGACACGGGATTGAGGTCGGGATGCACCGCCTTGACGAAGTACTCCGCCCCGTCGGCGCACGTCACGACGGCCGCCACTCCGGGGGAGAAGCCACCGTGCCGGGTGCCGGACGTTACGACGGACGAACCGAGCCGATCCTCGATGGCGAGACGGACCTTGGGCGGCAGAGCCGTCCATCCCATCCGGCGCGCCGAAACGGGCAGCTTCGCCGGGGTCGGCTCACCCAATCGGCCCCCAACCCCCACTCGTGCCGGCGTCGCGCCCCGTCGGGCGGGGCCGAGAAGACGACGGCTGCGCGGCGGCGGACACCGGCCTTTTGTCTCGGTTCCGCCAGGTTCGCCGCGTGATCATAATATTCGTGCCGGGCGGCGGGCAAGAGCCCGCGACGGCGCCCGTGCGGCGCCGTCGCCCCCGCCCGCCCGGCCGGAGAGGGGCGAGCGGCATGCGGGTGCTGGTCACGGGTGGAACGGCCTTCCTGTCGCGCGCGGTGGCCGAGACGGCGCTCGCCCGCGGCCACCAGGTGGTGTGCCTGACCCGTGGCGCGTCCGGGCCTCCTCCGCCCGGCACGACCCACGTGCGGGCCGACTGGTCCCTCGCGGACCCGGGCCCGCCACCGGACGGGACGTTCGACGCGGTGATCGATGTCGCGCGCCGTCCGGCCCGGCACGTGCGGCTGCTCGCCGAACGGATGCGCGACCGCGTGGGGCACTGGACGTTCGTCTCGTCCTGCCTGGTGTACCGCGACCGTTCCACGCCCGGCGCCACGACGGACGCCGAGCTGGTCGAGCCGGATGAGGCCGGGCCGTTCCCGCAGGCCAAGCGGGCTTCGGAGCAGACGGTCGCGCGGCTGTTCGGGCCGCGCGCCCTCATCGTCCGGCCCGGTCTGGTCGTCGGCCGGGGAGATCGGTCCGACAGGTTCGGCTACTGGCCGGCGCGGCTCGCGCGCGGCGGCACCGTGCTCGCGCCGGGCGGGCCGGACGATCTCGTCCAGTGGATCGACGTCGCGGACCTGGCGGAATGGCTTGTGGAGTGCGCCGAGCGGCGACGGTCCGGCGCGTTCGACGCCGTCGGGACGCCGGTCGGGTTCGGAGCCGTGCTGGACGGCATGGCCGCCGCCCTGAGCACCCGTTGCGACGTGGTGTGGGTGCCCCAGGACTTCCTGCTGGCGGCGGGTGTGACCCCGTGGTCGGGGCCGCGTTCCCTGCCGCTGTGGGTGCGCCGTCCCGAGGAGGCGGGGCTGCTGAGCCGGGACCCGCGGCCCGCGTCGCAGGCGGGGCTCAGGTCCCGTCCGCTGGCCGAGACCGTCCGCGCCTGCCTGGACTGGGAACGCTCGCTGGGGCCGGCACGCGAACGCAAGGCGGGACTCGACCCCGCCACCGAGCGGGCCGTGCTCGACGGCTGGAGCAGGCAGGGCGGCTGATCGTCACCGCCGTGTCGCGGCGACGCGCCGAGCACGCTCCGGGGAGACGGCCCACCTCGGTGCGTTCCCCGACCGCAGCCGTTCCAGGTCGTCGACGACCTCGCTGAACATCCGCTGGTTCGCCGCCCGCAGCCGGCCCGCGACATGGGGGGTGTGGACGACGTTAGGCAGGCCCCGCAGCGGGTGGCCGGCCTCGGCGGGCTCGGCGTCCCACACGTCGATGCCAAGCGTGATGTCCCCCGCGACGACCCGCTCGACCAGCGCCTCGAAGTCGACGGTCGACGCGCGGCCGAGCAGGATCACCACCGTTCCGGGGCGCAGCGCCGCCACGGCGGCGCGGTCCACGATGCCGGCGGTGTCGCGCCGCGGCTGCGTCGCGACGACGAGCACGTCCGCCGAACCGGCCAGGTCCCGCACGGGCCGCACCCGCACGCCGAGCTCGGCCGCCCGCGCGTCGTCGAGATAGGACGACCAGACGTCGACCCGGCAGCCGAAGGGACGCAGCATCTCCACCAGCGCCCGCCCGATCTCGCCCATGCCGACGATGCCGACGCGGCTGCCGCGCAGGTCGCGGTCGATGCCGTCGTCGTCGGTCCAGCCGTCGTACCAGCCCCCGGCGGCCACGGCCGCGTGGTGCGCCGGGATCCGGCGCAGGCAGGACAGGATGAGGCCGAGCCCGAACTCGGCCACCGTCCAGCCCATCGAGCCCGACGAGTCGACCAGCGTGATGCCGCGCTCCACCGCCTCGGCGGGTTCGAGGAACCGCCACCGGTTGTCCTGCCCGCAGCCGATGAAGGTCAGCCGGGGCAGCCCGTCGAGCCGGGCGGCCGTCAGCCGGGGCAGCCGGGTCGCCCACCCGGCCACCACCAGCGCGGTGCTGTCGCGCAGCGCGTCCAGCACGGCCTGCTCGCCAGCGGTGTCGGGCAGATGCGTGACCCGGCCCAGGGCCTCGAGCCGGGCCATCGCCGACGCGGTGACGCTCACCTGACGACCGAAGTCGTCCGAGACCAGGAGGATGCGCTCGGCCGTCACCCGGCGTCCGGCCCGCCGGCCGCCACGCCCTCGCGCAGCGAGTACTCCGGATCGAGGGGAAGGCGCTGACGGCCGCCGCCGAGGGCGGCGCGGTAACCCGCCAGGCAGATCTCCAGCGCCGCCGTCGCGCGGGCCGCGTCGTGCGCGGGCTGCCTGCCCTCGTCCAGCGCGCGGATCAGCTCGTCCAGGGAACGCAGCCACTGCGTCGCGGCGAGCGGGCTCTCGATGTCGGCGTCGGTCTCCACGGAGCCGTCGACCACGCGCAGCCCGGGACCGGGACGCCAGCCGCCGTCCCCGTCGGACACCACGCAGCCGATCTCGATGGCGCCGCCGGTGCCCCACATCCGCACCAGCGGCTGCCCGAGCGGCGTGCGCCGGGTCTCCAGGACGCCCCGGACCCCGCCCGCGTGCTCCCAGGTGATCAGAGCGTGCCCTTCGAGCCGCAGCCCGGCGTGCGCCTGCGGCTCGGTGAAGTCGGCCAGCCCGTCCACCCACGTCACCGGGTCGTCGTCCACGACCATCCGGGCGAAGTCGATCCAGTGCGGCCCCCAGTCCAGCAGGGTGCCCTTGGGTCCGAACGCCTCGATGCGCACCGGGGCGCCGACGCGGCCGTCGCGCAGCAGCTCCAGCGCCCGGACGAACGGCGCACCGAACCGGCGCTGGTGGTTGACGGCGAGCGTGACCCCGTGGTCGGCGGCGTACCGCACCGTCTCGCGCGCCTCGGCCAGCGACAGCGCCAGCGGCTTCTCGCACAGGACGCCGCCGCGGAACCCCAGCTCCACGAGCCGCCGCACGATGCCGGGCTGCTCGGCGGGCCCGGCCGCGACCACGACGACCCGCGGGCCGGCGGCGACCAGCTCGTCCAGGGTGTCCACGGCCCGCGCGCCGTGCCCGGCCGCCAGCTCGCGCGCCTTCGCACCGTCGATGTCGGTGCAGGCCACCAGCTCGGCGGTCTCATGGCGGGACACGGTGATCGCGTGGGCGCCGCCCGCGGTGCCGCAGCCGACGAGGGCCACGGCGGTGCGCTTGTGTTCGGTTTCCTGCTCGGTCGGCTTGGGCTCGTCGCTCAATCCAGCACGTCCATCCGGGGGAAGATCGGCTCGGGCTTCACCATTGTGCGGCCCGGCAGACCCTCCAGCCAGTCCCCCGGGTCGCCCAGGCGGCGGCTCTCCTCGCCGATCGTCGCCAGGATCTTCTCCGCCGACGCGGGCAGGAACGGCAGCAGCAGCAGGCCCACCTGGCGGATGGCGCCGGTGAGGTACAGGAAGACGGTGTCCATGCGGGCGGAGGCCGCCTCGTCGCCCGCCTTCGCCGCCTTGGCCAGGTGCCACGGCGCGTTGCCGTCGACGTAGGAGTTGGACGCGCGGATCAGGTCGCCGACATGGGCCAGCGCCTCGCGGTGGTCGTAGCGGCCCATCGCCGCCACCACGCCCTCGACGCTCTCGGCCGCCTGCCGGGCGAGCTGCTCGTCCTGGTCGGTGCGCTCGCCCGCGGCCTGCGGGATCGTCCCGTCCCGGTACCGGCCGATCATGCTGGCCACGCGGCTCACCAGGTTGCCCAGGCCGTTGGCGAGGTCGGTGGTGTAGCGCTGGACGAGCCGTTCCTCGTTGAAGTCGCCGTCCTCGAACGGCGAGATGTCGGCGAGCAGGGCGTAGCGCACCGCGTCCAAGCCGTACTTTTCGACCATCGCCACGGGGTCGACGACGTTGCCCAGCGACTTGCTGAGCTTGCGCCCGTTGGCGGTGATGTAGCCGTGGACGACCGTCTTGGTGGGCAGCGGCAGCCCCGCCGACATGAGCATCGCCGGCCAATAGACCGCGTGGAACCGCGTGACGCCCTTGCCGAGGACGTGGACGCGGGACTCGGCGTCCTCCCAGAAGCGCCGGTATTTCTCGTCGCCGTCAACCCATCCCAGGGCGGTGATGTAGTTGGTGAGCGCGTCGATCCAGACGTAGATCACCTGGCTGGGGTCGCCGGGCACCGGAATGCCCCAGCCGCGTGCGCGCTCGGTGGAGCGGGAGACGCTGATGTCCTCCAGCCCCGACTCCACGAAGCTCACGACCTCGTTGTAACGGCTGGTCGGCACGATCTGCAGCGCGCCGGACTTCAACGCGTCCAGCAACTGGTTCTGGTACCGGGAGAGCCGGAAGAAGTAGTTCTCCTCGCTCACCAGCTCCGGCGGCACCAGGTGCTCGGGGCACTTTCCGTCCACCAGTTCCGCCGGCGTGTAGAACTGCTCGCAGCCGACGCAGTAGAGCCCCTCGTAGGTCTTCTTGTAAATGTCGCCGTTGGCGGCGATCAGCTCCCAGACCCGGGACGCGCCCTCGATGTGCCGCCGGTCGACACTGGTCCGGATGAAGTCGTCCTGGCTCATCCCCAACTGCTCGGTGAGCTGCTCGAAGTAGACGACGTTCCGGTCCACCAGCTCGCGGGTGGAAATGCCCTCGGCCTCCGCGGCGAGGACGTTTTTCAGGCTGTTCTCGTCGGAGCCGGTCAGGAAGAAGACATCGCCTCCCTGAAGGCGTCGGAAACGCGCGAAGCAATCCGCCTGAACATACTCCAGCGCATGCCCGAGATGAGGCCGCGCGTTGACGTATGGAATTGTGGTCGAGATGAAGCTGCCGTTGCTCACATCGCCCTCATCATTGTTCGCGGTTCGCCTGTCCGCCGACGCGTCCGTGCGTCAGTCTATCCGTCCTGTTCAGGCCCCCGCGGAGCGGCGATGGCGGCGCCGACCGGCCATCCCATGCGGTGCAGGTCGCGCAGCAGCGGCCGGGCGAGGTCGCTGAACAGGCAGTCGTTGTGGAGGATCCACTCCTCGTCCATCACCCGCGTGTACCGCCGGCTGTAGTAGCCGTAGTGGTGCAGGACGCGGATGCGGTCCGCCGCAAGACGCCGGGTGAACGCCAGTTCCCAATCCCGCCAGTGTATCGGGAAGTACGCGTCGAGCTCGCCGAATTCCACGGGCGGTGAGTGCTCGCGCACGATGCGCGTCCAGATGTAGATGAGGCTCTGGTAGACGTCCAGATCGGCGTCGGAGAAGCTCTCCAGGGCCTTCAGCGTGGCGGTCAGGACGGGGTGCCCGGCGGGCAGCGCCAGGCAGCCGAGATGGACGATCTTGCCGTCGTCCAGCAGCAGCACCTCCGGCGTGCTGCCCAGGTCGGCGCACGTCAGCGTGTCGGTGTCGAGGTAGATGCCGCCGTGCTCGGCGAGGAGGGCGAGCCGCACGAGGTCCGACCGGTGCGCCACGAAGCGCATGCGGCCGTACAGCTCGCGCAGCACCGGCGGCAGCAGCGCGGCCAGGTCCAGCGGCTCCACCGCGACCCCGGGCAGCCGCCGCACGTTGTCGAAGTGCGGGTTGTCCACCGGAGGGTCGTCCACCACCACGACGACCCGCGCCCCGGAGGCGTGCCGCGCGGCGGACGCGACCGCCAGGTAGTTGCCGAAGTCGAAGTCCTGGCCGGACCAGTAGAAGAAGATCGTCACCTTGCCTCTGTTCTCTCCTCCCGGACGGGGCGCGCCGCCACCGGCCGCGCCCCGACCCGCCAGACGAGTTCTGTGTTCAGGGGCCCTTCGAAGGCCAGGAAGTGGCCCGCGTACGTCGCCAGCGGCACCAGCTGCGACGCGTACGCCAGGACCGCGCGGTGCTTCACCGCCCAGTCCCGCGCCGTCAGCCGGACGGTGCGCGCCTCCGCCAGCCCGAACCGCGTCACGGCCGGCGCCATCCGGTCCCGCCAGACGTCGTCGGCCAGCGACTCGGCACCCGGCCCGCCCCAGTGCCGCGACCGGCCCGCATACGGCTGGTCGGCGTACAGCCAGACGTCCGCGTCCAGCCCTGCCAGGGCGGCGAGAGCGGCGTCCCTGGTGCGGTGGTGGTCGGCGTGGCGGCACACCGCGGCCGGGACGAGCACCAGCGCGTCCTCGGTGACCAGCCGTTCGATCACCTCGGTCAGCGCGTCGAGAGACGACGGCGCGCCGTAGATCCCGTCCGGGTACGCCAGGTGCACCGGATCGGCGCCGATGACGCCGCAGGCGCGGCGGTCCTCCAGCGCCCTGGCCCGCGCGGCCTCGGCGCCGGAGGCGAATCCGCACAGCCGGTCCCACTCGGACGCGGTGCCGTCGGGCGGCACGCCGCCGTGGACGGTGACGACGGTCACCGGGGCGTCCAGCGCCGCCAGCAGGCCGCCGACGGACATCAGCGCGTCGTCGAAGTGCGGCGACAGCGCCACCACGCGGCCCGGCGCGTTCCGGCCGATCACGTCATCCGGCCGTAGCCGCAGGTGGCACACTGGTCCAGCTGGAATTCACCGCGGACGTTGGCGCGGTGCACCCGCATGCGCTCCTCGGAGGACCAGGCCTCCTCGATCGTCATGTCCCGCATGTTCCCGAAGGTCTTGCGGGCCAGGTAGTCCTCGCAGCACAGGATGAGCTGGCCGTGGGCGTTGATGTGCAGCTCGTTCATCACCACGCCGCAGGCCTTGCGGCGGTTGACCTGGATCGGGATGAGGCCGCCGCGGTTGGAGGCGTTCAGCTTGATCGACTGCGCGGTCTTGTACCGGATCTTCGGGTGCGAACCCCCGTGCTCGTCGAAGATCGCCTTGACCCCGGGCGGCATCTTCTCGCCGTGCTGGGTGATGACGAAGGCGTCGACGGAGGGCAGGAGCCGCTCGAACAGCTCGGGCGTCAGGTAGTCCCCGTTGGTGTAGAGCGCGATCCTGGCCTTGGGCATCTCGTGCCGGGCCATCTCCAGCAGGTGCGGCATGCGCTCGTCGGCCAGGGGCTCCCCGTAGTTGTGCGGGCTGAACTGGTTGCAGAAGTGGTTGCGGCCGAGATCGCTCACGATCTTGTAGAAGAGGTCCTCGGGCATCCTGACCTCGTTCCGCCGCAGTCCGCGGTCGAACACGCTGTTCGGGCAGTAGTCGCACCGCCGGTTGCAGTACGTGGTCGTCTCGACCTCGACGAACATGGGTTGATGGTCGGCGAAGAGTCCCATCCGCGATCACCTCATCCGGTGCCGCCGAGCCGGCGCGCGTAGATCAGCAGGAAGTAGCGGAAGCCGGCGGTGAGCCGCAGCGGCGGCACACACGCGCGGTTGCGTTCGTTGAAGTGGCTGACGATGTAGGTGAAGCCGTGCTCGTCCAGGCGGCCGAGGATGCGGTGCAGCGTCTGCGGCAGCTCGTTGAAGCCGTGGTACTCGATGAGCACCTGGTCCACCTGGGCGAGCCGGTCGCCCAGTTCGTCGACGACCTCCCATTCGGAACCCTCGATGTTGAGCTTGAGCAGCGACACCGGTTCGGAGACGTAGCCGCTGAGGGTCTCCGCGGGCACCGTGGTGATGCGGCCCGGGGCGGACCGCACGCGCAGGCTCCCCGCGTCGGTGCCGGTGGCGAGGAACTCCAGTTCCCCCTTCTGCCCGGCGAGGGCGATGTTGTGCGCCCGCACGTCCGCCGCGCCGTTGCGCTCCAGATTCCCGGTGAGCACCTCGAACAGTTCCGGGTCGGGCTCGAAGGCCAGGATCCGCGCGCCGGGGAACAGCCGGCGCCAGTGCAGCGCGCTGAGCCCGAGCCACGAACCGCCGTCGATGATCACTCCGGGCGGCGCGAGGCCGTCGACGTCGTAGATGCGGTCCCGGAACAGCAGTTCCACGGTCGACGCGAACGCGCGCGGGTGGCGGTATTCCAGCTCCCAGGGGCCGAGCCGGACGGTCCCCTGGGGCGGGCAGCCGGGTGCGCGCAGCCGCGCGCACAGCTCCGTGATCTCTTCCGGATCGACCACGGCACCGGCGGCGGGGCGAAGGTACCGGTCCGACACGGGCGCTCCCCTCACATCGTCAACGTTGGACACGTGCGGCACCTCCCGTCTCCAGCGCCCGGTCCAGCGACCGGGCGAACGCGTCCGCGACCACGTCGACGGTCTGTTCGTCGTGCGCCCGGCTCACGAAGTTGGGACCGGTGCGCGCGAGCACCCCGCGCCGGGCCAGCTCGCCGACGATCTCCTGGTCGACGGCGGGAGTGCCGGTGAAACGCAGGTAGGGCATCTGGTCGTGGCCGTGGACGACCTTCCCGAGACCCTTGGCGGCGGCGACGCCGTCGAGGGCCTCGCGCAGGCGCCGCCCGGTCGCGGCCAGGCGTTCGTGGTGTTCGGGCTGGGCGTACTCGCGCAGGCACGCCTTCATCACCTCGAACACCAGGACGTCACCGGTCCGGGCGGCGTCGCCGTCCTCCGGCGCCGCGTCCACGACGTCGGCCCGTCCGGCGACGGCCGCCGCCGACAGGCCCGAGGCCAGTCCGTGCGACAGGCAGGCCAGGTCCGCGACGACCTCGTGCCGGGCGGCGAGCCCGCCGGGCATCCGGAACGCCGTGAGGCCCTCGTCCAGCATGAACAGCGTGCCCTCGCGATGGCACGCCCGGCGCAGCCGCCGCAGGAAACCCTCGGTCAGGGGGCGGTGGAGCGGCCCGGCCACGAGCACGGCGGCGATCCGGGCCCCCTCCGCGGCGACCAGGTCGATCAGGCGTTCCTCGTCCGCCACGTCGTCGAGCGGGGCGATATCGAACGGGGTGACGTCGGCCCCGGCGGACGTCCGCAGCGAGCCGCCCGACGGCCAGGCCACCGGCCCCGCCGCCACCACCGCCGGGCGGCCGGTGAACCGGCGGGCCGCGTCGGCGGCCGTCCGGACGGCCTGGACCGCGCCGGAGGAGAACCGCACCGCCTCGGCTCCCGGCACGGCCTTGGCGACCAGATCCGCCGCGACGACGCGAGCGGGGAACGCCGGCGCCAGGGCCAGCCCGTTGACCGTCCGCTCGCGGATCGTCCGCGTGACGGCGGGATGGTCGTGCCCCAGGATCACCGCCCCGTCGCCGCACAGCAGGTCGATGTAGGGGAGACCGTCCACGTCCCAGACGACGGCTCCCTCGGCCCGCTCCAGGAACGGGAGCGGGGAGTCGTCGTGCCGGTCGGCCGGGCGGCCCGGCGGCGTGCCGAGCAGCCGCCGCTCGTCGGCCCGGTACGCGGCCGACCGCGGCCGCGGCGGGACGTCCCCGTCGCGGGGCAGGCCGAGGGCGCCGCCGGGGGAGGGCCGCCGGGGCACCAGGACCTTGTGCGAGTCACGCTTGCGGAGCCAGTCCCGGCCGATGTCGCGGACCACGACCTCCTCGGTCCACAGCGCGTTGTGGTAGGTCCGCGAGTCCTCGGCGATGACATGCTCCCGGACCCGTTCGTCCGGGCAGCGGATCGGGTCGGACAGCACCAGCGCCTTGGCGAAGGTCGGCACCCAGCGGGCGGTCTGGTGGACGTGCGGGCCAAGCGGCAGCTTGTACGCCGCCCAGCTCGCCGCGGTGAGGCGGCGCAGCGGGACCCTGGTGCCGGGGACGGTCTCGACCTCGCCCTCCCGGTCGAACGTCCCGCCCCGGGCGACGTGGTCGCTGGCGAAGCTGATCTGCGTGCTCTCCTGCTCGACCAGGTCCTCGACCAGCGCGTCCAGGTCGACGTCGCGGATGAACTCCCAGTCGTCCTCCAGATGGACGCCGACCGGCGCGCGCTTGTGCGCGAACAGCACCGACAACGCCCCCTGGAGGCCGACGTGCCGGGGGAACTCCTCGACCACGACGGAGCAGACGCGGTCGTCGGCCCGGGGCAGGTCCCGCAGGAAGGCGCGCACCTCCTCGGCCTCGTCCTCGCTGACCGGATACGCCGGGTCGACGGTCACCAGAACGCGGAAGCACCCGGAGTGACGGACGCGCCGGAAGAACGAGCGGTACGTCCGGATCAGCGTCGGCCGGAGGGTGGAGGTCGTCGTCAGCTCGACGCAGCCGGCCCGGGGGCCGTCGTGAGCGCGCGCGTTCACGACGCGGACAGCAGCCGCGACGGCGGCGGGTTCAGCGATCGCAGTATCTCCAGGTACTCCATGTCCGGCGGTGGCGGTATCTGCGGAACCTCCGGTGTGGAGATCCACTCCTGGGACGTCCACCCGCGCGTCAGCTCCGGCCAGTCGGGCGTGGCCGGCCAGCCGTGCGGATGCAGGAACTCGGGGCGGATCGGATCGGTCGGGAGCTGGTAGCGGACGTCGGCCGACACGCGGACCCGGTCGCTGCGGTTGGGCCTCGACCCGTGCACCGTGAGGCTGTGGAAGATCACGATGTCGCCGAGCTGGTACTCGGCCGTGGCCCACCGCGGATCGTCGGGGTCCACGCGCACGTACAGCGGGCGCCTGCCGCCCACGTCCGGATCGGGGAGCCGGAAGCCCTCCCGGTGCGAGCCCGTTAGCACGCACAGCCCCTGATGCTCGGCCGAGCACGGCGTGAACGGGAACCAGACCGTCAGCACGTCGGTGGCCACGTGCAGGACCACGAAGTCCTGGTGGGGACGGGTCAGGAAGTCGGCGGGCCCGTCCACGGGGAAGGAGAGCCGGCACACGTGCGCCGGATGGCTGAAGACGCGGCCGCCGAGCAGCTCGGACGTCAGATCCATCAGGATCGGGTCGTGCGCGAGCCGGTGGAACGACTCGACGCTCTGCAGCTCGGCGTACTCCCGGGCCCTGGACTCGTGGGTGAACCGGCGGTCGCGGGACTTCACCCGGGTGGTGCCGGGATCGTCCAGCCAGCCGACCCGGTACATGGCGGCGCGCAGGTCGGCGGAGACCGCCTCGACCTTCGCCGGGTCCAGCGTCCCGGGCAGGAAGACGTAGCCGTCCTCCCGGAGCCGCCGGCGCAGTTCGTCGGTGTCGTCGCGCACATCACTGGAATCGCGCAGCGCTCTCATGTTCGCACCCCTCGTTCCGTCGTACCGTGACCGTCAGTAGAAGCGCTCCCCGAGCAGGACCTCGCCTCCCGGCGCGCCGCATTCGTCGCAGGGCGTGCGCGCCGCCGGGACGATCCACCCGAAGACGCGCTCGCCGTCGGCCGCCGCGCATCCGTCGCAGCGCGCCGCCAGCACTCCCCCCTGCCTGAGCCCGGCGGTGAAGCGGCGGTCCGCCGACCGGCGCAGACGGTCGTCGTGGGCGGCCAGCTCGCCGCGCAGCGCCGCCGGTTCCGGCAGTCCGGGGACGTCCGACCGGTGCAGGGGGTAGCGGCGCGCGATGCGCAGCCCCTCGTCCCGGACGCCGAGAACGAGCGGTACGCCGTGCCGCCGCAGCCGCCGCTCCGCGCGCCGCCGGGCGCCGTGCTTCTGGCCGCAGGCCACCGGTCGGACACGGACACCTTCGTCCGCCTGCCGCGTCCGCCACCGCTCGATCCGCCCGTCGTCCTTGTCGACGAGCACGCCGACCTGCGTGTCGGCGAGCGCCGAGGGCAGGGCCAGCCCGGAGCCGTCCCGGTGGTGCATGGCGACGAGGGCCAGCAGCTTGCCGGTGAACCCGACGTCGATCACCTCGGCGCCCGCGCCGAGCCGGTCGCGGTAGCGCTCGGACATGACGTAGAGCGTCGCGGTGACCGTGGGCCGCCCGTCGGGCAGGCAGCTGACGGTGAGGTAGGTGGTCCTGCCGTAGGAGGCGAGGGCGGGCGTGCGCACGGTCATCACCGGGAGGCAGAGCAGCTCGTGCAACCGCGTGATCGCCAGCCGGTGGCGTTCCAGCTCGTCCACGGCCCGGTTCTGCGGCACCAGCTGCGTCACCTGGACGGCGGGCCAGATGTGACGGTCCCGGAACAGCGGCTGGGCCCCGCCCGCCAGTTCGCGCAGCAGCCCCCCGACGGCCACGAGCGGCCCCTCGCCGCCGTGCTCGCGCAGCCATCCGACGCTGGCCGCCATGTTGTCGGGGGCGAGCACGCACGGCCCTCCCGCCTCGGGGACCAGCGCCTCGAAGACGTTGGTGTAGTCGCCGAACACGTCCCTGTACCCGGCGGCGGGCATGAGGAAGGGGTGTTCGACGATCGTGGGCGTCCACCACTGCGCGAGGACGGACTCGAACGCCGACACCAGGCGGCGCGCCAGCCGCAACCCGGCGTCCTGCCACACGGGAATGCCCCGGCCGTACGACCCGGGCAGCACGAACTGCGCGTCCTCGAGAGTGCGCAGGTAGCCGTCGCTGATCAACGCGAGACCTCCGCCGCCGCACCGGACCTCAGCAGCGCCGCCACGCGCAACGCCGCGTACCCCCACTGGGCGCTCCCGGCCACAGCTGACCGGCAGACGTAGGGTTCCAGCATCTCCAGCACCCGCCGCCCGCGCTCGTCCGCCGCCGCGGCGTCCGGCTCGAAGGCTTCGAGCAGGAGGAGCCGGTCGGTCTGCCCCTCCGGCATGACGGCCCAGCCGAGCGAGAAGGACGCCCGCATGCCGCGCCGCAGCCAGGAGCGGCTCACGATCTCGAAGTCGGTCCCCCACGAACGCAGGAACCACTCGCCGCCGTCCGACGTCTTCGTCCGCAGCGGATAGCGGAACCCGCGCGGGGTGCCCGCGGGCACGGCGGGGACGGCGAGCAGCCGGGTGAAACCGGCCTCGGCCAGCGCCTCCGCGGCGCCCTCGCAGATCTCGTCATCGAACAGCGGCATCCACGACCTCGATCGATCCTCGCCTGGAGTCGAGCGCGACCGCGCAGCCCAGCGGGAGGGTCGGCATCGGGTCGCAGTGGCCGGCCAGCACGCCCGCCACCACGGGGAAGCCCCGGGAGCCGTAGCGCTCGGCGACATGGCCCTGCAGTTCCTCCTCGAATCCGGGGTCGGCCCGGAACCCGTGTCCGACGATCATCCCGGCCAGGTCGTCCATGACGCCCAGCGTCTCCAGGTGGGTCAGCAACTGGTCGATCCTGCTCAGGGACGTCTGGATGGTCTCCCACAGCAGGACCGCGCCGCGGAAGTCGGGAAGGTAGCCGGTGCCGCCCAGCACGGACAGGGTGTCGAGATTGCCCCCGAGGAGCGGTCCGGCCGCCCTGCCCTCGGCGAGCCACGACCACGGGCGGCTGGGAGCGAGCGACCGCGGCCGCGTGTCCCGCGCGTCCCAGAGCAGGAACTCGTCGGTCCATTCCGGCGGCTGCCGCAACGGCCCCGGCGCCTCGGCCCGGCACAGGACGTCAAGGAAGCCGTCCCGGGTGTAGGGCAGCGGGGCCGGGAACTCGCCGAACTCGGCCAGCAGCGTCGGGCCGTGGAACGTCACGACCCCCGACCTGGTGACGCAGGCCAGCAGCAGCGCCGTGATGTCGCTGTACCCGACGATGATCTTCGGGTCGGCGCGCAGCGCGTCGTAGTCGAGCAGGGGCAGCACCGCGTTGCAGGTGTGTCCCCCGATCGTTGCCACGACCGCCCGCACCCGGGGGTCGCGGAGGAACTCGTTGAGCTCGTCGGCGCGCTCCCGGGCCGTGCCCGCGCTGTGGCCGGTGCCCCAGGTCCGCGATCCTTCCCTGACCTCGAACCCCATGTCCCGCAGGGCGTCGGCCGCCCGGGCGAACCGCCGCGGCGCGACGGGCGCCCCCGGTGCGGACGGGCTCACCACCCCGATGACGTCGCCCGGCCGCAAGCGCGGCGGCCGGGCGAGTTCCGTGCGTTCCAGAACCCGCCCGGCCATCATGCCTCCACGGCCTTGGTGAGGACCCAGGTCTCCCGCAGGGTCCGCGGGCCCACCGGCCGCGGCCGGTAGTCGTCGTAGACCTCCACGCCGGTGAACCCCGCGTCCCGCGCGAGCGACCGCAGATGCTCCCGCTCGTAGGCCCGCTGGGTGTGGCGCTCCTCGAACCGGGTGTAGGTCCCGTCGGCGGAGCGCACGAACAAGGTGATCAGGAAGTCGCAGCGGAACGTGTCCGGGTCGAACCGGTTCCGCCAGACGTACGCGAAATCCCCGAGGTCGTCGCCGTAGTGCGACGAACCGAACACCTCGCCCAGCTTGTGCCGGGAGTTGACGTCGAAGACGAAGGTGCCGCCCGGCCGCAGCACCCGGTGCACCGCCCGCATCGTCTCCCGCACCTGGGCCTCGTCGCACAGGTAGTTGACGCTGTCGAACAGGCACAGCACCGCGTCGAACGGCCCCTCGGCGGGCAGGTCGGGAAGCTCGGCCCGGATCAGGGGAGGCTCGGCGCCCAGCTTCTCCCTGGCCTGGTCCAGCATCCGACTAGAACGGTCCAAACCGGTGACGGAGTACCCCCGGTCGGCCAGATGCCGCAGGACCGTCCCCGTCCCGCAGCACACCTCCAGCACCTCGCGCACCGGCAGCGGACCGGCGCGCCACTGCTCCTCGACGAAGTCGCACCAGGACTCGTAGTCGTTCTCCGCCGTCCACCGGTCGTAGACCTGCGCCAGATGCTCGTAGGGCTGCGCCGCCTCTTCGGCCGTCGTCACCGTCATGGCTTGTGGACGTGGACCATCAGGTTCACCCCGCGGTCGGCCCATCCGGGCAGACCGTTGACGGCGAGCTCCTGCTCCAGGGCGACCTCGAAGACGGCCGGGTCGTCCAGCGACTTGGAGATCTCGCTCATCGTCTCGTAGGGGTAGGTGAAGTCCTCCGGCCCGGGGGTCAGCAGGGTGGTGACCCCGTAGACGCCGCGCACCTCGAATCCCGCCTCGGTCGCCAGCCGGGTCAGGTCGTCGGCGGAGAACACCCGCAGCGCCGGGACGTGCGGCGCCCACTGCACGACCGACGTCTCGGCCAGCTTGCGGATCTCCTCGGGGGAGGCGTGGTCCCGGTTGAACTTCGAGGCGAGCGCGTTGGCGTACCCCTGCCCCATGATCAGGCCGTTCTTGCCGCTCTTCAGCGCCCGGTGCATGGTGGCGAACGCCCGGCCGGGGTCGGTGTTGAAGCTCAGCATGTTGTAGATGCTGACCACGCCGTCGAAGGAGTCGCTGGGCAGCTCCGGAGCGTCCTCGATGTCGCAGTGCAGCAGTTCGATCCGGTCGGCGACGTCCTTGTTCGGCGCCTCGCCCAGATCGCGCGCGGCCTTGTCCAGCATCGCCGCCGACCGGTCGGCGATCGTCACGCGGGTGCCGAGCTCGCGCACGCACCAGCGGGCCCAGCGGCCGGTGCCGCCGCCGGCGTCCACGATGTGGTCACCGGGCCGCACGCCGAGATGGCGCCGGATCAGTTCCCGGATGACCTCGTCGCAGAGCCGCCAGTACGACGCCTCGTAGAAGCCCTCCACGTTCTGCGCGTAGGGCTGGAAGAACTCCTCGAACTTCTCGTCAGAGATCAACACCATGAACCGGGTCCTCCTGTGTGATGAGGGGGGAGCTGAAGATGGGTCAGGGCTTGAGCGTCAGGTGCGTCCGCGGGAAGTGGCAGACGTCCCAGATCGCCGGCATTTCGAGCAGACCCTGGAGAAGGCGTTCCCAGCCGAGGCCGAAACCCGAACTGCGGCGCCAGCCGTCCAGGTCCCGGGTCTGCAGGTACGGCGCGTAGTCGTCGGGCGGAAGCTGGAAGGTCTCCGCCTTGGCCGCCAGCTCGTCCGGCCCGCCGATCCGCTCGCCGCTGCCGACCACCTCGCGGTAGCCGGGCCAGATCAGGTCGGTGTTGTGGGCGACCTTCGGATCGGAGCCGGGAACCTCGGCGTGGTAGAAGGGCACCTCCAGCAGCGGGAACTGACTGACGGTCACCGGACCGCCGCAGATCCATGTCAGCCGGATCTCCTCCCAGCTGCCGAACGTGCCCTCCATGGTGAAGCGGCGGAACCGGTCCTCGCCGGTGTCCTCCCGGAGCAGGTCCAGCGCCTCGCGGAAGGTCAGATGGGTGTACGCCGAGGGGGAGGTCAGCGCGGCCAGCCCGGCCAGCCTGTCGGCCGGCAGGAAATGCGCGAGTGATTCCTCCTCGTGCTCGAGAAGGTCGCCGACGATGCGCGCGACGAGTCCGATCGCGCAGTCCAGGTTGTCCTGCTGGGAGATCCGTCCCTCGAACTCGACGTGGTGGAACTCCGAAAGGTGGGAGAAGTCGCTGTCCTCCAGGCGGAAGGAGTTGTACACGCTGTACACCTCGTCCACTCCGGGCTGGGCCAGCGCCAGTTCCAGATAGATCTGGGAGGACTCGGAGAGGAATGCGGGATTCGACAGGTCGAACCACGACAGGGTGACCGGACAGGTGTCCGTCGTGTAGCTGATCGCCTCTTTTCCGTGGACCGCTCCGGGCGAGGAGATCATACGGGTGACCAGCGGCAGGAGGGTGAACAGCGCACCCCGCCCGGAGAAGTACGAGTGCACCGTCGAGAAGATGCGGTGATTGATCCTGGCGATGCTCGCGAAGGACTTGTCGGTGGCCAGGTCCTGCACCCGTCGCTCGAATTTCGCGACGGGCACCTCCAGCTTCCTGACGTCCTCCACGGGTTCGCAGACACGGTTGCCGCGGAAGCGAATTCGACCGTCGTCCAGTGCCTCGTACGGACCCAGCAATTGATGTCCCTTCCCCGGGATGGCTGTTCTGGCCGCCCGCGCACAGCGGTATCGCCCGGCGCTCACCGGGCAGCTCCCACCGTCACACATGGCGGCACGTCGTTTTGTTTGTATGCAGGCGAAAGGCGTCCGGTTCGCCGGTTATCCGGTGGACGCGGGAAGCGGTTCGGCTGCCTGCCCTGAGGTGATTCGCCGTGACGACCTCGGCCCGGTGCGCGTGCTCATTGACACCATTGAGCGGTTACGTCGCCATGTGGAATGAGAGGGAAAGCCGCATGGGTGCATGCGCCCCATCCTCGACCGAGAAACACCAAGCTCGAACTCCCGCACCGACCATTTGAGGAAGCCGCTCATGAACATCCAAGTGACAGGACTTCACGTACGAGACGCCGAACCTCCTGATCAGACAGGTAGACGTACATCTGATCCGATATCAGACAGACCTTAACCACACGGGACGAGCGGTGTCGAGGGTCCAGATGCCCAAAGTTCGCCTGGTGTTCGTGACGAGACTCATGTTCGCGGACAGGCACCACCTGATCACGTTGCACAGGCATCAATTGGGCGTCTGTCCGGTCTCAATGCCGCCCCCGACCACACCCCGCACACCCGCCGACACGACCCCGGCACCCTTCCCAGCTCAGCAACACCATCGACCAGCACCGACACCGCCCACGGCGCAGGCCGGGCAGAAGCGAGGACGCGCGTAGTCGGGTGCGGAGACACGGGCAATCGCCCACTGGACGCCTCACCAAAGGCACTCACGCCGCTTACCGCCGTCCACTCCCGGCAATCCACACACGACCTGCATAAACAACCCCACACCACTGGGCGCAGCCCCCACGGCAGACTGGCGACACCCCACGCACCCGCCGCCGCGCGGACGATGCTTCCCCGTCGTGGGGTGGGGGTCAGGCGGTGGTGACGCGGGCTATGTGCCAGGGGGCGCCAGGGGTTGGGCGGGTGAGGGTGACGAACGCTATGGCTCGCACGGTCGGGCCCTTCCATTGGTCGCGGCCGATGGGGGTCACGGTGACCTGCCACTGGCGATACGCCATGGTGGGCGTGTCCGGGTCGAGGTCGCCCTCCGGCTGCCGCAGCGTCAGACGGACCCTGGCATAGGCGCGATGGGCCTTCCACTGCTGCGGCACAGGCCCGACGGCCTGCTCGGCGGCGACGCGGACGGCGTACTGGGGGGTCAGGTAGGGGCAGGCGCGCAGGTAGGCGTCGCGCTGGCCGTCGTCGATCGCGGCGTCCACGGTCCACATCACGGTCACGGCGGCCCGGGAGACCGCGGTGGCGTCACGCCGGTCGATGCCGCGCGGATCCGGCAGTCCTCCGTGAGGGGTTTCGGACGGCGCCGTGGGCCGGCAGGCCGTCGGCGTGGGCGACGGGGTGGCCGTCGTCGCGGCCGCCGGGGGACGGCGGGGCTCTTCTGTCCCGCACGCCGTCGCGGCCACGGCCATCACGGCCGCCAGGGCGATCAGGGGACCCGGCCGCAGGGAACGGGTCATCGCTTGTGCTCTCTCCTCAGTGGGTCAGGGGTCGACCGAGATGTGGACGTGGTCGAAGTGGTTCTGGGTGATGCTTCCGCGGTCCTCCATCAGCCGCCAGCCCTCGTCCGCCCGGGACGGGTTCCAGATGCGCTGCCGGTAGATGATGTAGTAGATGCCGAGCTTCTTGGCGTTGGCCTGCGCCCAGGCGGCGATCTCGTTGCCGAGCTGCGCCTCCTCCGCCGTCGGCGCGCCACTGCTGATCATGAAGTCGCAGGCGCGGCCCAGCGGATGCTCACCGCCGCCGGGGATGCCTCCGTTGGAGCGGTAGCAGCCGATGCCGCGCGGCACCTTGAACAGGGTCTTGATCTGGTCGCGGACACAGCGCATCCGGTCGGTGATGTTCTCGGCGCCCATGGCCGCCCCCGCGGGGCACTCCGTGCCGGGGGGATAGTTCCCCGCGGCCTGCGGTCCCGAGCCGCACGCGGCCGACCCGGCCATGTTGTCGCCGCCGACGCTGAAGTCCCCGTCGGCGTACTTCTTGGCCCACTCCAGGACGTCGTCGACGTACCAGTCGGCGTGGTTGTAGGCGAAGATCGCCTTGCGAATGTCACCCGGAGCGCCGCTGGCCTTGAGGTAGTTGGCCGCGCCGGGTATGGCGTCCTCGGGGTCGTAGCGGTCCTTGCGCCCGTCACCGTTGCCGTCGACCCCGTAGGAGTCCCAGGTGGGCTGCAGGAACTGCATGGGACCGCCGGCACCGGCATAGTTCTCACCGCTCTTGACACCGGGCAGGTCAGAGGTGCCGTGGTCGGTCTCCACCTTGCCGATGCCCGCGAGCACATTCCATGGAATGCCGTACTTCTGTCCGGCCTGCTGATAGAGCCGCAAATAGTTGCTCGGAATGGAGTTCGCCTGCTCGGACGCCTGTGGCTGATTAGCCGTTCCCTCGGAAGGGTTCGGGCACGCGTTCGCGGTGCCGCCGCCGAACAACAAGGTGACCATCAGTACGAAGCCGATCACGAATGCGAGGCCGCCGCCGATCACCGCCGTGGCCGGTGAAAAGGCGCCCCCGTCCGAAAACCGGAGCGCGCCGCGCGAACGCAGGAAGGCGGCGACACGACTGGCGTGGTGCCTCATGACCGGCCTCCGGGGGGCGGGCCGGCGGCGCCGGGCGGGCGGGGGGCGGCCCGGGCGCGTCGATCTTGTGCGCCGCCCCGTCGGGTACGGCGCCGTGGGCCGCGAGCCGCGGCCGTGGTGGTCGCGCACGCCGTGGAACGCCTGTCGGTGGGGGCGTTTCGGCGGGTATGGGAGATCAAGGCTCGCATCGGAACGTCAGACGCAGTCGGACGCGGCGCCGTTTCACGGCTCCTGAGGCGGGCTCCGCGCCGGCGGGCGACCCCGTCAGGGGGGACGTGCCGGGAGCATGACGGAGCTTCGCGAGCCGTCCCGGGCGGCGTCGTCGCGGGCCGCTCGCCCGTGCGGCGCCCGGGCTAAAGACGTCGTTGCTGGTCAGCCTCCCGCATCGGGGTCGGCGAGTCTTGTGACTACGAATAAGAATCGCCCCTCACATATGGTGACCAAGGGAGGTGGCATCCCTTCGGTGCCCGCCGATTGACTCGGCCGCGCCCCCCTCGGACAGGTCGACCGTAATGTAACGGTTCAAAAAGCCCCCGATCATGGCGCGCCGATGCTATAGCATGCCGACCTGCCCTGGAGATGCTATTTGAACCAGGGGACATCCTCGGTGCGTCGAAGGGACTATGACCATGAATGGTGTCCCCTTGGACGGTTCCGGGCCGCGTTACCTCGTGCCAGGGGCGACCACCTACATGACGGGCAGCCCGCCGAGCGAGCAGCCCAAAGTACGGCCGCACGTCGTACTCCAGCCTCGCCAGGCCCCGCCGCCCACCAGCCAGCTGGGTGTCTTCGGGTACAGCGGGCCCGGTCCCGCGTGGTGGTTCACCAGTTGCCACGGCGGTGCGGGGACATCGACGGTGGCCGACATCGTCCGGGGCGGGATGGCCTCTGGCCAGTACTGGCCAGTGCCCGACCCGCCCGGGTACGCCAGTGTCGTACTGGTGGCGCGCGGCCACGCGGGCGGTCTGCGTGCTGCCCAGGCCGCCGCGCGACAGTGGGCCGGCGGTGGCCTTCCGACCGTGCGCGTGGTCGGCCTGGTGGTGGTCGCCGACGCACCCGGCCGGCGACCGAAACCGCTGCGGGAGTTGCTGCATCTGATCTCGGGAGCGTTCCCACGGGTGTGGGAGCTGCCCTGGGTCGAGGCGCTGCGGCTGGGTGATCCCCCCGACCAGATCCAACTGCCGCCGGCGTTCTCGGAGCTTGCCGCCGATCTCCAACGCATCGTCACTGGAGGAACGCATGTTTAGCACTCTGATCACCGCCGCGGGAGACGTGGTCCACGCCGTGGCCGTCGCCATTCCCAACCCCGGGCAGGGTGAGGCCCCGCCCGGCGCCGCCCAGCTGGAGAAGATGCTGCGGTGGGTGGCCTGGGTCGTGTTCGGCCTCTGCGTGGCGGGCGTGCTGATCGCGGCCGGCCGGATGGCGGTCATGCACCGCAACGGTGAGGGCGGCGCGCACGCGTCGGGCCTGGCCTGGGTGGCCGCCGCCTGCATTCTGGCCGGCTCGGCGTCCGCGCTCGTGGGTGCCCTGATCGGATGAGGGAGCAGCCCTCGGCGGCCGACGACGGGCTGGAGGAATCCAGCCCGTTTCGGCGCCCCGCCTTCCTCATGTCGGCCGGGTTCCTGGCGGTGGTGGCGGTGCTGGGCGCGGTGACCTTCATCCGCAGTCCCGCGCCACGCTCCGAGCAGCCGTCCGGTCCCCAGGCCGGTGACACTCCGTCGACCGGCGCGACGCAGGCTCCCGCGAGCGGTTGCCGTCCGAGTGACACCTCACAGCAGGTCCCCGCGGGACCACCGCCCGGGGTCACGTGGCAGGTGTACAAGACGATGGCTCTGCCGTACTCGTCGGCAGCGGGCCCTCTCGTCGTCAGTGCCGACGGTGAGGTGGCGCGCTGCTTCGCGCACACCCCGCTCGGGGCGCTGCTGGCCGCCACTCACCTCAGCTCCCGCTATGTCTTCTCCACCCAGTGGCGTGTCATCACCACCGAACAGGTGATCCCCGGCCCCGGCAGGGACGCCTACGTCAAGCTGCGCAAGAACCGGGGCGTCGACGTGGTCGTGCCCGGCAGCCTCGGGCAGATCGCCGGGTTCCAGTTCGTCACCTACGGCCCGCAGACCGCGGTCGTCCAGCTCGTCATGCGCTTCTCCACCGGTCAGATGTCGGTGAGCGCGGTCACCGTGAAGTGGCAGGACGGCGACTGGAAGCTGGAACTCCAGCCGAACGGGTCACCGTCGGCCTCGCAGCAGCTCGTCTCGTCGCTGAACGGCTTCGCACGCTGGGGAGGTGTCTGACGTGTCGGTCGTCGCAGCGCAGGCCGCGCAGGCCGCCGCCGATCCGGGCTGCGGCCTCGTGCCGGTCCTTCCCTGGTGTCTGGACGACACGGCCAAGAACGTCGCCGGGTCCATCGCCGGGTCCATCGTCGACATGGTCGCGCAGTCCTTCGCCAACGCCGCGATCGAGATCCTCAAGGTCCTGCTGACGTGGTGGATCAAGGTTCCCAACCCCACCCTCAGCGAGAACCCCGACGACCCCGTCTACTTCATGCGCGAGCGGACCGGGTGGCTGGTCACCTGGGTCGCCGTGCTGGGGCTGCTGTTCGCCGCGGGCAAGACGGCATGGCAGAGACGCGGCGAACCGTTCCGTGAGGCGTTCTCCGGGCTGATCACCATGGTCGTCGCCGTCTTCACGGTGACGGCGGCGGTGCGGCTGGCGATCGAGGCGGGCCACTCCTACTCGGTGTGGATCCTGAACGCCTCCACCGAAGGCGACGTCGAGGGCAACCTCGGCAAGATCGGCGCGCTGTTCGGCGCGGCGCTGCTGCCGGCGATGCCGGCGGTGATCCTCATCGTCGCTCTGCTGGCGATCCTGTCGTCGGTGATCCAGCTCGCCATGATGGTGGTGCGCAGCGCGATGCTGGTGCTGCTGGCCGGGGCACTTCCGCTGGCGGGCGCGGCCAGCATCACCCCGCAGGGCCGCGCCTGGTTCCGCAAGCTGATCGCGTGGCTGGTGGCGTACCTGCTGTACGAGCCGGTCGTGGCCACCATCTACGCCGTCGCCTTCCGGGCGATGCACGGTGACTCGATGGCGCAGCTCCAGGGCCTGATCCTGGTGATCATGGCGGTGCTCGCGCTGCCCGCGCTGATGCGGTTCGTGGTGCCGGTGGTGTCGTCCACGGGCAACGACGTCGCCGAGAGGACGGCCAGCGCGGCCGCCGACTACCTCCCGCTGGGCGCCCGGATGGTGAACAACCTCCGGGGCGGCGGCGGCAACAACTCCTCGGGCGGTGGCGGAGGCGGGGGCGGTGGCCCGTCCGGTTCCGGCCCGTCCGGAGGCGGGCCTTCGGGAGGCGGCCCGTCCGGAGGAGGACCGCCGCCGAACGGTCCCTCCGGCGGGGGCGGCGGAGACGACGATGACCCGCCGCCGCCGTCCGGCGGTACGCCGCCCGGTGGTTCCGGTGGCGGTAGTTCCGGTGGCGGAGGCTCCGGCAGCGGAGGTTCAGGCGGCGGCGGTGGCGGCAGTGGCGGCCCGGCGAGCGGTGCCGCGGGCGGCGCGGGCGCGGCCGGTGGTGCCGGTGGTGGCGCGGCCGGTGGTGCCGGAGGCGGTGCGACCGGTGGCGCTGCGGGCGGTGCGGCCGGAGGCGGCGTGGCCGGTGGTGCGGCGGGCGGTGCCGCGGCCGGTTCCGTGGCGGGCCCGGCCGGTGCGGCCGCCGGAGCGACGGCGGGCGCGGGCAAGGCGGCCGCCGACAAGTCCGCCGACGCCGTCCGCGACGCGGCAGAGGGCGCCGCCAACGAGGGAGATGGTCCAAGTGGCAGCAGGTAACCGAGTAGAGCGCACCTACGGGAACTGGCGTAAGCCCGTCTCACCCGGCATCGGCCGGCTCGGGCTGCTCGGCACCGGGATCCTCATGCTGGGCCTGGTGACGATCGCCCTGTCCGCCATGATCTCGCTGTGGGCCGCGGTGATCGCGGCGGTCGTCCTGGCCGTCGTCATGCTGCCCCTGGTGGTCCAGGACCGGCACGGCCGTACGGCCCTGCAGGCCGCCACCGCGCGGATCGCCTGGTGGCGCGGCCGTTCCCAGGGCTGGCACCTGTACCGGTCCGGTCCGCTGGGCATCACCGCGCGCGGCAGCCACCGCCTGCCGGGGCTGATGGCCGCGTCCCGGCTGGTGGAGGCGCAGGACTCCTACGGCCGCCCGTTCGCGATGATCATGATCCCGTCGACCGGCCACTACACCGCGGTGTTCGAGTGCGCCGCCGACGGGGCGGCCCTGGTCGACCAGGACCAGATCGACACCTGGGTCGCCTACTGGGGGCAGTGGCTGGCCTCGCTGTCGTTCGAGCCGAGCCTGGTCGCCGCCAGCGTGACCATCGAGACGGCGCCCGACCTGGGCCACCGCCTCCAGCGGGAGGTCGGGAACAACGTCGACCCGAACGCCCCGGAGCTGGCCCGGCAGGCCCTCGACGAGATCGCCCGGACCTACCCGGCCGGCAGCGCCCAGGTCTCCACCAGGGTCGCGGTCACCTACGCGGCCGCGCCGCGGCCGGGCGCCAAGCGCCGCACCATGGAGGAGATGGCCCGCGAGATCGGCACCCGCATCCCCGGGCTCACCGCGAACCTGGCGATGACCGGCGCCGGAACCGCCCGTCCGATGAACGCGGCGGAGCTGGCCAAGGCCGTGCGGGTGGCCTACGACCCCGACGCGCAGTCGCTGCTGGAGACCCTCGGCGACGACGACATCAGCTGGGACAAGGCCGGTCCCGTCGCGACGCAGGAGTACTGGGACCGGTACGTCCACGACTCGGGCGTCTCGGTCACCTGGGGAATGTCGGAGGCGCCGCGCGGCGAGGTGCTGTCCAGCGTGATGACCGGTCTGGTGTCCCCGCACCGGGACATCGCGCGCAAGCGCGTCACGCTCCTGTACCGGCCGTACGATCCGGGTGCGGCGGCCAAGATCGTGGAGCGGGACCGCAAGGACGCCCGGTTCCGCATCTCCGGGGCCCAGACCGCCGCGCGGGACGCGGTCGCCGTCGCGGCGGCGGACCAGTCCGCCCGCGAGGAGGCCAAGGGAGCCGGGCTGGTGCGGTTCGCGATGCTGGTCACCGCCACGGTGCGGTCGGTGGAGGAGCTGCCGCTGGCGACCGCCGCCATCGACACGCTCGCGCCGCCCGCCCGGGTGCAGTTGCGGCGCATGTACGGGTCGCAGGCGTCGGCGTTCGCGGCGGCCCTGCCCCTCGGCATCGTGCTGCCCGACCATCTCCAGGTTCCTGCGATGGTGCGGGAGGCGATGTGAGCACCACCACCGATCCGCTCTTCGGCCTGCCGGCGGACGGCGCGCCGGCGACCGGCGACGACGGGCGCAAGAGCCGCAAGAAGAACAAGAAGGAGAAGAAGAAGGACAAGGCGCGCGACCGCGCGTCCGAGCGCAAGGGCCCCGCGGCGCCCCGGCCCGGCATGCGCGGCTTCGCCGGGCGCGGCGGCGGCCGCGCCGGGTACGTCGAGGCACCGCCGGAGTGGCGCGGCACCACCGTGCAGGTGTGCGGCCTGTGGCCGTTCGGCGCCGGTTCGGGCACTCCCATGGTGGGGGTGCCGCTCGGCCGGGAGCTGATGGGCGGGACCACGCTCTGCTGCGACCCGATCTCCTGGTTCCAGCGCGCGGGGCTGATCCACAACCCCTCCGTGCTGGTGCTGGGCAAGCCGGGCCTGGGCAAGTCGACGCTGATCCGCCGCATGGTGGTGGGGCTGACGGGATACGGCGTGTTCCCGATGGTGCTCGGCGACCTCAAGCCCGACTACGTCGACCTGATCCGCGCGCTGGGCGGGCAGATCATCAAGCTCGGCCGCGGGCTGGGCTCGCTGAACGTGCTCGACCCGGGCGAGACGGCCGCCGCCGCGGCCAAGCTGTCCGGCGACGCGCGCGCCAAGCTGGCGGCCGACGCGCACGGCCGCCGGCTGAACATGGTCGCCGCGCTGGTGACGGTCCTGCGCGGCACGCCCATCGCCGACACCGAGCGCACCGTCCTGAACGCCGCGCTGCGAGTGCTGGACGAACGCCATCAGGGCGTGCCGATCCTGCCGGACCTGATCAAGGTGATCGACGAGGGGCCGGACCGGCTCCGCAGCATCACCCTGGCGCGCGGCAGCGAGGACCGCTACCGCAATGCCGTCGACCCGCTGCACGCGTCGCTGCTCGGCCTCCTGGACGGGCCGATGGGGGAGACGTTCGCCCACCACACCACCACTCCGATCAGGCTGGACTCCCCCGGCGGCGTGTGCATCGACATCAGCGGGATCGACGACGCCGACGCCGAACTCCAGGCGGCCGTGTTGCTGGCCTGCTGGTCCGACGGGTTCGGCGCGGTGGAGGCCGCCCATGCCCTGGCCGACCAGGGCATGGGGCCCCAGCGGCACTTCTTCGTCGTCCTCGACGAGCTGTGGCGGGTGCTGCGCGCCGGACGGGGCCTGGTGGACCGGGTGGACGCGCTCACCCGGCTCAACCGCCAGCGCGGGCTGGGCCAGGCGATGATCACGCACACGATGGCCGACCTGCTGGCGCTGCCGGACCCGGCCGACCAGCTCAAGGCCAAGGGCTTCGCCGAACGCGCGGGCATGGTCATCTGCGGCGGCCTGCCGCAGGCCGAGATGCCCATGGTCAACGAGGTCGTCCGGATGTCGACCGCCGAGCAGAGCATGATCGTGGACTGGTCGACGCCGCCGTCCTGGGACCCGACCCTGAACCGGGACGGCGAGCCGCCCGGCCGAGGCAAGTTCCTGGTCAAGGTCGGCGGCCGTCCGGGCATCCCGTTCAAGGTCGACCTGACCCACGCCGAGCGGGAGGTCAACGACACCAACAAGCGCTGGGCCCACTCCACCACCAAGCCCAAGCGCCTCTGACCCGTCCGGCCGAGGCCGCTCCCGTCACCGAACCCCGGCGGCGGGAGCGGCTGCGCGTCAAGCCCGCCGACAAGACGTCACCAGCCAGCGGAGGCTGTGGTGTGCTCGCTTAGGACATCTGACGTCCGCATCCACACAACCGCCCACTGGCCAAAGGCAGCGGGCGGTTGAAAGCGGTTGCAGCGGACCGGTCTGAAGCGGCTTCAAGAGTCGGCACAGGTCGAGTTCGAGCGGTGCCGGCACTGCGCCGCCAACTGCTCCCAAGTGGTGCCCGGCCCGCTGCGGACGGCCAAATTACACGCGGGCGATCCTCCGGGGAATCCAGCGGTTCCACGAATTGCCGGACGAGGTCGAGGACGCGCTCGCCGTCCGCGCTGACCGTCTGCGAGGAAGGTGACATGTCCATCCCGGTCACTTGACGCCCCACCTGAGGGCGGCGGACGCTGCACAGAGCAAGTTCGAGCAACTCGCTGGGTGAAGGGAAGATCATGCGGCTACGGTTCCTCGGGACGGACTCCGACCAGGGCGGCTGCCCGGCGATGTACGCCAGCGACCGCGGCACGTACGTTGTGCAGGGGAAGATCATCACCGACGCGACGGCGCTCGGCGACGTCCGCGACCTCGCCGCCGACGAGACCGTCGTCGAGATCGAACCGGCGCTCGTCCGACACCTGATCGAGCACTACAACCTGCACTACGCGAAGGGGTGACCGTGGCCGATCTGCTGACCGGCGACCAGTTCGGCGCGATCTTCCACACCGCCCGGCGCTCGGCGTTCCGGCTGGAAACGAGGGACCGCTACAACGTGCCATCCGAGCAGGAGCGGATCCGGCGCTTCCTTGCCGGCGCCCCTGACGAGGACTATCTCCTCGGCGCGCACGAGTGGGGCGACATGACGCGGACGGCGGCGGCCGAGGGGCGCCCGTTCCGTCGTGTCCGGGTGGTGACGGTGCCGCTCGGCGACTACTCCCGCTACGCCCTATGGTCGGCCCAGGGCAACCTACGTGCAGGCGAGGAGATCCGATACCTCGACCGTGACCAGGCCGATGCACTCGGCCTGCCGGTCCGGCCGCCGCATGACGCCTGGCTGCTCGATGACGAACGGGTCGCCGTTCTGCGCTTCGACGATGACGACCGTCTCCTCGGGGCCGAACTGCTCGGCGACGCGGCCACCGTCGAGCAGCACGAACGGTGGCGCGACATCGCATGGAAGGCGTCCGTCAGTCGGGACGAGTTCCTGCGCAGCCTGTGATCCCCGCTCATGTCCACGTCCCACCAGCAAGCACGCGAGGCACTCGGGGTGCGGCTGCGTGAGCTGCGACAGGATTCGCGTGTCGCGCAGCGCCGCCTCGCCGAACTGGCCGGCTGGCATGAGAGCAAGGTCTCCAAGATCGAGCACGGCAAGCAGACGCCCAGCGAGGACGACATCCGCACCTGGTGCCGCCTGGTCGGTGCCGACGAGCACGTCCCGGACCTGATCGCGACCGTCCGGAACATCTCCAGCGCGTACAGGGAATGGCGCCGTGAGTGGCACGCCGGCGCGCACCGGCGTCAGCAGACGATCGCCGCGCAGGAGGCCGAGACCACGCTGTTCCGGGTCTTCGAGCCGTTCCTCATTCCCGGCCTGCTGCAGACCCGCGAGTACGCGGCACAGCGGTTCCGCGACAACATCGCCTTCCACGGCACCGGCGGCGACGTCGACACCGCCGTCCAGGCCCGCATGGACCGCCAGGACGTACTGCGCCGCGGCGACCGTGATCGGCGCTTCCACATGGTGATGTGCGAGATCGCGCTGACGATCGGGATGGCCGATGATCATGTTTTGGTCGCCCAGTTGGAGCGGCTGCTCACACTGTCGACTCTGCCGCGGCTCAGCCTCGGCATCATCCCCACGCGCGCCCGGCACCGGCGCGCACCGCATCACGGGTTCTGGGTGTTCGACGAGCGTCTAGTCCTCCTGGAGACTGCCTCGGCTGAGCTTGCGATCACGCAACCACGCGAAATCGCGGTGTACATCAAGGAGTTCGACTGGCTGGCGTCCTCCGCCGTGTACGGGGCTGCCGCGCGGGACCTGATTCACGCCGCAATTCGGACGCTTCGAGCAAGCTGAAGCAAGTTCCTGGCCATCAGCGCTGGCCGGTCCCACTGTGGGTGTTGCCCCGCAGAAACGACCCCGGGCCGCTGCGCCTACAGCGGGGAGTCCCGGGGCCTCGCCCGACACGGGAGGTCGGACTCATGGAGCAGTATGACCGATTGCGCGCGCTGGCCGAGCAGCTGGCCCGCGCGGGCGTGAAGACCGAGGCCGGGGTGACCGTGGTGGCGCCGACCTCGGTGGAGACGATCACATGCCGGGAGCGCGAAGAGGACGGCGGCAAGCTGTGGTTCTTCGCGTCGGACGGCACGCCGATCGCCCAGGCCGACGACGAGCACCTGGACGACGCGGCCCTGCACATCCTCGGCCACCTCAACCAGCGCGCCGAGAAGGCCGAGGACGCGGCGGTGTCGTCGTGACCGCGTCGAGGGTGCACGCGGGGCCGGTGCGGTGGGACACCGACGCGATCGCCGCCCAGCTGCGCGGCCGCTTCCCCGGTGTGCTGCTGTGGTGGAGCGAGCTCAACGCCTCGTGGATGGCGATGGTGCTGCGGCCGACCAGTCACCCGGTCGGTAACGAGCTGCTCCAAGCGGCCACGCCCGCCGAACTGGAGCAGCGCCTGGCCGCCGCCGGGGTGCGGCCCGTCCACCCGCAACAGGCAGTGCCGGGGACGGGCGGGATGGTGGCCGGCATCTGGTCGCCGCCGACGCCCCCGCCGTTGCCGCAGCCGCAGCGCGTCGCGCCGCTGCCGCCGCGTCGCGAGCGTCCCGAACGGCTCGAGCGTCCCGGCTCCCCGAAGCGCCCGGAGCGTCCCGGGCCCTCGAGGCGTCCGGAGCGGCCGCAGCGTCGGGGGTGGCTCGCACGTCTGCTCGACCGGCTGACTTACACCGAGCCCTGGGACTGGTGACCAGGGGGCGGCCGCGCGGTGAACACCCCTGGATCATCACGCCGCCGCCCCCAGCCGCGCCCCGAAGAAGGGGAACCCGGGAGTGCGGCACCCGGCGGCGGCGCGGTCTGCCCGGGGCCGCGCCGCCGCCCCTGAACGCCGCGGCCCAGGGCCCTTTGTGCGGGGTGACCGGGGCCGCGGCCCCACAGACGGCGGAGCGGGCCCAGGCGCGGCGTGGCCCGCCCCGCTTCGACCGCCGCGCCCCTGGCATGCGCCAGGGGGGTGCTCCCTGGTGGGCGCGGCACCACACGGCGGGGCGGCCGGAAACAGCGCAGTCGGCCGCCCCGTCACCGGAAGCTTCGAGACCAGGCGCGCACTCGGGGCTGCGGAACCCACACGAAGCGCGTCGGAAAGGCTCAACGAGCCGATGACAATCTCCCAAGCGCGGCCCGTCGGGGTCGCCGAAGCGAAGGACCCGTGCACGCTGGTCTCCCCGGAGGTGTTCGGCCTCCTCGTGGAAGACCTGCGCCGATACCACCACGTCACCAAGGACTACGCCGAGCGGATGCTCGGTCAGGCGCTCGTCTTCCTCAAGGCACAGGCCGAGATCGTCCGGGCCAGGGCCGAGGGGCGTCCGTGGCAGCGGATCGTCCCCACCGTGCCCGTCGACCCGGCGTGGCACGCCTTCATGCTGCGGAGCCGGGCGTACGCAGCGTTCTGCACGGAGTACGCGGGCGAGTACATCCACCACGTGCCCTACCAGGACGAGGCCATGCTGTCGGGCGAGGCGCTGGAGGCGACGATCCCGCAACTGGAGGCCACCGGCTACTACGTGGACGTCGAGTTCTGGGCCGGCGAGAGATCGCCCTGCTGCCCGCCGGAGTGCAACGACATGGGCGGGTAGATGACGCACCAGATCGCCCCTGACACCGCCGGGCGCACAACCGTCCAGCCGACGCACTACCACTGCTATCGGTGGTCGGGTGCCGGGCGGGAGTGGGAGCGCATGGGCCGCACCGACAGCCTGGACGTGGCCAGCCCGGAGCGGCCGCCGGTGCGGACGGTGGACTGGCTGATCAAGTCGTCCCAGTTCATCGCGGCCGTCCACACCGACCCCGCGGGCGCCCGCGACTGGCTGATCGCCGAGTGGGACGCGGCGTGCGAGAAGTCGCTGTACGCGGTGCCCGAGTGGGTGTCCAGCCAGGAGCGCGCGGTGCGTGCACTGCGGGCGATCGAAACCGGCTGCTGGCCGTCGTACAGCCAGTGGATGGTCAACGGCGTCGTGGTATTCCTGTCCGTCGTGGGGACGGCCGACCGCTGCCACTGACCGCGCACGAAGACGCCCCCGCCCCCAGCGAGCCGGGAGCGGGGGCGTCCCGCTTTATGCACTTCCCACGCGGCGGAGCCGACCAGGTGCCGATCGCACGGGCGACGCCTGTTCCGCGTGTCGGGCGGGCGTCACCGCAGGTGGCGGAGGCTGTGGGATTCGAACCCACGGAGCCGGGGCTGCCGACTCAACGGTTTTCAAGACCGTCGCACTCGTCCACTATGCGAAGCCTCCAGTGAGCAGCCCCCACGATAGCGGCAAGCCCGAGGTGAGTTCACGGCCTTTGCGGCCCGACGGCGCCGCGGACCGGCTGGTGACGCCGCGGATCGGGGGCGGCGGGCACCGGATGGAGCAAGACCGTTCAGGTCATTCAACCTGAATCACACTGAAATCATCCGTATCCTCATCCGCATGTCGCAGACACCCAACGATCCGGCAGGGTCGACGCAGCAGTTCCAGCACTTCGCCCAGCAGCAGGGGCAGCCGGACAAGGCCGCCAAGGTGAACGTCGGCCTCATCGCCGGCATCGTCGCCGTGGTGGCCCTCGTCGCGATCATCGCGATCGCGATCGGGATGACGATGTGAGACCGGGACGACCCGCCGTCCACGCGCCGACAGCCGTGGAACCCCGCCGGCGGGCCGCTCAGCCCGGGTGAAGAAGCACCCGCACTCCCTCCCGCCCCCTCTCTGACCTGGCCAGGTCCCCCTCGTACCGGCCCTCAGCCGCCGAAACACCGCTTCACCGGTGATCGGCGACGGCGGAGGGCGATGCGCCTTCGCTGTGCCGTGCCCCGGCCTCGGCCTGGCACGCCGACCCCGCGCCAACCCACGCGGCTGCACCCGCGGCGCATGTGCATCCGCGGCGGCGACTGCGCCTCGCTTACCGAGACCATGCGTCGGCGCATCGCCCCGAGCGGTCGATTGGCATGTCGGGTACCGCGGCCGCGGCGCCGCTCGTCCCACGGAGGTCCGCCCCCGGGCGGATCGTCACCGTCGCCTCGACGCTGGGGCTCCGGGCGCTCAGCGACGCCACCGCCTACAGCCCCTCCAAGTTCGGCGTCGTCGCCGTGGGGGGCTCGTCGGGTCGGGGAGATGGCGAGGTGATCCGCGGCGTCGGGTGGGCCGGTGTTTGGGGTGGCGAGTACGTGTGGGTGCCGGGGCGCGCGGCGAAATCCTCCTTCTACAACCTTCGGTTGTGCCCTCCTGGAGTGTCTTTTGTTGGACTTCACAGCTCCCTGACAGGTCGAATACGGGCGCCGGCCACGTCCGTACAACCGCGGGGAGTGAATGGGTGGATTCGTTCGCACACCTACATGTCCATACGGAGTACTCCATGCTGGACGGCGCGGCGAAGGTCGGGCTGCTGCTGGAGGAGGTCGCCCGCCAGGGGATGCCGGCCGTCGCGATGACCGACCACGGCAACGTGCACGGGGCGTACGAGTTCTACCACTCGGCCCGGAAGGCGGGGGTGAAGCCGGTCATCGGCATCGAGGCGTATGTCGCTCCGCAGTCGCGGCACCACCGGGGGCCGGTGTTCTGGAGCGACGATCCGGCGTTGCGGCGGGCCGACGAGGTGACGGGCAAGGGCGGTGACGTCTCCGGCCGCGGCCTCTACACGCACATGACGATGTGGGCCGCGGACGCGGACGGGTTGCGCAACCTGTTCCGGTTGCAGTCGCGGGCCTGGCTGGAAGGGCACGTCCAGAAGTACCCGCGCATGGACGACGAGCTGCTGGCCGAGCACGGGCGCGGTCTCATCGCCACCACCGGCTGCCCGTCCGGTGAGGTGCAGACGCGGCTGCGACTCGGGCAGTACGCGCAGGCCGTCGAGGCCGCCGCCCGTTACCGGGACATGTTCGGCCCGGACAACTATTTCCTCGAGCTGATGGACCACGGCATTCCCATCGAACGCCGCGTCCGCGAGGACCTGCTGAGAATCGGCAAGGAGCTGAACCTGCCGCCCCTGGCCACGAACGATTCCCATTACGTCACCGAGGACCAGGCCGAGGCGCACGACGCGCTGTTGTGCATCGGCACCGGAAAACGGCTCGCTGACACCGCGCGGTTCCGGTTCAGCGGTACCGGCTACCACGTCAAGTCACCGCGGGAGATGCGGGCGCTCTGGGACGACGAGGTGCCGGGGGCCTGCGACAACACGCTGCTCATCGCCGAACGCGTCGGTGACTACGCGGAGGTGTTCGCCCACCGGAACCTGATGCCGAGGTTTCCCGTGCCGGACGGCGAGACCGAGGCGTCCTGGCTGCGCAGACAGGCACTGGAAGGGGCGCGCCGGCGGTACGGGGGCGCGCCGTCCACGGAGGTGCTCGACCGTATCGACTACGAACTGTCGGTCATCGAGGACATGGGGTTTCCCGGCTATTTCCTGGTCGTCGCCGACATCTGCCGGTACGCGCGCGAGAACGGCATCGGCCTCGGCCCGGGACGCGGCTCGGCGACCGGTTCGATGGTCGCCTACTGCACCGGCATCACCGAGCTCGACCCGATCGAGCACCGGCTCATCTTCGAGCGGTTCCTCAACCCCGAGCGCATCACCATGCCCGACGTCGACCTGGACTTCGACGACCGGCGCCGGGACGAGATGATCGAGTACGTGACCCGCCGGTACGGCGCGGACCGGGTCTGCCAGATCGTCACGTTCGGCACCATCAAGGCCAAGGCGGCGGTGAAGGACGCCTGCCGGGTGCTGGGCCTCCCGTACGCGCTCGGCGACCGCATCACCAAGGCGTTCCCGGCGGCCGCGGGCGGTGTGGAGATCCCGCTGTCGGCCGTGCACGACGAGCGGCATCCGCGCCACGGCGAGGCCGCCGAGCTGCGCCGCATGTACCAGGAGGAACCCGACGTCAGGCGGGTCATCGACACCGCGCTCGGGGTGGAGGGGCTGACCCGGGGGACGGGTGTGCACGCGGCCGGGGTGATCCTGTCGGCCGAGCCGCTGATCGACGTGCTGCCGCTCGTGCGGCCGAAGGCGGACGGCCCGGTCGTCACCGGTTTCCCGTTCACGCAGGCCGAGGACATGGGCCTGCTGAAAATGGACTTCCTCGGCCTGCGCAACCTCACCGTCATCGGCGACGCCGTCGCGGGCGTCAAGGCCAACCGCGGCGTCGACATCGACATCTACGACGTGCCGCTGGACGACGCGAAGACCTACGAACTGCTGGCGCGCGGTGACACCCTGGGCGTCTTCCAGCTGGACGGCACCGGAATGCGGTCGCTGCTGAAGATGATGCGGCCGACGAAGTTCACCGACATCGCCGCCGTGAACGCGCTGTACCGGCCCGGTCCGATGGAGATGAACGCGCATGTCAACTACGCGCTGCGCAAGACCGGCAGGCAGCAGGTCGAGCCGATCCACCCGGAGCTTGCGGAGGTTCTCGAGCCCATTCTCGGCGACACCTACCACCTGGTGGTGTTCCAGGAGCAGGTGATGGCCATCGCCCAGCGGCTCGCCGGATACTCCCTCGGCGCCGCCGACATGCTGCGCCGGGCGATGGGGAAAAAGAAGAAGGACGTGCTGGACGCCGAATGGGACCGCTTCTCCGCCGGAATGCGCGAACGCGGCTACTCCGCCGAGGCCGTCCGGGCGGTCTGGGACGTGCTCGTGCCGTTCAGCGGTTACGGCTTCAACAAGTCGCACACCGCCGGTTACGGCCTGGTGTCGTACTGGACGGCCTACCTCAAGGCGAACTTCCCCGCCGAGTACATGGCGGCCCTGCTCACCTCGGTCGGTGACGACAAGGACAAGATGGCCGTGTACCTGTCCGACTGCCGCCGCCTGGGCATCAAGGTGCTGCCCCCGGACGTCAACCACAGCGCGCTCGACTTCGCCGCCGTCGGGGACGACATCCGGTTCGGCCTGGGCGCGGTGCGCAACGTCGGTTCCGGGGTGGTGGACGCGATCGTCACCACCCGGCGGGACAAGGGCCCCTACACCGACTTCGCCGACTTCCTCTCCAAGGTGCCGCCGGTGGTGTGTAACAAACGCGTTCTGGAATCGCTGGCGAAGGCCGGGGCGTTCGACGGGCTGGGACATCGCCGCAAGGGCCTGGTGGACGTCCACGAACAGGCCGTGGACGCGGTCATCGACGTCAAGCGCAACGAGGCGTACGGGCAGGACTCGCTGTTCGGGTCGTCCACCGACGACGGTCTGCGAATCACCGTCCCGGACGAAGAATGGAACACCGCGACGCTTCTCGCGCACGAGCGGGAAATGCTCGGCCTCTACGTCTCGGGCCATCCCCTCGACGGCACCGAGGCGGTCCTGGCGAGCAACCGCGACCGCACCATCGCCGAGCTGCTCGCGTCCGGCCGTGCGGACGGGGAGGTCCGCCTCAGCGGCATCGTCTCCGGGCTCCAGCGCAAGGTCACCAAGCAGGGCAGCCCGTGGGCGATCGTCACGCTCGAAGACCACGACGCGAGCGTGGAGTGCCTCGTTTTCCCCAAGAGCTACCAGCTCTACGGGGAGGCGCTCGGTGAGGACCGCGTCGTGTCCGTCCACGGCCGGATCAACGTGCGGGACGAGACCCTGAGCGTCTACGCCGACGAGGTGACGCTCCTCGACGTCTCCGGCGGCGGGAAACCGGTGGTGATCTCGGTCGCCGAGCCCCGGGTGACGCAGCGGCTGGTCAGGGAGCTGAAGCAGATCCTCGGCTCCCATCCCGGCGACTCCCCGGTGCATCTGCTGCTGCATTCGCGTCCGGACGGGGCGAAGAGCGTCCTGCTGGATCTCACCTGGTTCCGTGTCGCCCCCGGCCCCGCGTTCTACAGCGACATCAAGTCGCTGCTGGGCGCCGGTTCCCTCCCGCGTTCCTGACGGGCGGTGCGGCCGCGGCGGACACAGAGGACGCGGAGCGTCCGGCTTGACCGGAAGGAGCCCGACGCTCCGCGCTGAACACCGCCGCAACTACAAGCGGCGATCCGAGCGAGGCGATCGCCCTCCGCCTCAGCGGAGGCCTTCTGCCGCCACGGTCCAGATTCGCCACGCCCCTGGGGATGCCCAGTGACAAAGCCCCCAAATGCCACTCAACTACGCCTTTATTGAGAATCACCCGTATTCAGGTCAACGCCTCTCGATCGTTGCCGTCGGCGGGCGGCGCGGCACCCCTGCCATGCCGCCGCCGCGCCCGATTCGGGGTGATCCGCTCGGTCGGCGCCCTGACATGGCGGTATCACAACGGGCAGTGACCGGCTGTGCGGGTCTTGTAGCGGCGCCGTCCAGGGACGGGAACCGCCGCGAAACGTCACCGCCCTACGTTCGGCCGTGAGAACTCCGGACCAGACAGACGGGAGGCCGGTCTTGAGCATCTACGACTCGATCGGTGGCGCGGCGGCCGTGGCGGCGGCGGTGGACGACTTCTACGCCCGACTGCTCGACGATCCCAACCTCGCCCCCTTCTTCGCCGACACGGACCTGGCCCGCCTGAAGTCGCACCAGCGGTCGTTCATCGCCGCCGCGATCGGCGGATCGGAGATCTACAAGGGCCGCGACATGGCCACCGCCCACGCGGCGCTGAACATCTCCGACGAGGACTTCGACGCCGTCGTCGGCCACCTGGTCGAGACACTGCGCGGGCTGGGGGTCCCCGACGACACCATCGGCGAGATCGGCGCGAAGCTCGCGCCGCTGCGCGCCGACATCGTCACCGTCGAGAAGCAGAAGGCCGGCTGACCCCGCCCGGCCGCCGCCCCCGAGAGAGCAG
>NZ_BAAAZG010000002.1:307612-469244 GCF_039536785.1 Actinomadura miaoliensis
GGACCCCGCTCAGGCGCCGACGTACGCCGCCAGGTGCTCGCCGGTGAGGGTGGAGCGGTCGGCGACGAGCTGTGCGGGGGTGCCCTGGAAGACGATCCGGCCGCCGTCGTGGCCGGCGCCGGGGCCGAGGTCGATGATCCAGTCGGCGTGGGCCATGACCGCCTGGTGGTGCGCGATCACGATGACCGACTTGCCCGCGTCCACCAGCCGGTCGAGCAGGCCGAGCAGTTGCTCGACGTCGGCCAGGTGCAGGCCGGTGGTCGGCTCGTCCAGCACGTAGACGCCGCCCTCGTCGCCCATGTGCATGGCGAGCTTCAGCCGCTGCCGCTCGCCGCCGGACAGCGTGGTCAGCGGCTGGCCGAGGCTGAGGTAGCCGAGGCCGACGTCCACCAGCCGGCCGAGGATGGCGTGCGCGGCCGGGATGCGCGCCTCGCCCGCGCCGAAGAACTCCTCGGCGTCGGCGACCGGCATCGCCAGCACCTCGCTGATGTCCCGGCCGCCGAGGCGGTACTCCAGCACCGACGCCTGGAACCGCCTGCCCTCGCACTCCTCGCAGGTGGTCGAGACGCCTTCCATCATGCCGAGGTCGGTGTAGATGACGCCGGCGCCGTTGCAGGCGGGGCAGGCGCCCTCGGAGTTGGCGCTGAACAGCGCCGGCTTGACGCCGTTGGCCTTCGCGAACGCCTTGCGGATCGGGTCCAGCAGCCCGGTGTAGGTGGCCGGGTTGCTCCGGCGCGAGCCGCGGATCGCCGTCTGGTCGACCGACACCACGCCCGCGCCCGCGGGGATGGAGCCGTGGACGAGCGAGCTCTTGCCGGAACCGGCGACGCCGGTGACGACGACGAGCACCCCGAGCGGGATGTCGACGTCGACGTCCTGCAGGTTGTTGACGTTCGCCCCCCGGATCTCCAGCTTCCCGGTCGGCTCGCGCACCCGGTCCTTGAGCGCGGCCCTGTCGTCCAGGTGACGGCCGGTGAGGGTGCCGCTGCCGCGCAGCCCGTCGACCGTTCCCTCGAAGCAGACGGTGCCGCCGTGGGTGCCGGCGCCGGGGCCCAGGTCCACGACGTGGTCGGCGATCGCGATCGTCTCCGGCTTGTGCTCGACCACGAGCACGGTGTTCCCCTTGTCCCGCAGTTGCAGCAGCAGGTTGTTCATGCGCTGGATGTCGTGCGGGTGCAGGCCGACGGTCGGCTCGTCGAAGACGTAGGTGACGTCGGTGAGCGAGGAGCCGAGGTGGCGGATCATCTTGACGCGCTGCGCCTCGCCGCCGGACAGCGTGCCCGACGGCCGGTCGAGCGAGAGGTAGCCCAGCCCGATCTCCACGAACTTGTCCAGGGTGTGCTGCAGCGTGGTCAGCAGCGGCCCCACCGACGGTTCGTCCAGCTCCCGCACCCACTCGGCGAGGTCGCTGATCTGCATCGCGCACAGGTCGGCGATGTTGGCGCCCTTGATCTTCGACGCCCGGGCCGGCGCGCTCAGCCGGGTGCCGTCGCACTCCGGGCAGGCGGTGAAGGTGGCCGCCCGGTCCACGAACGCCCGGATGTGCGGCTGCATCGCCTCCCGGTCCTTCGTCAGGAACGACCTCCTGACCTGGACCGCCAGACCCTCGTAGGTCATGTTGGTGCCCGAGATCTTGACCTTGGTCGGCTCCCGGTAGAGGAAGTCGTGGAGCTCCTGCTCGGTGTACTCGCGGATCGGCTTGTCCGGGTCGAGGAAGCCCGACTCGGTGTAGAAGCGCACCGACCAGCCGCCCGCCTTGAAGCCGGGCACGGTGATCGCGCCCTCGGTGAGCGACTTGTTCTCGTCGTAGAGCTGGGTGACGTCGATGTCGGAGACCGTGCCCCGCCCGTCGCAGTTCGGGCACATGCCGCCGGTCAGGGTGAAGGCCACCTTCTCGGCCTTCTTCGCGCCGCGCTCAACGGTGATCGAACCGGCCGCCCGGACCGACGGGACGTTGAAGGAGAACGACTGGGGCGAGCCGAGGTGCGGCTCCCCGAGCCGGCTGAACAGGATGCGCAGCAGCGCGTTCGCGTCGGTGACGGTGCCGACGGTGGAGCGCGGATTGGCGCCCAGCCGCTCCTGGTCGACGATGATCGCGGTGGTCAGCCCGTCGAGGACGTCGACGTCCGGCCGCGCCATCGTGGGCATGAAGCCCTGGACGAACGCGCTGTACGTCTCGTTGATCATCCGCTGCGACTCCGCGGCGATCGTCGCGAACACCAGCGAGCTCTTGCCCGAGCCGGAGACCCCGGTGAACACCGTCAGCCGGCGCTTCGGGATCTCGACGTCGACGTCCTTCAGGTTGTTCTCGCGCGCGCCCTGCACGCGGATCATGTCGTGGCTGTCGGCGACGTGCGGCGCAGGTGACTGCGTGTCCGTCCTCGTGGCCTTGGTCATCGTCTCTCCATCTGACGGGCGGGGCCGCCCTCGGTTCTCCCGTCGCGGTAGCGCCTCGGCTCGCTCCGGCCGGGTGCTCCGCCCTCCTGGCCGAAGCCCTCTGACCTGGACGGGCCACCGGGTCAGAGGGCTCGAACGTTACGCGGCGGTCACCTTCCAGAGGAAGCCGTCGAGGTCGGTGAAGTGCCCGGCGTAGCCGTCCTCGGTCTCACGGGCCGGGACGACGACCCGGCCGCCGCCAGCGTCGCATCGACCTCCTCGCGGTACTCGGCCCTGCGCTGCGGGCATCCTGCGGCGGGAAGCTCGCGTGAACGGCGATGTCCATGGCCAACACGCTAGGCAACGCCCGGGCGCGGGCGCTTCTCGAAACCTGATCAGTCCGATCGGGGACCGCGCCCGGCGACTCAGCGAGCCAGGGCGCGGCGGGCGATCGCGTCGCGTTCGGCCGCCTCCCGCGCGGCGATCTCCTTCTCGGCCGCGACGCGCCGGTCGTAGGCGTCGCGGGCCTCGGCGATCTGCCGCTGGTGCTGCTCGGTCCACGTGACCAGGGGGCGGATGGTGGCGTGCAGGGTCTGCCCCATGGGGGTGAGGGCGTAGTCGACGCGGGGCGGGACGGTGGCGTGCACCGTGCGGCTGACCAGGCCGTCGCGTTCCAGGCAGCGCAGCGTCTTGCTCAGCATGCGCTGGCTGATGCCGTCCACCTCGCGGCGCAGCTCGGTGAAGCGCATGGGGCACTGGTCGAGCAGCGCGATGACGAGCAGCGACCACTTGTCGGCGATGCGGTCGAGGATCTGGCGGACCTCACAGTCGGCGCGCGTGTACCACTGCCTGGGGTCGTGCTCGGGGTCGGTATCCCCGCAGTAACTGGGGGACCGCGAAGTTCCGTCTTCCATAGTCCGCAATGGTCTCTGATGATGCTGTCGGTTACAAGAAGGAACCGGCAGGCTTGTCAGGAACCGGCGTCTCCCGTCCGGCCACGGCGGAACCCGCCTGCCCCGTCCTAAGGGGGAACCCTCATGTCCACAGCGCAGTCGCCGCCCGGCCAGGTGGACCGCATGGACGCGCGGGCGCTCGGCCTGCTGTTCGTGCTGTGCGGCGCGATCTTCCTGGAGGGCATCGACGTCGCGATGCTGAACGTGGCGCTGCCGTCCATCCGGGCCGACCTCGGGCTGTCGACCGGCATGCTCAGCGGCGTGGTCAGCGCGTACGTGCTCGGCTACGGCGGTTTCATGCTGCTCGGCGGGCGCGCCGCCGACCTGCTGGGACGCCGCCGCATGTTCCTGTGGTGGCTTGGGGTCTTCGTCGTCTTCTCCGGCCTCGGCGGCCTGGCGACCGAGGGCTGGATGCTGCTGACGGCCCGTTTCGTCACGGGCGTGGCGGCCGGGTTCATGGCCCCCGCCGGGCTGTCGCTCATCACCACGGGCTTCGCCGAGGGGCCCGTCCGCGACCGCGCCCTGCTGGTCTACGCGGGGACGGCCGCGGGCGGGTTCTCCCTGGGGCTGGTCGTCGGCGGGCTGCTCACCGCCGTCCACTGGCGCTGGGTGTTCTTCGCGCCGGTGGCGTTGTCGCTGCTGATCCTGCTGGTCGCCGTCCCGGTGCTGCGCGCGCTGGACGACGACCGGACGGCCCGGCGCGGCCTCGGCGACTTCGACCTGGCCGGGGCCGTCACCGTGACCGGGTCGATGCTGCTGCTGGTGTACGGGGTGGTCCGGCTGGAGCACCCCGCGGACGGATGGGGCTGGACGATCGCCGTGTTCGCCGCCGGGCTGGCCCTGCTCGGCGCCTTCGTCGCGATCGAACGACGCGTCGCCGCGCCGCTGGTGCGTCTGGGCGTGCTGCGTTCGGCCCCGCTGGTGCGGGCCAACGTGGCCGCGCTGCTGCTGACCGGCGGATTCTTCGGCTTCCAGTTCCTGGTGACGCTGTACCTGCAGGAGGTGCGGGGCTGGTCGACGATCGAGACCGGGCTGGCCATGGTGGCGCTCGGGCTGGACGTGGTGCTGGCGCCCACGCTCACGCCCGTGCTGGTCCGCAGGTTCGGCAACGTCCGGGTGATCTTCGGCGGGTTCGTGCTGGCCACGCTGGCGTACGTGCCGTTCCTGCGGGTGGAGCAGGACTGGGCCTACGCCGCCATGCTCCCGTCGTTGATCCTCATCGGGGTGGCGTTCGCGCTGGCGTACGGGCCCATCACCATCGCCGCCACCGAGGGCGTCGACGAGTCCGAGCAGGGCCTGGCCGGCGGGCTGCTGTACACCGCGTTCCAGTTCGGCGCCGCGTTCGGCGTCTCCGCGGTCACCGCCGTGCACGTGGCCGCGCTCGGCGACGCGGGCGGCCCGTCCGCCGCCGGGATGGACGCCGTCCGCGTCGCACTGGTCGTGCCCGTCATCGCGGCCGTCCTGGGCACGGTCGCCGTCGCCACCGGCCTGCGCCGCCGCCGCGCCCCGATCGCCCCCGACACCCCCCTCGCCCCCGTCGAGCAGCAGCTGACAAGGAGCGCCTGATGGCCACGAAAGTCTCGTCGTTCGCCGCGATCCGCGACGTCTTCGACTCCTACATCGGTGACATCGTGTACGCGACCATGACCACGGTCGACGCGAAGGGACGGCCGCGCGCCCGGGTGCTGATCCCCGTCTGGGAGGTCGTGGACGGGCGGCCGCTCGGCTGGCTCGCCACGTACAAGACCCCGGTGAAGGCGGCGCACCTGGCGAACAACCCGCACACCACCTTCTCCTACTGGACGCCCCGGCAGAACGCCGTGTACGTCGACACGGTCGCCGAATGGGTCGACGACGCGGACGTCAAGCGGCGCGTGTGGGACCTGTACCGCAAGGGCAGCCCGCCCGGCGCGGGCTACGACTGCGGCAACTTCTGGCGTGGGCCCGCCGACCCGCAGTTCCACGTCCTGCGCCTGGAGCCGTGGCGCGTCCAGGTGGTCCGCGGCACCGACCTGCACAGCCGCATCTGGCAGCCCTGACCCCGCGAACCGGCCGGTGGACGACCCAACGCCCTCCACCGGCCGCGCCCTTGGCGCCAACCGGCGGCTTCGGATTCGCTACCCGCCCGCCCGACCACAGCGCACTCTTCCACGCGCGACAGGGGCCACGACCGGATGGCCGTGGCCCCTCGTTCCGGCGAGCTGTCAGCGTGTCGGACACCGCCTGACGCGCGTCGGCCCGGCCGGAGTTCGCGGCGGGCGCACACGGTTGCGCGGCCCGGGGTTCCGCGCCGTCACCGCGTGCGCTGACGCGGTACTACACGTAGGCGCAGATCGCGAAGACGGAGATGCCGACGTCGTTGTATCCGATCTGGCGTCCCAGGCCGATCCAGCCGTTGTTGCCGTCGGTCGGGAAGCTGCCGACCAGGATCGCTCCGTTGCCCCGCGCCTCGGCGCCGCCGCCGATGACCTGCTTGCCGCTGGGGCAGTAGGCCACACGGCGCTGGAAGTTCGGCACGTTGGCGTTGGGCAGCCGGACGACCTCGTAGCCGGGGATGGCCGCCACCTTCGACGCGGTGGCGGCCTGCTGTGCGGGCGCCGCCTGGTCGGCCTGGGCCGCGGCCGTGGTGCCCGTCACCGCGGCGACCAGAGCGCCGGCTGCGATCAAGTGCCCCTTGCGCATGGAAGCTCCTTTTCTGATGAGCCGTGTCCCGGGCGTTCTCGGCCTGCGGACCCGGTGGGATGGAACGAATGCGATAGGAGCTTTGCCAGGCCACGGGCTTAACAATCCCGCATGGCCACTCTGGGTCACCAAGAGTAAACAATCCGTCAAGACCCGGGGCTGCCTCACATTTTCCAGGGCTGTGTCGTCGGTCAGCTAACGGGCTTGCCCCGGCCCCCTCCCGGGGGACGCCGATCGCCGCCGCGGGCTGCGACGCCGGGGCGCCCACACTCGCTGCACGGAGAGCCCCATGAACCTCACACTGTGGATCGTCACCGGACTGCTGGCCGTCGCCTTCCTGGCCGGCGGCGTCATCAAGCTGATCAGGCCGAGGGAGAAGCTGGCCGCCGCCCCCGGCGGGGGCTGGGTCGAGGACTTCGGCGCCGGCGCCGTCAAGGCCATCGGAGCCGTCGAGGTGCTGGGTGCGGCGGGCCTGGTCCTGCCCGGCGTGCTCGGCATCGCGCCGGTCCTGGTGCCGCTGGCCGCCGTCGGCCTGGTGTTGCTGATGGTCGGCGCGATGATCACGCACCTGCGCCGGCACGAGGCCACGGCGATCGTGGTGAACCTGGTCTACCTCGCCCTGGCCGGCTTCGTGGCGTGGGGGCGCTTCGGTCCGGAGTCCTTCACCGGCTGACCGTGTGCGGCAGCTCACACGGCTCCGGTCCCCGTTCGATGTCACATTTCAGGCCCTTCGTTCCGTCTCGTGGTCGACGGCCCGTTCGTCACGAGGCGCCGAGGAGGTGGCATGAGCGCCGTCACGGAAGGGAACGCACGCGAACGGTTCGACCTGACGATGCTTCACGCGGCGTACTGGGCGTTCCGTCGCGACACGGAGCGCCTCGCGGCCGCGACCGGTCCTGATGGGGACCGCGCCGGCACCTGTCCGCCGCCGCATGACATCTGGGCTCTGTTCAGCCTCCACTGGCGCGTCCAGCACGCCGCTGAGCGGCGGGCGCTGTGGACGGTGATGTGCGGCAGGGTCCCGGCAGGCCGTGCACACGGCACCGTGCTGGACGAGATGGACGAGGGCGCCGTCCGGCTCGTCCCCCTGCTCGACACGGTCGACACGGCGCTGCGGCGCGGTGACCGAAGCGTCCTCGCCCGCCGCGCACCGGCGCTCCGCGACGCGGTGCACGCCCATCTCGACCACAAGGAGACCCACGTCCTGCCGCTGATCCACGAGACCCTCACGCCCTACGAGTGGGGCACGTTCGACGTCGAGTTCCGCCGCGAGGTGGGACTCAGGGGCCTCGGTGTGTTCCTGGCCTGGCTGCTGGACGGCGCGCCCGAGACCACGGCCCGAGCCGTCCTGCGCCTGATGCCGCCGCCGGTCCGGCTCCTGCACCGGACCGGCCGGCTCCCCCGCCGCCCGCGGCGCGCGCACCGCGCGGCATCGCCCTGACACGTCAGCCCCCATCTCACCCGCACGAAAGGACCTGGAGAATGGCAGGTACACGGGCACCCGGCGCGGCACAGGCGCCACCGAGGGCACTGGACACCGCGACGCGGGCCCTGGACGAGCGTTTCGGGACGACCGGCTTCGCCCGCAAGGCCCTGCGCAAGGCGTTCCCGGACCAGTGGAGCTTCCTGCTCGGCGAGATCGCGATGTACTCGTTCGTGATCCTGCTGCTGACCGGGGTGTTCCTGACGCTGTTCTTCAAGCCGAGCATGACCGAGGTCGTCTACGACGGCTCCTACGCGAAGCTGCGCGGCGTGGAGATGAGCGAGGCGTACGCGTCGTCCCTGAAGATCAGCTTCGAGGTGCGGGGCGGGCTGCTGGTGCGGCAGATCCACCACTGGGCGACGCTCATCTTCATGGCGGCGATCCTCGCCCACCTGCTGCGCAACTTCTTCAGCGGCGCGTTCCGCAAGCCGCGCGAGCTGAACTGGCTCATCGGCGTGGCCATGTTCGTGCTCGTCATGCTGAACGGCCTGTTCGGCTACTCGCTGCCGGACGACCTGCTGTCGGGCACCGGCATCCGGATCCTGGAGGGCGTCCTCGCGTCGATTCCGCTCGTCGGGACGTACCTGGTGATGTTCCTGTTCGGCGGGGAGTACCCGGGGGAGGACATCATCCCGCGGCTGTACGTCATCCACGTGCTGCTGATCCCCGGGATCCTGGCCGCGCTGATCCCGCTGCACGCCATCGTGCTGACCTGGCGGCAGACGCACACGATGTTCCCGGGACGCGGCGGATCCAACTCGACCGTCCGCGGCTACCCGTTCTTCCCGACGTTCATCGCCAAGACGACGGCGCTGTTCCTGTGGGTGCTGGGTATCACGACGCTGCTGGCCGCGTTCGTCCAGATCAATCCGATCTGGCTGTTCGGCCCGTACGATCCGGGCGCGATCAGCGCCGGCTCACAGCCGGACTGGTACATGGGCTGGCTGGAGGGCGCCCTGCGCATCATGCCGGCGTGGGAGATCAACGCGTGGGGGCACACGCTCCCGCTGAGCGTCATCATCCCCACGCTCGTCGTCCCGGGACTGCTGTTCACCGGGCTGGCCGTCTACCCGTTCGTCGAACGGTGGGTCACCGGCGACAACGCGATCCACCACCTGCTGGACCGTCCCCGTGACGTCCCCGCGCGGACCGGCGTCGGTGTCGCCGGCGTCGTCTTCTACGGTCTGCTGTGGGCGGCGGGCGGCAACGACATCCTGGCCCACAAGTTCGAGATCCCGCTGTTCTGGACGACGTGGTTCTTCCGTGGCGCGGTGATCCTCGGGCCCGTGCTCGGCTACGTCGTCGCCTACCGCGTCTGCGTCGGCCTCCAGCGGCGCGACCTCGGGCTCGTCCGGCACGGGCTGGAGACAGGGATCATCCGGCAGACGCCCGACGGGAAGTTCGAGGAGGTGCACCGGCACCTGCCCGCCGAGGAGACCGCCGCGATCACCGACCCGCGTCCCGCTCCCGCCGTTCCGCTGGACGTGCCGCCTCCGGTCGGCGACATCAGGAGCCCGCAGGCCCGCCGCCGCCTGACCCGCGTGCGCGCCTCTCTCAACCGCCGCTTCCGCGCCGACATCGCCACGGTGCCCGCTCCCCCCGCCGTGGAGCAGCCAGACGGCGACAAGTCCCTGACCGACCGAGAAAACGCCCCGTCCAGCTAGGCCCGGCGGGGTTTTCAGCTCGCATCGGACACCTCGAAGGGACGGAATCGACGCGGCATCCCCGCCGTCATCGCCCGGCGGGGATGCCGCGTCTCCACGGTCACGCCGACCGCGGCCAATACCGTGGTCACGGGATGGCGCGGGGCGATCGGCCGGTCATCCACCATTCGCCTTGCGTGCGGCCTGGGAGGTGACGCGCTCAATGGCCCGGACGGCGACATCAGGCTGGTCGACGTAGATGTAGTGCTCGCTTTTCGTGGCCGTGCTCAGCTTGCTGCGGCTGGACACCGCGAGCCATTTGCGCTGGCCCGCCGACCACGCCTGCTCCAGGCGCGGCCCGTACTGGGGGACGGCCGCGAGGTACGGCTTCCCATGCTGGATCACCTCGACCGGAATCCGTCCGGCCGAACGCACCTGCGCGTCGGCGATGACGAGCTTCTCCGGGTTCTGTCCCTGGAATACCGCGATGTTCTGCGCGCGCAACTGGGCCGCCGGGCCCGTGGCGGACTCGGGGATCACCTTCGTGACGTCGCCGACCATTGTCGGTGACGTGGCGTCCATCAGGACCAGTCCCTTGACCCTGTCCTGATGGTCGGGGGCGTACCTGGCGGCGATCAGCCCGCCCAGCGAGTGCCCCGCCAGAACGACCGGACGGTCACCGGCGACCCGGTCGAGCACCCCGGTCAGGACCTTCCCGGTGCTGGAGAAACTCTGCGGGCCGTCCGGCTGGTCGCTCGCCCCCTCGCCGAGCCGGTCGTAGGAGCAGACCCGGTTCTTCCTGCTCAGGGTGTTCTGGAGGGCGGCCATCTTGTCCAGCCCGTCCCCCAGTCCGGGCATCAGGACGATGACCGGCTTGCCTTTCGCCGCGCCGCCCGCACAGGACACGTTCACCGAACGTCCGCCGACATCGATCTTCTTGGTTCCAGAGATCGGTTCGGCCTCGGCTTTCCGCGTCTCGGAGGCGAACGGGTCCCAGTCCGCCAAGGCGCCATCGCAGCCGACGAGTCCCGCGCCGAGCACGGTGCCGCACAGTGCGACCACAACGGACGCCTTGATCTTTCCGAGCATGATTTCCTCCACTGGGAGAATCGACACCGAGATGATTCACGCGGCGGTGTTTCGGGAAAGCGCCGGAGCACCGCGGCCATGCCGAAACGCTATGGAATCGGCGCCTCGGGAATCGTCACCGCCCGGTGGACATTCGCCGGTAGCTCGCATGGGGGACAAGGACGGGCCGGCGTGGCGTCGCCGCCGCCCGCACTCCGTGGATGCCGATCGAGCCGTAATTCGGCGGGGGCTTCGCCGTGGCCGCTACCCTCTCCCAGTGATCGACCTTCGGAGGGTCCGGGAACTGTGGCTGCGGAGCGACGTCACCGTACGTGATCTTCCGCTCGCACTGCTGCTGGTCGCCACATCGCTCCTGCCGTCGTTCCGCGGCTACGAAACGCAGGTCGGCGACCTGCCGGCGCGCCCCTTCGACGCGCTGGCCCTCGTGGTGCTCGCCCTGGAGTGCTTCCCGCTCGCCGTGCGGCGGCGGTGGCCGGCCGTCTGCCTCATCCTGGTGTCGCTCGCCTTCACCGTCGCCGAGCTCCGCAGCTACCACATGGTCGCGGGCACCGCGCTGCCGATCGCGTTGCTGAGCGCGGGCGCCCATCTGGAACGTCACCGGCGGGCCATGATGGTCGGGCTGTCGGCGGCGTACGCGCTGCTGGCGGTCACGCTCGACCGGTTCGGCTCGACCGAGGGACCGGAAGGGTTCGTGACGTTCTACCTGGCGCTGGCGGGGACGTGGGGGATCGGGTCCTGGTGGCGCTCCAGCCGGGCGGCCGATGCCGAACGCCGCCGCCGCGTCGCCGAGGCCACCCGCGACGCCGAACGCGCCCGCATCGCCCGGGAACTGCACGACGTGGTGTCCCACCACGTGACGGCGATGGTCGTGCAGGCCGAGGCGGCACGGTACCTGACGGCCGCGCCCGCCCGCCTGGAGGAGACCCTCGGCGCCGTCACCGACGCCGGCAGGCGGGCCATCACCGACCTGCGGCACATGCTCGACCTGCTCAATCCCGACCACGACACCGGCCCCCACCAGGACACCGACCAGGGCACCGGCCAGGACGCCGACGCCGGCATGCCGTCCGTCGCTGATCTGCACGCGCTCGTGGAGCAGACGCGCCAGGCCGGGCAGCCGGTGGAATTCACCGAGGAGGGCAGGCCGGCGGAGACCACCGGAAGCGCCGAGCTGGTGGCCTTCCGGGTCGTGCAGGAGGCGTTGACCAACGCCCTCAAGTACGCCCACGGCAGCCGCACCGCGGTCGGCGTGCGCCATGGCGAAAAGGAGATCACCGTGGAGGTCAGCACCGACGGCACCGGCTCAAGCGCCGGCTCTCCCGGCGGAAGCGGGCGGGGCCTGGCCGGGCTCCGCGAACGAGTCGACGCCCTGGGCGGCGACTTCACCGCGGACCGGCGGCCGGACGGCGGCTTCGTCGTACGCGCCCGCATCCCCACGGAAGGCCGGCCGTGACCGCGCCGATCCGGGTCCCGCTGTGTGACGACCCCACCGGGAGCGGTGGCCGGGAGTTCTGACGGGTGACGGCGTTCTCCCGAACTCGGCCGCTGAAAATTCCCGAACTTGTCCGCTAAAAAGGTGATCTCACGTGGGTGACCGGGACGAGGGGCGGCGGCGTGGGAACTGTTGACGACGCGATGCGGCTGGTGCGGTACCTGTGTTGTGACACGAGGACCGCCAGATACGGGCCCTTCGAGGAGTTCGACGAAGAAGCCTGGGACGAGCTGCTGCGCGGCTGCCTGTTCTCGACCCAGCTGCTCACCACCGACGAGCACGACCCCAAGCTGGTCGATCTGCAGATCTATCTCGGATTGTCCGAGCTCGGTGGGCTCCTGTGGAGCCAGGAGATCCGGGCGTTGTCGAGGGTGTCGGGCCTCGGGCATCCGGCGCTTCCTCAGTTGCTGTCCGGAGGATACGAGGACGCCGACGGCATCCAGGCCACCGGCGTGGGAGTCGACGGCGTCGCGTTCGTCGCCACGGAGGGGGCCGACGACACGCTCGCCGGCAGTGGCAGGACGGAGGTCTACCGCGCCGACCGGGTGGAGGCGCTGCGGCAGTTCGCGCATCTGGCCGACGGCCTCGCCGTCCTGCACGACCTGGGCCTGTCGCATCGCAACCTCTCGCCCTGGACGATCGATGTGGTGCACGGCGGGGACGGCGACTCGCCGACGCTGCGGCTCGCCAGGTTCGAGCTCAGCTCGTTCGTCTCCAGCCTGCTCAGCGGAACCTCCGTGGATTCGGCCCTGGACCGCTCCGAACTCGCTGGGCTCGTCCTGAACCGGGGACCGGAGCCGCTCGCCTACCTCGCCCCCGAGAGGGTGCGGCATCTGCTGGCGACCGAGGGAGACGTCACGCAGGTGGAGAGCGCGAAGGCCGACGTGTACTCGCTGGCCGCGATCGTGTGGGAGTGGTTCGTCGGACCGTTCCCGGCCGAGCTGCTGCCCCGTGCCGTCCCCGAGGACGAGTCCGCGATGATGGCGACGCGAGAACTCCTGGACGAGCTGAACGATCGGCTTCGCCGGGACCTGCGGGCCGCCGACGTACCGGAGCCCCTGCGCGCGCTGCTGCACCGCATGCTCGACCCGGTTCCGGCGGGACGGCCGACCGCCGCGGAGGTCGTCAACGATCTCGGCGCCGCCCACGACGCCATCCTGAGCTGGTACGGCGACGTCAACAGCGAACGTCCCTACCTGGTGGTGCACATGCCCGCGCACAGCCAGGCCACGTTCGGCAACTGGGGGTGGCTGACCTTCGACACCGGCACCCCCGAGGGGCTCCGGGAACTGCACGACCTGATCGTCACCGACCTGCGGCGGGCCCGGATCGCGCACTCGCCGAGCGGCGCCGAACCGTTCGTCGAGGGCGGCGAGATCGAGCCCAAACGCCGGGCCACGGTGATGCTGGTCGGCGAGCGTGTGGTCTGGTTCTGCGAGCCGTACCGGGAGCCGGACCCCGCCACCGGGCAGCCCTCCGGGTCGCCGCTGGACGAGGCGCTGGTCATCAAGTACGTCGCCCGCCGGGACCTGGCCACGGTCCGCACCAAGCTGGACGACCTGCTGCCGGTGTCCCGGCCCCGGCTGATGCCGGAGTTCAAGCTGATCAAACACGGTCTGCCCCGGGCGGTGCTGCGCAAGGAACTGAAGGACAGACCGTCGTGGAAGCCGCTGCTCGACAGCGTGCGGCCGGCCGGCAGCGTGTCGCAGGCGGAGCTGGACTACCAGCGAGCCATCGACTGGCTGCTGGAGTTCCAGGGGGTGGAGCTGCAGGCGCGCTGTTACCCGTACCGGGTCGACCCCGCCCCGGGGCCCCACGGCGAGGTGTTCGTCTACTGGGACCGCGAACGCGACCGCGAACGCATCCACCGTTCCGCGTTGTTCACCAAGTACGTCCGCCAGCCCGGCCTGCGTCCGGTCTTCGGCGACTTCTTCGACAACCTGGAGAACGAGGACGGCAGTTCGGAGGTCGAGCTGTTCACCAGCGAGACCGGCCGCAAGCACGAGGGGTCCCGGGAGTCCCGCGCGACCGTCGTCCGCAGGGAGGGGCCCGACCGGCTCGTCATCCGCCGCGAACCCGGCGCGCCCCCGGTCCCGCCGCAGGGCTGGATCCGCCCGGTGGACGACATCGGCGCCGAGGCGGTCCACCGACGGCAGATCGACGCCCGCTGGGAGCTGTTCGCGCTGCGCCCGCTCACCAGCCGGTTGCGCAACCCCGAGGCGATCCGCATGCCCAACCGCTGGCCGACGGCCGGCAAGGATCTGATCGGCAGCGGACCGCGCGCGGTCCACGACATGCTCACGTTCGACCCGTTCTTCGCGCTGCAGGGACCGCCCGGCACCGGTAAGACGACCGTGACGTCCCGAGCCATCGCGGCGTACCTGGAGCAGGAGCCGACCCACCGTGTCCTGGTGTCGGCGCAGTCCAACTTCACCCTGGACAACCTCGCCGTACGGATCCTGCGCGACATCGGGGCCATGGACGACGACGGTCCCACCGACCGGGGCGAGAACGTGCCCATCGCCCTCCGGGTGGTGTCGCAGCGCGCGACCCCGGACAAGGAGGTCCAACCGTGGCTGCGCGACAACCTGGTGGTGCGGCAGACACGGCAGATCCGCACGCACGTCGAGCGGCAGCTCGCCCGCGGGGTGGACGATCGGCTGCGGCCGGTGCTGTCGGACTGGCTGGCGCTGCTGCGCGGCGACGGCGGCGAGTCGGTCAAACCGGAGCTGGCCGACCGGCTCCAGCGCGGCGCCAACATCGTCTTCGCGACCTGCGGCACCGCCACGCCCCGTGACATCGGAGTCACCGCCGGGGCGACCGCGTTCGACTGGGTGATCGTGGAGGAGGCCGCCAAGGCGTGGCCGACCGAACTGGCGATCCCGCTGGTGCGGGGCACCCGCTGGACGCTCATCGGGGACCAGTCGCAGCTGCCGGCGCACCGCCGGGACGAGGTGGTGCGCTTCCTCGACTCCTGCGTCGGCGACCCCAGCCCGGCGGTCGCGGTCCCGGCGGACAAGCGCCAGGCCTACGTCGACGCCTTCGACCTGTTCCGGCATCTGTTCGACGCGGGCAAGCGCCCGACTCTCGGGCCGCGGCCGGTGTCGCTGCTGACCACGCAGTTCCGCATGCGGCCGGCGATCGCCGAGGTGGTCAGCCGCGTCTTCTACAACGACGGCGGCGGGCCGCTGCCGGACGGGCTGCCGCGAGGGCTGCTCGAGACCGGCCGCGATCCGGGGCCGGTGCCGCTCCAGGCGCCGGGGCGGCTGCGCGGACGCTCCCTGGTCTGGATCGACACCGCCGACCTGCCGAACTGCTCCGAGCGGCCGCACTGGGTCAACGACGGCGAGGCCGAGGTCGTGAGCACGTTGTTCCGTGAACTGCGTCCCGAACCGCTGCCGAACCGCGACGGGTTCAGCGCCGAGCCGGTGGCCGTCCTCACGCCCTATCGCCAGCAGTTGCACAGGCTCAAACAGCATCGCGACCTGGAGCCGTACGCCTACACCGTGCACGCGTTCCAGGGACGGGAGGCCGACATCGTCATCGTCTCGCTCGTCCGCGACAAGATGCACGGCGACGGTACGGTCGCCGCCGCGAGCTACGGCCATCTCGCCCGGCCCGACCTGATCAACGTGATGTTCTCGCGCGCCAGGAAGCTGCTGGTGATCGTCGGCAACTTCGCCCACTACCAGCGGTACCGGGACGACGACGGCGACTTCTGGCAGCTGGTCTGCCGGGGCGTCCAGCAGTACGGGACCGTCATGAACGCGGCGCAGGTGCTGAAGCCGGTGGAGGACAGGTGAGCGAGACGCGCGTGACTGTGTACGTGCCGTGCGACGTCGTCGAGGTCAAGGTCAGGGTGGGCTACGGCGACTCGCTGTCGGCGATGGAGGAGCTGGTGCTGCGCGCCGTCCACGCGGGGCAGAGCGACGTCGCCCAGCTCTCGGCGGCGCTGGGGCTCCCCCGCCGGCTGGTCAACGACTTCATCTACGACCTGTGGCGTCATGACCATCTGGTCATCGACCCGGCGCGGCGAACGGTCGCCGTGTCGGACGAGGTCGCCCGCTGCCTGGATGCCGGCGAACCCGAGCGGCTGCGCGGCGCCGAGGCCACGCCGGAGACGCTCGAGCTGATGGTGGACAAGCTGACCGGTCTGGTCCGGGCGGCCGCCGGGCGCATGCGGCCGGGCAACGGGCGAATGACCGTCCCCGTCGAGGACAGCGACATCCGGCTGGAGGACGCGAGGGAGGCCGACGTGCTCGCCGCGCTCAACGCCGCGCAGCGCCGGCCCCGCGCCGACGGCGCGGCGGGAAGGGAACGCGCCGGCGCAGCCATCACCGGCCGGGCGCGGCGGGTCCGGTCGTTTCGGATTCCGCCGCGCGACCTCCAGCAGTCCGCGGGCCGCCGGTGGACCCCGCTCCAGGTGGTCCCGGTATGGGATGAGGAGTCCCAGCGGCTCGTCGTGACCGTCACGGACGAGGCGTACCCGGCCGAGCTGCGCGAACCGGCGTCCGAACGGCTCACCCGCCTGGCCGCCGAGTTCCCCACCAAGCCGGTCTTCGTGGAGCTGCGCAAGCGCGCCGAGGCACGGCTGGTCGAGCCGCCGTCCGCGGAGTCGGTGCTGACCCGCCTGGAGCAGCGGGTGACCGGCACCGTGGACATCCCCGCCGGTCAGCGAATGAACTGGCACGACGAGCTGACGGCCGACGCGGACCGGCTGGCCGGACTGCTGCGGGCGCGCGTCGACCGGGAGCTGCCCGCGGAGGTGGTGCCCGGCGACGCGCATCCGGAGATGGTCGTCCGCCTGATCCGCCAGGCCCGCACGCAGCTCGTGATCGCGGGCCCCTGGTTGACCTACGGCGCGGTCAGCAGGGTGCTGGACGAGCTGACCCGGGCCGCCGATCGCGGCGTCGTGATCGTCCTGCTGTGGGGCGCCGACCGGGATTCGTTGTTCGAGGACCAGGACGACAAGGTGCGCAACGCGCTGTACGACCTGAAGTCCGACAGTCCCGGCGGCCCCAGGCGGCGGGTCGTCATCCCGGAGACCTCCGTCGGCACGCACGCCAAGGTGCTGCTGGTGGACGACCGTGCGGCGCTGGTGACCAGCCGCAATCTGCTCTCGTCCAGCGGCGCCCACGCCGAGGTGGGCGTGTTGCTGCGCGCTCGCGGGCCGGGGGAATGCGCTCCGATCGAGGAGTTGCTGCGCTGGGCGCGCCGCTCGGTGCCCTCGTACGACCAGGCGCAGCTGCTGACCGTCCGGCACGCCGACTTCGTGGCCGCGGCGCGTCTGCAGGGTGAGGAGCCCGGCGCCCCCGAACCACAGGACGAGCCGCCCAGCGCCGACGTCAAACCGCCCGACGAGGACCAGACGATCGCCCCCGCGTCCGTACGGATCTGGGCGGAGGGATGGCAGGCGCACCTGCGGCAGTGCCGCGCCTTCCTTTCGTCCCGGACACTTCCGGACGTGCGTGTGGTCGCCGACGCCACCCACCGAGACCTGCTGTGGGTCGCGCTCCGCCGCGCCGCGCGCCGACTCGTGATCGCCTCCGACGGGGCGTCGGCCGAGGTGATCGACGACCGGTTCCTCAGCGCGCTGCGCGGCTGCCTGGACCGCGGCGTCGTGACCACGCTGGTGTACGGCAGCCGGAAGGCGCGTGGCCGGGACGAGGCGCTGGCCAGACTCGAAGCGCTCCGCGGCGAATACCCCGGGCTGCTGCACCTGATCGGCCCCGGGGAGACCGGGCACGGCCGCGACAACCACGCCAAGGTGCTGGTCTGGGACGACGACGCGGTCGTCGGCAGTTTCAACTACCTGTCGTTCGAGGGCCGGTACGGACGGCAGCGGCCGGCCTCCGAGCTGAGCGTCCGGTTGACCGGGCCGGAGGTCGCCGACGCCGTCGCGGCCGCGGTGGGGGCCGCCCCGGTACCGCGCCCTGCCGCCCGGCCGGCGACCGGACCGGCGGCGCCGTCGGGCACCGCCTACGCCGCCGCGCAGCGGATCATCGCGGGGTACCGGGCGGGTGCGCCGCCGCTCGCCGAGCTCGTCCGGGACGTCCTGGCGGCCACGCCCGACCCCTGGCAGGTGCTCGACGCTCTCGACGAGGACGCGCCGGCCGAGGAGCCGGCGGCCGACGACTCACTCAACGGGGACGTGCCGGACGCGGCCGCCCCGCGCGACCTGCTGCGCGTCGTCGCCGCCCGGTGCCTGGCCGACCACTCCGGCCGGGCGGCCGAGGCCGCCGCCACGCGCTGGCTCGCCTGGCTGATCCGTGACCGCTGGCAGGAGGGCGCGTTCGTCGAGGCGGCCGTGCTGCGCCGGACGCTCGCCGACCCGTCCGTCAGCCCGACGGCCGCCCTGACCCTGTTCGGCGCCGCACGCGGAACCCCGGAGTTCGCCCAGGTCCTCGAGGACTTCGTCGTCGGCGAACTCCGGCCCGCCGAGCGGATCGTGGGCGTCGCGGCGGCGGCCGCGGGAACACTGCTCGGCCCCGTCGAGGACCCGGGCATTCTGGAAGTGGTCGCCGACGACCTGGTGGCCGCCGCGTCGACCGCCTGGACCGAGGACGACGCCGCATCGTGGGCGTGTGTCTGGGCCGACTTCGCCGCGCAGGTCCACGCCTACTGGCACGGGGACGGCCAGCGCCCCGGCGCCTACCAGGCCGTCCCGCTCGACGTCATGCGCGCCGGCCTCGGCGGCGCACAGCTGGAGCGCTCCCGGGCCGAGGCGTGGCGCACTCTGGACCGGCTGCTGCAGCACGCCGCCGGCAGCACCTACAACCACACCGTCAGCAGGCGCACGCACCACAGCCTGTTCGACGACGCGACCGGCGAATTCGCCCGGCTGCGCCGGATCCTGGACGAACGCGCCGCCGCGAAGACCGCGTCGCCGCTCCCGGTCGCCCAACGGGACGCGCGCGCCGCCGAGGCGTTGCGCGAGTGGCTGGACGCCCTGCCCACCCATGACATGGCGGCCTTCGTCACCGCGGCGAGCGTCAAGGTGCTGCCCAGGCAGCACACCCCGATGCACGGAAGCCACCTGCGCAGCTATGTGCAGCGGTTGGACCCGATCGTCCGCCAGGTGCGGCACATCGTCCGGGATTACGGCGGCGCCGGCACCGTCGAAGGCGCCGCCCTGCCCGGCGGAACCACCGAACTCGCCCGTTGGCTGGCCGGGGCATGGCCGAGCCTGGAGGACTCCGCGGCCCACCTCCCGGCGACCGAGGCCCGGCTCGTGCGCGAGTTCCTGACCGACATGGAGGACCTGATGAGGTGGGGGGCCGAACATGGATGAGACGCTCGCCGGGATCATCGGCCGATGGCCCGGCCGATGGCGGCATCCGCTCCTGGTGGCGGAGCTGGCGCGCACGCCGTTGGCCGCACTCGACGACCGCCGCGTCGCCGAGTTCGTCCTCGCCGGCCTCGCCGCCCCGGTCACCGAGGCCGAAGGCGTACGCCGGCTGATCGAGGACGGCGAGTTCGCCGCCGTGGACGCGTTCTTCGCCCCCGGGGCCGGCGACGCCGGGGAACCATGGCGGAGCCTGGCGGGGGAATGGACTCGCGACATCCCCGGGCTCCTGGAGGACGCCCGCAAGACGGCCCGCGCCGTCATCGCCCGTGAAGCCGCGGTACTGCGCGAACGCGCCGAGCGCATCGGCCTCGTCCCCGCGGACCTGTCCGACCTCGAAACCGCCGCCGAGCACCGCCTCGCCGAGGCACGCCAGATCCTCGCCGCCGAGGAGCGGCGACTCCGCGACGCGGAGGACGCGCTCGCCGCCGAACTGAGGGGGCGCCTCGGCCCGCAGGATCCACGCACCGAGGCGGTCGAGGCGTGCCTGGCGGCGGGCGAGTTGCCCGCCGCGCGGTGGCTGCTGGAGAACGACCGGGACGACGCCGGGGCGGGCGGGCCCCGCACCGTCCGCCGCGCGCCCCGCTGGCCCTGGTACGGCCACACCGCCGCCGAAGCGCTGAGCTGGTACGACGACGGCGCGCAACTGCCGTTCCCGCAGCTCGCCAGGTTCGTCGGAGCCCGCCGTGACCCGGGCGCCGCCGCCGTCCTGGACCGGCTCCGGGTGCTTGCCGCGCACCCCGACGTGGCCGCCGCCGACGCGTTCGCCACCGCGCTCAGCGGATTCCTCGGCGGGAACCCGCGGTCCGCGGTCGACGAGCGGGACGGCGGGTTCGTCACCACCATCGACGGGCTGGACGACACCCGCCTGCCACGCCTGTCACTGCTGCGCGAGTCCGGCGTCCCGCTGTGGATGGCCGGTGCCGACGTGCCCCCGCCGGCCGACCTCACCCCGCCGATCATCTGGTTCGTCCCCGACAATGCCGAGGAGCTCACCGCCCCCGCCGGAACGGCTGTGCTCGACATCCCGGGGCTGCTGTGCCTGCTCGCCCCGACGGACGACGACCTGCCCACCAGCATCCCTGACCGCCGCGTCAACCTGCTGCGCGCGCTCGTCCCGCAGCTCGGCCTGGAGGCCGTGACCGACACCGCCGGCGGGCTCGAACTGAACGACGCCCGTCCCCGCGAATCGCTGGCATGGCTGCTCGACCTGCTCGGCATAGGGGCCGACGCCGTCGTGCTCGACACGCTCACCTACGAGACCGGACGGCACCCGCTCGCCGTCCCCGCCGTCCTCACCCCCCTGCTCAGGTCTCTGCGCGACCGAGGCGCCTACGAACTGGCCACCGCCGACCTGGAGGCGATCCGCACCCCCGAGGCCCGCGCCCGGCTGCGTGCCCTGCTGCTCGCCCCACTGGACGCGGCCCAACGGGCCCTGCTCGGGCTCGCCGGAGCCCTCTTCCCGTCCGACCCCTTCGACGCCGTCGAACTGGCGTCCTGCGCGCACCTCGTCGGCCTCCCCGAAGAGACCGCCCCCGAGCAGCTCCTCCAGCCGACCGCGACCGCCGACGCACTCGTGACCACGCATTTCCTGGAACACAACGGCGACCAGTACCGGATCGCCCGGTCGGGCGTCGGGGACCTGGCACGCGCCGGAGCAGGCTGGGACCCGGCCGAATTCGCAGCGGAAGCACTCGAGCGACTGCAGTACGGCCTCGGGGACGCGCACGACGTCTGAGCACGGGCGTGCCGCGGCTCGGCCGAGCCCACTGCCGGTGCGTCAGCAGGCGGGTCCCCTGCCCACCGCGGGCGGCCAGGAGGCGCCTTCGGTGGGCAGGGGGCGGGGTCAGAAGTCCTCGTCGAAGGCGACCGAGCCCTCGATTCCGACCTGGTAGGCCGAGACGCGGCGTTCGAAGAAGTTGGAGAGCTCCTGCACGTCCTGGAGTTCCATGAAGCCGAACGGGTTGGCGGTGCCGTACCGGCGGGGCATGCCGAGACGGGTCAGCCGCTGGTCGGCCACGTATTCGAGGTAGGCGCGCATGTCGGTGGCGCTCATGCCGGGCAGTCCGTCACCGCACAGGTCGTGCGCGAAGGCCAGTTCGGCCGCGACCGCCTCTTCCAGCATCTCGGTGACCTGGGCGGTGAGCTCGTCGTCGAACAGTTCCGGCTCTTCGGAGCGGACGGTGTCGACGACGGAGAACGCGAACTCCATGTGCATGGACTCGTCGCGGAACACCCAGTTGGTGCCGCTGGCCAGGCCGTTGAGCAGGCCGCGGGAGCGCAGCCAGTAGACGTAGGCGAACGCGCCGTAGAAGAAGAGCCCCTCGATGCAGGCGGCGAAGCAGATCAGGTTCAGCAGGAACGCGCGCCGGCGCCCGGCCGTGTCGAGGACGTCGAGCTGCGAGATGGAGTCGATCCACTTGAAGCAGAACTCGCCCTTCTGCCGGATGGAGGGGATGTGCTCGATGGCGGCGAACGCCTGCCTGCGCTCCTCGTCCTCCTTGAGGTAGGTGTCCAGGAGCGTCAGATAGAACTGGACGTGGACGGCCTCCTCGAACAGCTGCCGTGACAGGTAGAGCCGCGCCTCCGGCGCGTTCAGGTGCTTGTAGAGGTTGAGCACCAGGTTGTTGGCGACGATCGAGTCGCCGGTGGCGAAGAAGGCGACGAGCCGCTTGACCAGGTGCAGCTCGTCGGCGGTGAGTCTGTCCAGGTCCGGCAGGTCGGAGGCGAGGTCGACCTCCTCGACGGTCCAGGTGTTGCGGATCGCCGCCCGGTAGCGGTCGTAGAAGCCGGGGTAGCGCATGGGACGGAGGGTCAGGTCCATCCCGGGGTCGAGCAGGGTCACTGGCAGGCCTCGCAGATCTCGGGGTTCTCCAGGGAGCAGACGACCGCCTCGGTGTCAGAAGCGGTGTCAGACGCGGTGTCAGGGGTGATGGCGGTGGGAGCGGCGGCGGCGACCGTCGTCTGGGCGATGCTGGTCGCCGGACGCGAACGCAGGTAGTAGGTGGTCTTGAGGCCGGCCTTCCACGCGTAGGCGTACATCGAGGACAGCTTGCCGATGGTGGGGGTCGCCATGAACAGGTTCAGGGACTGGGACTGGTCCACGTAGGGCATGCGCGCGGCCGCCAGGTCGATCAGTGCCTTCTGGGGGAGTTCCCAGGCGGTGCGGTAGAGCCGTTTGAGCTCGTCGTCGAGGTCGGGGATGTGCTGGATCGAGCCGCCGCCGCGCTTGATGGCGTCCCGGGTCTCCTGCGTCCACCGTCCGGCGGCGCGCAGGTCGGCCACCAGGTAGCGGTTGATCTGCAGGAACTCGCCGGACAGCGTCTCGCGCTTGAACACGTTGGAGACCTGCGGCTCGATGCACTCGTAGCAGCCGGCGATGGACGCGATGGTCGCGGTCGGCGCGATCGCGACCAGCAGCGAGTTGCGCAGTCCGACCTCGGCGACGCGCCGGCGCAGCGCGTCCCATTCGGAGGTCTTGCGGGGCGCGGCCGGGAAGTGGTCGGGGTGCAGCACGCCGCGCGCCGCGCGCGTCCGGTCGAACGCCGGGTGGGCGCCCAGTTCCTCGGCCAGGTCCGCGGAGGTGTTGTAGGCGGCCAGCGCGATCTCCTCGGCGATGGCGGTGGACAGCTCCAGCGCCTCGGGCGAGTCGAACGGCAGCCGCAGCGTGAAGAACACGTCCGCCAGGCCCATCACGCCCAGCCCGACCGGACGCCACTCGGTGTTGGTCGCGGCCGCCTCCGGGGTGGGGTAGTAACCGCGGTCGATGGTCCGGTCCAGGAACCGGACGGCCACGCGCACGGTCTCGCGCAGCCGGGCGAAGTCGAAGCCGTCCGGGGTGACGTGGCGGGCCAGGTTCACCGAACCCAGGTTGCAGACGGCGGTCTCGGTGTCACTGGTCACCTGGAGGATCTCGGTGCACAGGTTCGACAGGTGCACCACGTTGCCGGGCTCGGCCGTCTGGTTGCAGGTCCGATTGGCCGGGTCCTTGAAGACCATCCAGCCGTTGCCGGTCTCGGCGAGCGTGCGCATCATGCGGCCGTACAGGCGGCGCGCCGGGACCTGCCGCACGTAACGGCCCTCGGCCTCGGCCCGGCGGTAGGCGGCGTCGAAGTCCTCGCCCCACAGGTCGGTGAGCTCGGGCACCTCCTTGGGGTCGAACAGCGACCAGTCGGCGTCGGCCTCCACCCGCCGCATGAACTCGTCGGGGATCCAGTTGGCCAGGTTCAGGTTGTGGGTGCGGCGCTGGTCCTCACCGGTGTTGTCGCGCAGCTCCAGGAACTCCTCGACGTCGGCGTGCCACGGCTCCAGGTACACGCAGGCCGCGCCCTTGCGGCGGCCGCCCTGGTTGACCGCCGCGACCGAGGCGTCCAGCGTCCGCAGCCACGGGACGATGCCGTTGGAGGTCCCATTGGTCCCGCGGATCAGCGACCCGCGGGAACGGATCCGCGACCAGGAGATCCCGATGCCGCCGGCGTACTTCGACAGCCGCGCGACCTGCCCGTACCGCTCGTAGATCGACTCCAGCTCGTCGCGGGGGGAGTCGAGCAGGAAGCACGACGACAGCTGCGGCCGGCGCGCGCCGGAGTTGAACAGCGTGGGCGAGGACGGCAGGTACTCCAGCCGCGACATCAGCCCGTACAGCCGGCCTGCCTCGGCGACGGTGTCGGCCAGCCCGCACGCCACGCGCATCAGGAAGTGCTGCGGGCGTTCGATGACCTTGCGCGTGTGCGGGTGACGCAGCAGGTAGCGGTCGTAGACCGTCCTCAGTCCGAAGTACTCGAACCGGTCGTCGGCGGTTTCGTCGACGAGCGCGTCCAGCTCGGCGGCGTGCGCGGCGACGAACGCCGCGATCGCGTCGTTGAGCAGGCCCTGCGCGTGCGCGAGACGCACCGAGGAGCTGAACGTGCCGACGCCCTCCCCGGCGGCCTCGTCCCGGATCAGCTCGGCGAGCAGCGCGGCCGCGACCCGGGACTGGCCGGGATCGGCGCCGACCCGCGCGGCGGCCTCCCGGACCGCCAGTTCGCGGTCGTCGACGGTGGCGGAAACAGTCATCTGCTCTCCCTCGGGCGACGCCCTTCGGGCACGCCGGAAGGAGGGCACGACGAACGCGCCCGCCCACCGGCGTTCCCTCGAGGCTCGTGGACCACTTACGGTCGCGGGCAGGTCTTCGGACTCGGGGGCACCCACCACGGACCTACCGGCCGTCGCTTCCCAGGCCGTGCGGCCCAGTGCTCTGTGACGGCTTTCGTTCCCCTTCACCGCTGCGGGGCAGTCCCGGATTCGCACCGGGTTCCCTCTCGCGCCACCCCGTGAGGGGCGGACCCGCAACACCTGGAACTCTACATCTAGTGGCAGGAGTGAATGCAACCTCTAGATGTTGTGGGAGTGTCGCCAGAGACGGCGCGACGGAACGTCCGCGACCCGCGACGCTGCGGCGCCGACCGCCCAGCCGCATGCTCGGGCCGGCGCGGCGGCAGCAGCCCGTGGCCGTCACCAGGTCGGGCAGGCGCGGCGCGGCCCACCGGGCGCCCGAACCGCGGCGCGTCAGCGCGCCCTGGCGACCGTCAGCAGCGCGGCGGCGTCTTCGACGGCTTCCAGGCCGTGCCGGGCGGGCGGCACGATCAGCAGGTCCCCGGTCATGCCCTCCCATGTGGTGTCACCGCTGTGCAGCCGCACCCGACCGCGCAGCACCAGCACCGTCGCCTCACCCGGGTTCTCGTGCTCGGCCAGCGAAGCGCCGGCGCGCAGTGCGATGAGGGTCTGACGCAGGGTGTGCTCGTGGCCGCCGTAGACGGTCTCGGCACTGCGGCCCGCCGGTGACGCCGCCGCGCGTTCCATGTGCTCGCGCACCCGGGCGTCAAGGGAAATCTTCTGCATGAGGTTGCCCTGCCGTTTCCGTGTCAGTAGCGGACGCCGATGCGGCGCCGACGGCGCCCGGCTCGGTGCGATGCGCTGCAACGCGGCTGCGCTAGGAGATGTAGGGCCGCCACAGATACCACAGGGAGGTCGGGGCACTCGGGCCGACGGGCCGACGACGGAGTCGTGCAGGGGGTCGTCAGGAGCCGGCCTCGTCGGTGCGGGCGCCGGCGAGGACGGCGTCCAGCAGCCCCGGATAGCGGGCGTCCAGGTCTTCCCGGCGCAGGGTCAGCAGGTTCTCCCGGCCTGAGGGCTCCTGGATGATCACGCCGCCCTCGCGGAGCACGCGCCAGTGGTGGGTCATCGTCGACTTGGCCGTGATGCCCAGCTCGGCCAGCACGCTGCCGCAGTTGTGCTCACCGCCGCCGTCCAGCACACGGACGGCGGCCAGCCGCACCGGGTGGCCCAGTGCCGACAGCACCGCGTCGATGCGGATCTGGTCGCGGTCCGGATGACGGTACCTCATTGTCCCATCGTACGTTGATAGTCGAACAATCGCCCGGATTCCCTTGCCTCACCATACGAATGTACGTAATTATTCGTACGGTCGTACTCGTCGGCGGGCTCGTCCGCCGGCCCGTTTCCCTCCAGACCCCGAAGGGTGTCCTCTGGCATGTCCGCTGTTCCGAGGCCGGCCGCAGGCCGGCGACTGGGCTGGATCCTGACCCTGCTGGCGCTCGCGCAAGTGGTCTACTCGCTGGACCTCAACATCGTGTTCGTCGCGCTCCCCGAGATCGGCGCGGAGCTGGGCTTCCCCGGCCAGACCCAGCAGTTGGTGGTCAGCGCCTACGTGGTGTTCGCCGGCGGGTTCCTCCTGTTCGGCGGCCGTGCGGCCGACCTGCTGGGCCGCCGCCGCGTCTTCGTGTTCGCCCTTGCCCTCTATGCCGTCTCGTCGCTGGCCGGCGGCCTCGCGCCGTCACCCGCCACGATCGTCGTGGCGCGGGCGGTGCAGGGGATCGGCGGCGCCCTGCTGCTGCCGTCCACCCTGTCACTGATCAACACGTTGTTCGCCGAGGGGCCGCAGCGCAACCGGGCGCTGGCGGTCTGGGGTGGCGCGGGTGCGAGCGGCCTGACCATCGGGGCGCTGCTCGGCGGTGTGCTGACCGAGCACTTCGGCTGGCCCGCCGTCTTCTACGTCAACGTGCCGCTGGCCGCTCTCGTGGCGCTGGCCGCGTTGGCGGTGATCCCGCCCGACCCGGCCGGCAGGCAGCGGCGGCGGTTCGACCTGCCCGGCTCGCTGACCGTCACCGCGGGTGCCACGCTGCTGGTGTTCGCCCTGGTCCAGGGGCCCGAGCAGGGCTGGACGAGTCCGCTGGTGATCGGCGCGTTCGTGCTGGCCGCCGGGCTGCTGGCGGCGTTCGCGGCCATCGAGGGGCGCAGCGCCGATCCGCTCATGCCGTTCCGGCTGTTCCGCAACCGCAGCCTGACCGGCGGCATGATCATCACGTTCATCTACATGGCGACATTCGGCGTGCTGCCCTACTTCCTGACCGTGCTCATGCAGAGCGTGCACGGCTACAGCGCGCTGCAGACCGGACTGGCCTTCCTGGTCCCCTCACTGGCGATCGCCACCGGCACACAACTCGGCGAGCGGCTGACCACCCGGATCGGCCTGCGCACGACACTGCTGATCGGCTTCGCGATCGGGGTCGTCGGCACGGCCGGCATGGCGATCGGCTTCGACACCGATGCCGGCTACGGACGGCTGGTGCCCGGGCTCATCGTCTCCGGCGTCGGCCAGGGCATCGTCTGGACGGCGATGTGGATCGCCGCCGCGACCGGCACCGCCGCCCACGAGCAGGGCGTCGCCAACGGCATCGCCTCCACCGCCCTCAACATCGGCAACGCCATCGGTCTGGCGGTGTTCACCGCGCTCGCCGACATCGGCACCGAGGGCAAGACCGGCGAGGCACTGCGCTCGGCCACCGCCCACGGCGAGTTCGTCGTGGTCCTGCTGACCGCGGCCGGAATGGTTCTGGGCCTGCTGGTCAGCCTCGCCCTGCCGCGCACCACCACACCGGCCCCGACCATCACCGAAACGCCCGACCCCGCACACCTCGCCGCACGCTGATCGAACCAACCCCATCCGCGATCGGCCTGGGGATCGGCGGTGCGCCACCGGCCGCACCGCACTCCTCCGCATGACCGCCGCCGGGCCGGAGATCCCGGCCGCGGGCCACAGCACCAGCGCGCCCGCCGGACGATCGTCGCCGAAGGCGGGATCGCCCGGCGGGCAGTCGGTCGTCGTGCCCGGCGCAGCCGACCGCCCGCGCCGGGCCGTCGGCCACCACACCGGCGGCCGAAACCGCCATGCCGCGTCCTGTCGGGGTCGCCGTCCCAGACTCTGGCGCATGGAAGCGCGGCCACCGTTGCCGTCGCTCGAATCCGGCCCGGTCAGCGGGTGCTCAGGCGGCCACCCCCTCGACGATGGAGCACGGTGTCGGCGTGTCGATCACGCGGGTCAGCCGCAGCCCGGCCGCGTTGAACAGAGCCTCGAAGTCCGCGCGGGTGCGCTCCCGGCCGTTGAGCACCGTCATCATCAGCATGTCCAGCGTCCGGCCGAAGTGCGGGGTGCCACCGGGCGGCAGTACCGCGTCGATCGCCAGCACCCGGCCTCCGTCGGCCATCGCCGCCCGGCAGACCTTCAGCAGTCGCACGCACTCGTCGTCGGTCCAGTCGTGCAGGATGTACTTGAGCAGGTAGACGTCGCCGCCGGGGGTCACCGTGTCGAAGAAGTCCCCGCCCTCGGTCCGCCAGCGTCCCCGCAGCTCCGCGACGTCCAGCACGTGGCCCCCGGCCAGGACCTGCTCCTGGTCGAACAGCACGCCCGTCGCGGCGGGGTTGCGGCGCAGCACCTCGGCCAGCAGGCCGCCCCGCCCGCCACCGACGTCGACGATCAGCGCCTTCTCGGGGAAGTCGTAGGCGGCGGCCACCGGCGGGTCCTGCCAGTGGGAGAACCGCGACATGCCGTCGGCGAACCGCATCCCCACCTCGGGTTCGGCATTGAGGTAGTCGAAGAACGGCGCGCCGTTGACATCGGCGAACACCGAACGGCCCAGGCGTACCGCGTCCACCAGCCGCCCGAACGCCGCCCAGAACGCCTCGTCGGTGAACGTCAGGACCGAGGCGCGCATCGAGTTGGGCACGTCGGAGCGCAGCGGCTCGCCGCGGGGGGTCAGCCGGAACCGGCCGTCGCTCTCCACGGCGAACAAGCCGAGCGAGGCCATGAAGTGCAGCACCCGCTCCAGGTACGGTGCGTCCGTGCCGGTCAGTTCCGCGAGCTCGGCGGCAGTGCGCGGCCCGCCGGCCAGATGGTCGGCGACCCGCAGCCGGGCCACCGCGTGAACCGCGACGCTGCGCAGGTACGCCAGCGCATGTCCGGCCAGCTCCAGCTCCGGCGAGCCGCCTGCCACATCGGATGCCGAGTCGTTCAGGATGGCCTCCTCGTCATATCCGTGTCGATCGCTGTCCGCGTTGGAGATCATTCTGGCGAAAAGCGGCACGGCGCGTGCTCACCGGGTAGGCGATCTGTTACCTACAACCTCAATCGCGACGGCTCCCTCAATCCACCCCAACAGCCCGGCGATCGAGGTGATGGAGCACTCGGACCGGGGCGGCATGTCCCGGCCCGCGCATGGCAGTTCCTCGTTCACCACAGCCGGTCGTCCCCCGACCCCAGCCGCAGACCCGCGCGCCGCCCAGCCCCTCCCAGACGCCGCGCGGCCGACCCGACTCTCGAACAGAAGCCCCGCCGGACGCGGTCGCGTCCAACCCCGCGTGGGCGGCGAACCTGGCCGCGACGGCCGACATCCCGGCCGCCACCGCGGACAACCTGGTCTGGGCGACGGGGTGCTGGTCGCTCCCCGACTCGCTTCGGCAACATCGCCGCCCAGCTCAAGCAGTTCCTCGACACGCTGGGACCGGCATGGCAGCAGGGCCTGCTGGCCGACAAGGTCTGCAGCGGCCTCACTCACCTCCGCCGGCACCGGCCACGGCGGGCACGAATCCACTCTGCTGCCCCTGTCTCACACCTTCCACCACTTCGGCGGCGTCCTCGTCCCGCCCGGCTACACCGCCCCGCCAAGTTCGCCGACGGCGACCCCTACGGCACCTCTCACTGCGATCAGGGCGGCACCGCCCCCGTCGACGACACCGCCCGCGCTGCCGCCCGTGTGCAGGACGAACGCATCGTCAGGTTCGCGCACGCCATCAAGAACGCGAGCCAGGCAACCCGCGGTCTCCAACTGCGTATCTGGCTCCGGGTCGGCTTCCACATGCAAAACGAGATCCCGTCCGATCGAAAGAATTGGACGGGATCTCGCACCCACCCCACCAGGGTCCCTACCCCAGGCCGCCCCGGCAGCGCGACCTGCCTTCCGCCCGCCCACGCCGCACCGACGGACTCGCCGCCCACGCCCTCGAACGCACCCTCCGACGCCTCGAACTCGCCCTTCATCCTCGGCGTCCTCTGGGCTCCGGGGCCGCCGCCGTTGGCAGGGCGCTTTCGTCGTCGGCGGCGTCCTCGGGCTGGCTGCGTTCACCAAAGACTCTTTTCAAAGGCCGGGGGCGGCCCCGGTGCATTTAAAAGAGTGGGATCGTAACTGGCTAGGGGAGAGTGCCGCCGACGTTGCGGATCATCTGCTGGAGCACCTTGAGCGCGGTGACGTAGTCGGCGTCGTCGATTCCCTGGTGAATGCGCTCGCGGATCGCCGGGGCGTGCCGCTTGAAGTCGACGCGGGCCTCCTCTCCCGACTCCGTGATCCACAGTCGTCCCTCGTCGTCGCGGGTGAGCCAGCCACGCTCCAGCAGGACCTTCGACTCGGCTTCGAGGTCGTCCTCGGGTCTGATGTAGGAGCTCATCGCCTGCCGCAGCTCGGGCACGGTCATGCCGTGACCGTCGGGGGAGATGTCGTTCTTCGACAGGTTGCGCAGCAGCCAGTATTGGGGCTGGGTGAAGCCCAACTCGGCCTGCCGGGCACGCGTGAAAGCGATGAGGGCCTCGTAGGCCACTCCGGTCCAGTACGCGGCCGGCTGTGCGGCGAGTTCGGCATCGGTCATCTGCTGAGTCGTCATAATGAGGTCCCCCCTTTAAAGGATCACCAATGCGAATACCGTAGAACCTCAAGTTAGGTTGATGTCAAAACCTCAACGGAGGATGCGGGCCGCTTCGTGGAGCGCCCTGGCCGAGGCGAGGCCGATGAGCCCAGCACGAGTTCAGGCCCGATCGTGGGTGCCCAAGCGTCGCCTCTCAGGCGAAACGACAAGGAGCAACGGCCCACGTGGGCACGCTGCTCCGACTGCCGAGCTTCCTCAGCGCAGGGTGGACTCGGTGTAGGGGGTCAGGACGACGGGGCCCAGCAGGCCGGTCCGCTGCTCCGGCAGGCGATGTGTGGCGCCCCCGGCGGCCTTGACCGCGTTGTAGAGGGTGGTCGAGACGGTCACGGTGATGGTGTTGGCGCCGGGGCGCAGCCGCCCGCCGAGGTCGATGCGGTAGATGTCGCTCTGGTGCGCAAGGCCACATCTGCGCCCAAAGCAGCGGCGCCGCCTGATCGTGCGGCTGGGCTCGACTCGCCTGCTCGCCTGGGGCGACCGCTCTGCGCCCCATGGCCGCACGGAGTGCTGCGGGACGGTCAGCGACGCAGGCGGGCGTTGAGCCGGGCGGCCTGGCGCGTCAGGTGGTCGCGCTCGGCGAGGTTGGGGGCCTTTTGCGCCGCCTCGGCGTACAGGCGTGCCGCCGTCACCAGGTCGCCGTCGCGCTCGTGGAGGTAGGCCGCCACCGCGGCGTACCGGGGCAGTGAGTCGTCCAGCGCCGCGAGCGCCGCCAGGCCGGCGCGCGGTCCGTCGGCCTCACCGACGGCCACCGCGCGGTTGAGCCGGACGACCGGGCTGTCGGTCAGGCCCGCGAGCTCGTCGTACCACTCGACGATCTGCACCCAGTCGGTCTCCTCGGCGGTGGGCGCGTCGGCATGCAGGGCCGCGATGGCGGCCTGGGCCTGGAACTCGCCCAGCCGGTCGCGGGCGAGGGCCGCCTGCAGGATTTCGACGCCCTCGGCGATCAACTGGGTGTCCCACCGGCCGCGGTCCTGCTCGGCGAGCGGCACCAGGCTGCCGTCCGGCGCGGTTCGGGCCGCCCGCCGGGCGTGGTGGAGCAGCATGAGGGCGAGCAGCCCCGCCACCTCGGGATGGTCGATCGCGGCGGCGAGCTGCCGGGTGAGCCGGATGGCCTCGGCGGCGAGGTCGACGTCGCCGGAGTAGCCCTCGTTGAAGACCAGGTAGAGGACGCGCAGCACGGTGGCGACGTCGCCGGGCTGGTCGAACCGCACACGGGAGACGGTGCGCTTGGCCCGGCTGATGCGCTGCGCCATGGTCGCCTCGGGCACCAGGTAGGCCCGGGCGATCTGGCGGGTGGTCAGCCCGCCGACGGCGCGCAGCGTGAGCGCGACCGCGGACGACGGCGTCAGCGACGGGTGGGCGCACAGGAAGTAGAGCTTGAGCGTGTCGTCCACCGCCCGCGCGGGCCCGGGTGCCGGCTCCTCGTTGACGAGATCCTCTCGCCGGCGCCGGGCGGCGTCCGCCCGGGTCGCGTCGAGGAACCGGTTCCAGGCCACGGTGACCAGCCAGCCCTTGGGGTCCCGCGGCGGGTCGGCTGGCCAGACGCGCAGCGCCTCGACCAGCGCGTCCTGCACGGCGTCCTCGGCCGCCGCGAAGTCGGCTCCGCGGCGGACGAGGACGCCGAGGACGCTCGGCGTGAGGCTCCGGAGCAGAGCCTCGTTCACCTGAGAGCTCACTCGGTGATGGTGGGCGGCGCGGTCAGGAACGGGCGCACCTCCAGCCACTCGTGGATCGGCTTGCCGCCCGCCCCCGGAGCGGCCGACAGCTCCCCGGCCAGCTCGATGGCGCGCTCGTAGCTGTCGACGTCGATCACCATCCAGCCGGCGATTAGGTCCTTGGTCTCGGCGAACGGACCGTCGGTGACCGGCGGGCGGCCCTCGCCGTCGTACCGGACGAACGTGCCCTCGGGGGCGAGCGCCTGACCGTCGACGAACTCGCCGGTCTCCTCCAGCCGGGCCGCGAAGTCGTGCATGTACTGCATGTGGGCCGAGATCTCCTCCGGCGTCCACTGGTCCATCGGCACGTCGTTCACCGGAGCCGGGGCGCCGCGGTAGTGCTTGAGCAGCAGGTACTTGGCCATCGTGGTTCTCCTCGGTGCTGGCGCAACCCATTCTGGTCGCGTTCACCCCGGGGACGGAGCCGGTCACGGGTTCTCGACATCGCCGTCCAAGTTTTTTTCGTGGACGAGCCCGCGCGAGCCGTCCCGCGCTGTCCGGGCCCACGGCATAGCCGACGCGAGGCCCCCAGGATCAGCAGCGCCCCCACCGCTGGGACAGCCCAATCGTGCGCCGCCGGGCCGCCGCCGACACCACAAGGCCCGGCGATTGGTGCACGTCCCACGAACCGATGCGGCGGATACGACCTCACCGCGTTCCCAGTTGGCCTGTCCGGCGGTGGGGCTGAGCCTCTCGCTCGTCACGGGCATACGGGCGACATCGACCGGGCCGTTGCCCGCGTTGCTCTCTCCAGCGGGCTGTCGAGATCCGGCTCTATCAGTGGCATTGCTGCTTGCCGTGGGGGTCGACGTCCCGGGAGGTTCGGCGTCTCGTTCCCGGGCGGGGCTCGGGGATCAGTCGGCGGTGCGGGCCGGGCGGGTCGTCCAGACCTGTGCCGCCAGGACGGCGCCGGCGCCGAACAGCGCCACGCCGAGGGGGACGTGGACGGCGACGTTGCCGTTGCCCCCGACCACGAACTGGATGCTGGTGAACACGAACAGCAGCGCGGTGACGGCCAGGTACCGTCCTGATCCGCGGCCGACCCGCCACACCAGGAAAGCGGCGATGGTCTGGAGGACCAGCGCGATCGTGACGACGCCGCCCGTGGCGTGGTGCAACTGGCTGCCGTCCTCGTCGGACAGGAGTAGTCCGGCGGTGATCCCCTGCGTCAGCAGCGCGGCGGCCAGGAACACCGTGGTCGCCCTCATCAGGCCGAAGAAGCGGGGAGGCAGGGCCCGCTCCGCGTGAGCCGGGGAGGCCGACCTGATCGGTGATGACATGGGATCACTCCTTGGTGGTCGTGGTGCTGGGTGGGGAAGGGCAAAAAGCCGCGGCCGCGCAGGAAACGCCCTGCTCAGTCGGCTGGCGATCCCGAGTCCGGGCTGCTCCCGTAGGACTGGGCGACGGAGTCTGCGTCGCCCGCAAAGGCGGCCTTCGTGGCCATGGATGCGCATGTGAAGCCCAAGTGCTGTCCCCGGCGCGCCGGAGATGGGCCGGGGACAGTACTTGGGCCCGACGGGGCCGGGACCTGCTGGAGGCTAGCCCGCGTGGACCGGCGCCTCGACGGTCCCGGTCTTGCGGTCAGCGCCCGCCGGGCCGGCCGTCGCCGTGCCGGCTTGCCGGCCGGGCGCCTTGGCGTTGATGAAGACGCCCGCGACCAGCGCGGCCAGCAGCAGGATCCCCGCGGAGGTCCAGGTCGCGACGGAGTAGCCGTGCACAGTCGCCTCCGCCAGTGCGGCCTTCACCTGCGACGTCTGCTGAGCGGGGTTGACTCCGTGGCCGGTCAGCCAGTCCGTGGTCGCACCGGCCGCGATCGTGTTGAGCAACGCGGTGCCGACCGACCCGCCTACCTGCTGCATGGTGTTGAGGGTCGCCGAGGCCGCCCCCTGCTCGTGCGGGGCGACGCGGCCGGTGGCCGTGGAGATGGCTGCCATGAAGGTGACGCCCATGCCGAGGCCCATCATGCAGATGCCGGGCAGGACGTGGCTGAGGTAGGTGGCGTCGACGTCCATGGAGGCCAGGAAGGCCAGGCCGCCGGCGGCCAGCGTCAGGCCGGGCATGATCAGCACGCGGGCGGGCACCCTGTGCAGCAGCCGCGCCGAGATCTGCGTGGAACCGATGATCATGCAGGCGGTCATCGGCAGGTAGGCCGCACCGGTCTTCAGCGGGGACCAGCCCTTGATGCCCTGCAGGTAGAAGGTCAGGAACAGGAAGACGCCGAACATGGCGATGGTGACCAGGGCCATCGTCAGGTAGGCGCCCGCCCGCTGGCGGTCCTTCACGATGTGCAGCGGCAGCAGCGGCGTCCGGGCGCGGGTCTGCCACAGAGAGAAGATCCCGAGGATCAGCACGCCGCCGCTGACCAGGGTCAGCACCCAAGTGTCGTCCCAGTCGCGGGACTCGGCCTCGCTGAGGCCGTAGACGATGGACAGCACGCCTGCGGTCCCCAGCACGGCGCCGAGGATGTCCAGCCGGGCGCCGGTCCTGCGGCCGGGGTCCTTGAGCATCACGATCGCGCCGATCACCGCGACGGCTGCCACCGGGGCGTTGACGTACAGGCACCAGCGCCAGTCCAGGTACTCGGTCAGCAAGCCGCCGACCAGCATGCCGATGGCGCTCCCGGCGCCGGCGATGGCGCCGAACACGCCGAACGCCTTGCCGCGTTCGCGCGGGTCGGTGAAGGTCGTGGTCAGCAGGGACAGCGCGGCGGGGGCCAGCAGCGCCGCGAAGACGCCCTGCAAGGCTCGGGCCGCGAAGAGCATGCCGGGGCCGGTGGCGGCGCCGCCGAGCGCGGACGCCACGGCGAAGCCGATCAGGCCGATGATGAAGCTGCGCTTGCGTCCGAACAGGTCGCCGAGGCGTCCGCCGAGGAGCAGCAGGCCGCCGAAGGCGAGGGTATAGGCGGTGATGGCCCACTGCCGGTTGCCGTCGGTCATGCCGAGGTCCTGCTGGGCGGACGGCAGCGCGATGTTGACGATGGTCATGTCCAGCACCACGATCAGCTGGGCGAGGGCGATGACCACCAGCCCCCACCAGCGGCGGGGGTCGGGAGGCGGCGGGGCTTCTCTCCCCTTGCCCAGGGCTGTGCCGGAGCCGACGGGGCGTGCGGGGACGTTTTCGGGCAGGGCTGTGTCAGCCATTGATCGAAACACCTTCTACGTGCTCGGGGTCGGTTCGGAGGCGACCGCAGCGGGTCGTACCGCGCCACGGCGTGTCGGCGGCGTTGCCGCCCTCAGCGCGGGTGAGAAAGGTGAGGCTGGGCCTCAAGGACCTCGTCGACCAGGCGGTCGATGTGCTCGTCCGCGCCCTCCGCACGGCACACATGTGGCGATGGACGAGGTCGGCGAGGCTCCGAGAAGACCGTGTTCTCGCAAGCCCCTGAGCTGAGAACTTCTGAACGGGGGCGTGTACCTGGTGGAGGATTTCCCTTCACGACAGGCCGTTTCGGGAGTGCTCGGTCGCGGACACCGGCCGGTGGCCGTCAATGTCGCCCATGCCGAGCCTCGGCCGGAGCGAGATCTCGGGTTGCTCGGGTGCCACACCCTGGCACTGGCGGATCGCACGCCGGCCGATGGCCGGCTCCGTCCCTGTCAGGGTTGGGCGTCGAGCCATTCCTGGAAGGTGGGGCCGGCGAGCTTGGCGTGCGGACTGGGCAGGAACCCGCCGTTGGCCGCGATCTCGGCATCGGGCAGGCCGGAGCCGTCGACGCCGACGACCTTGATTCCCCGGCGTTCGCCGAGAAGTTCGGCCGCCTCGGCCATGGTCTCCTTGCGGGGTCCGGCGATTTCGGGGATCGGTGTTCCGGGAGCCGGCTGGGCGGGCGCGTCGGCATCGGTGGCCAGGTCGACCAGTACCTCGGCCACGGTGCGGCAGGCCACGAGCTGGGTGGGCAAGGCCGGGATGTAGGCGACGTCGCCCTGCCGCCAGTCCAGGAGCTGACCGACGAATTCGTGGAACTGCGCAGCCCGCAGAATGCGAGCGGGCAGCGGGCCGGACAGATGTGCCTCCTCGTGCACCTGCTGGGCGGCGAGGAAACCGGCGGTGGCCTTGTCGGCGCCGATGATGGACACGGCGACGATCTGGCGGACTCCCGCCTTCTGGCCGGCCTCGTGCAGATTGCGGGTCGCCGTGCGGAAGAACTCCGTGGCGGCCTCCTGGTCGGATGCGTGCCACGACGCGACGTCGATGATGACGTCGACCCCGGTGAGCGCCTCGGCCAGGCCCTCACCGGTGATGAAATCCACGCCGGTGGCGCGGGACATCCGCACGACCTGGTGCCCCCGTTCAGCGAGGACGTCCACGACGTGGCGTCCCAGCCGCCCGGTTGCTCCTGCCACCGCGAACCTACTGCTGATCATGTTCCATGCCTTTCTTGGGAATCAGGGGTGTCTGAGTGGTATGGCGACGCAGTGAACTCGCAGTTCGGAGCGATGCGCCGCCGAACGGATGGGGCAGGATGCGGTCAACGGAATCGGGCGGTAGCCGCTCACTCCTCACCCTGACCCTGGTGGGCGTTAATCGCTGTAGTTCTGGCCGGGCGGCATACCGGGAATCGGCTTGGCGATGAGAGCGGCGGGGGTGAAGAAGCCGATATGGGCGATCGCCATGATGAGCGTCCAGAGCGCCTTGTCGTCGTAGTGCGCGGACGCCTTGGCATACAACTCATCGGGGACCCGCTCCCCGTACGGGTTCGGGGACAAGACGGCCTCCAGAAGCTCCAGCGCGACCCGTTCGGCGTCGGTGAAGTATGGGGCGTCCCGCCAGGTCGCCACTGCGGTGATGCGCTCCTCTGACTCCCCGGCCTTGCGGAGGTTGCCGGTCTCCCGAATGGCGAAGTAGGTGCTGCCGAGGATCTGCCCGGCGCGCAGCTGCAGCAGGCTGATGGTGGTCTGCGGAATCGCGCCGTTTTTGAGGACCTTGTGCAGGCCTTCGGCGACTCCCGCCATCTCGGGGAGGAACCGGAGAGGATTGGGCATACGCGACCGCACATCCTCCCGCCTGGTCGTCGGGTCGGTCGTGGGTGTCGACATGGCGAGGTCTTCCCTTCTCTCAACTCGTGCCGCCCCGGATCGTTCGTTCGCGCGGCGTCCTGACGAACACGAGACGCCGGCGCCCCAGCCCCTGTAACAGTCGCGGTCATGTGACATGGGCCACCGATCGTGGGTGTCACAAAACGGCGGGAACCGGTGTCCAGTGCGTGGGCCAGGGGCTGTTCACCGTCGCCTACGAGATGCCCGGTTCGGCCATCGAAGACGTCCCGCAGGAGACCTGCCTGCACTGGGTGGACGCCGATCCGGCCACCGTCCGGGAGCCCGCCAGCCCACCCGGCAACCGGGGACAGGGGGCGCCGGTGGCTGCGCTGTATCAAATACAGATGAGCCCCCACTGCCTGTTGCAGGGGGGCTCATTGCGTCCCTGTGGGGCGGTGACTTACGCCACCACCCTTGAGTGCGGAGCTGACGATCCAGCGCAGAAGACTCCCCAGCCGAGGTACTCGCGCGCGTAGCGTGCGAGCTCGGTGGTGAGTCGGCACGTACCTCGGGCGCCAGTTCATCGTCCGGGTTCTGGTCCAGCCAGCGGCGGAGGTTGAGCCACTGGGCCGCGGCCCGACAGCTGTTCACCGTGATCAAATTCGGCGCAGTTCGCATGGGCCACCTGACACGCCGACCCGGGCCCGGCGTCGCGTATGCAGTGGACGACGCCGGGCCGCTCCGGCAACGGTGTGTTCGCCCCTCAGGGGACGGGGGTGGGATCGGACTGGGTCCGTGCGGGCGGGTGCGCCGTCCGGCCGCGGGTGATGACCCATGCCAGGGCGAGTGCCAGTAGCGCGGTGCCGCCCGCCCAGCCGGGAAGTGCTCCGGCGGAGGTGCCATGGTCCAGCAGCCGGCCGCCCAGGGCGGCACCGGCGGCCGAGCCCAGGTACATGGCGGCCATCTGGAACGCGATGATGGCCATGGCCCGGCGCTGGCGCCGCTGGAGGAGCAGGTGCTGCAGGACGGGGACGCTCGTCCATCCCGCCGCTCCCCACAGGGCGACCGCGACGACCCACACGGCGGCCTGGTCCGAGAGGGACAGCGCGCCCAGCGTCAGGGCCAGGACCGCCACGACGGCCGGAAGCAGCCGCCGGGAGCCCAGGGCGTCCAGCGGCCTGCCGATCAGGGCCGCACCGGCGACCCCGCCGATGCCCCATAGCCACACCAGGGTGAACGCCCATGGGGCCAGGCCACGCTCACCGGCCATGGGGACCAGATAGGTGTACAGGCCCAGGCTCGCCACCCCGAGCAGGAAGGCCAGGACCACGCCCGCGGCGATCGCGGGAGTCCTGAGCAGGCGCAGGTTCTCACCGATCCTCGCCACCGCGATGGCGGGATAGGGGGCGCGCCGGGCGATGACCGCGGCCATGCTGATGGCCCCGATCGCCACCACCAGGCCCATGGTCCAGCGCCATCCCGCCCATCGGCCGATGAGCATGCCGACCGGGACCCCCGCCACCGTTCCCGTCGACAGTCCGAAGGTCACCAGCGCCATGGCGCGCCCGCGTTCACGGTCGGTGGCCATCGCGGCGGCCGTGGCGGTCGCCACCGCGGTCAGCACCCCGGCGCCGCTGCCGGCCACCACGCGTGCGGTCAGGAACACCGCGATGCCGGGAGCCAGCGCGGTGACCAGGTTGCCGAGGTTGAACAACGCCAGCGCCACGGCCAGGGCCCGCTTGGTGGAACCGGCCACCAGCGGCCCCGACAGCAGCGGCCCCGACAGAGCGTAGGCGCCGGTGAAGGCGGTGACACCCAGCCCGATGGCCGCCACTGACACCGTCAACGAGTCCGCGATCTGCGGCAGGACACCGGCCAGCACGTAGGCGTCGATGCCCAGCGAGGTGGTGGCGGCCACCAGCGGCCACAGCCGGCCGATCACTGGTCGGCCTCCTGCCCCCTGCCGCTCTGGGATCCCTCGTGGTGTTCATCGGCCCGCGCGGAACCGTATCCCGCCAGCACGGCGCCGACCAGGCCCGGAAACCGGGCTTCCAGGTCCGCCGCGCGCAGGCTGATCATGCACTTGCGACCCTCGGCCCGTACGAAGGCCACGCCGGACTCGCGCAGCAGGCTGGTGTGGTGGGTCAGCGTCGACCTGGGCAGGTCGGGCCCGAGTTCGATGCTGTCCACCTCGCCCTCTTCGGCGAGTCTGCGGACCATCTCCAGGCGCAGCGGCTCGCTGAGCGCGAACAGCACCCGCGGCAGCGAGATGTCCTCTGTCTCAGGATGCACGTAGGCACGTGCGGCGGCCACAGTCACCACCCACCAATCGTTCGACTATTGCCGCACGATGATAGTGCGAACATTATCGAACGATCAATCGGGAGGCGCCGCCCCTCACCCCCTCCTCCACTCACCGCCCGAGCGAGGACGCGGCCACCGCGCGGTTCCTGGAGTTCCAGGACGCCTGGGGCCACAGCACCCGCGATCGTGAAGCTGTGGTCGGACGCGGGGGCCAAGTCCGTGCCGTTCCTGACCTGGCCCCCACGGCAAGGGCCGCACACGCTGGACCATGCGCCTCACCGTTCGCCGAGTTGCGGTCCTGCCATGCCGACGGAACATCGTGTGCGGGCGGTCATCCGGTTCTCTCCGGGGCCTCGATGTCGTGAGCCGAGGAGGTGGCCGCGTCCTGGGGGACGGCATGCGGGGCCGGTTCGCCGGCGCGTCGGCCTGGGATCGCCAGGGCCGCGATGACGCCCAGCAGCGTCAGCCCCGCCGACACGGCGACGGCGGCGCGCAGGCCGTCGGCGGCGGCGATGTCCGGGGCGGCGACGCCGACGAGCACGGCCAGGCCGACGCCCACCCCGATCTGCATGGCGGTGTTGGCCATGCCGCCGGCGATGCCCTGCTCACGCGCCGCCACGCCGGTTCCGGCCGCCGCGAACTGCGTGGGATAGATCGTGCCCATGCCCATGCCGTACACGCAGATCCCGGCGAGCACGGTGAGGTACGAGCCGTCCGCCGTCATTCCGACCGCCAGCAGGGCGCTCCCGGCGGCGCCGAGGACCAGCGCGATGATCAGGGTGCTGCGGACGCCGACGCGGATCGTCAGCCGCCCGGCGACGGAGTTGCCCAGTGCGATCACCGCCGACAGGCCGAGAAAGCCCAGCCCGGCCTGCAGCGCGGAGTAGCGCAGCACGTCCTGGAAGTACAGGGTGAGGAAGTAGACGACGTTCTGCATGGTCGCCCCGAACACGAAAATGATCAGCAGGGCGGGGGCCAGATGCCGGTTGCGCAGCAGCCGCAGCGGCATCAGCGGGCTGCGGCTGCGCGCCTCGACACCGAGGAACGCGGCCAGCAGGACGACCGCGAGCACGGCCGCGACGACGAACGAGGACGACGTCCAGCCCGTCTCGGGCACCTCCGCGATCGCGTACACCAGCAGTGTGGCGCCCGCGGTGCCGGTCAGCACGCCCGGCAGGTCGTAGCCGTGGCCGCGTTCGACCGGCCCGTCCGCGGCCAGCAGACGGAACGCGGCGGGGGCCGCGGCGATCACCAGCGGCACGTTGACCAGGAACACCGCCTCCCAGCCGAACGCCTGGGTCAGCACGCCGCCCAGCAGCGCGCCGAGGCTGAGCCCGCCGGCACCGGCCATGGCCCACACCCCCAGCGCCCGGACGCGCTCGCGTCCCTCCGCGAACATGGTGTTGACCAGCGACAGCGTGGCGGGGAACACGACCGCGGCGCCCACTCCCTGGAGCGCGCGGGCTGCGATCAGCGTGGCGGGCGAGGTGGCCAGGCCGCCGAGCAGGGACGCGCCGCCGAAGACGACCATGCCCAGGACGAACATGCGGCGGCGTCCCAGCAGGTCGCCCGAGCGCCCGCCGAGAAGCAGGAAGCCGCCGAAGAAGACGGCGTAGGCGCTGATCACCCACTGGGCCGAGTGCCCGGAGAAGCCGATCTCCCGGACGATCTCGGGCAGCGCGACGTACACGATGGTGAAGTCGAGCGAGGTGATGAGGCTGGAGAACGCCAGCAGGGCCAGGCTCCACCCCGGTCTGCCCGGACTGTTGGTCGACGTCACAACAGCCTCCTCAGAGGCCGTAGGGACGTGCGGTGCGGGCGTCCCGGAGGGCATGAGCCCACCAGGCGAGCTGGTCGAGCAGGCCCTTGGCGGCCGCGTTGGCGCCCGCCGTGTCGATGGGCATGCCGTCGTCGTCCGAACCGCTCCCAGCAGATGGGGAAGCTGACGGTGTCGCGGATGGTCGTGGCGTGCAGTTCGGAGAACACCAGGCGGAGTTGCTCGACCGCGCGCAACCCGCCCGACATGCCGCCGTAGGAGACGAACCCGATGGGCTTGGCCCGCCACTCGTCCACGAACGAGTCGATGGCGGTCTTGAGCGGGGCCGGGAAACTGTGGTTGTACTCGGCGGTGACCACCACGAACGCGTCGGCGGCCGCCAGCCGGGGAGCGAGGGCGCGCACCGGCTCGGGAGCGTCTTCGCCGTCGTCGGCGAGCGTGTCGGGCAGCCGGGTGTCGCGCAGGTCGACGACGTCCAGCGTCATGTCGGCGCGCGGGGTGACCTGTTCGGCGAACCAGCCGGCGACCACGGAGCCGAACCGGCTGCGGCGGGTGCTGCCGATGATCATCGCGACGTGCAGGGGCGAGGGATTCGTCATCGTGGACCTTCCTGGGCTCGTGTCCGTGTCCCGTGTCGCCCTCGACCCTGCCGCCGCGCGCTTATCACCCGCCTTCCCTCCGCTTACCGCCCCCTCACCGGCGCGACGGCCGTCCGGTAAGTGCTGATCATCGCGTTATCGTGGCGGTATGCGCTTTGGGGTGCTGGGGCCGCTGGCGGTCTGGACGGCGGACGGCGCCCCGGTGACGATCCGCGGACGGATGGTCCGGGCGCTGCTGGCGGACCTGCTCATCGCGGACGGCCGGCCGGTGTCCGCGGACCGGTTGATCGACGATCTGTGGGCCGGCGCACCCCCCGCCGACCCCGCGGCCGCCCTCCAGGTCAAGGTGTCCCAGTTGCGCAGGGCGCTGGAGGACGCCGAGCCGGGCGGCCGGGAGCTGGTGGTCTTCCAGGCACCGGGATATCTGCTCCGCGTCGGTTCCGAGGCGGTCGACGCGGGCCGGTTCCCGGCGCTGCTGGCTCGCGCGCGCGAGACCCTCGAGCCCCGGGCGAGGGCCGCGCTGCTGACCGACGCGCTGGAGCTTTGGCGGGGCCCCGCGTACGCCGACTTCGCCGACGAGGACTTCGCACGGGCCGCGATCACCCGTCTGGAGGAGCAACGGCTGACCGCGGTGGAGGATCTCGCCGAGGCACGCCTGGTCCTCGGCGAGCACACCGCGCTGGTCGGCGAGCTGCGTGACGTGGTGGCCCGCCATCCTCTCCGGGAACGGCTGCGCGCCGCATACGTGCGCGCCCTCTACCGCGCCGGACGGCAGAGCGAGGCCCTGGACAGCCTCGCCGAGCTGCGAGACCGCCTGCGCGAGGAGCTGGGCCTGGACCCGAACCCCGAGCTGGTCGCCCTGCATCGGGCGATCCTCGCCCAAGACCCCGCCCTCACCCCCGTCCGTCCCCGTACGAACCTGCCCGCCTCGCCCACCGAGCTGATCGGCCGTACCGAGGCGGTCGCCCAGGTGCGGGCCCTGCTGGACGCCCATCGCCTCGTCACGCTCACCGGGCCGGGCGGCGTGGGCAAGACTCGGCTGGCCCTGGAGACCGCCGCCCGGCTTCTCGACGCGTTCCCGCACGGGGTGTGGCTCGTCGAACTCGGCGGGCTCGACCAGCCGGACCTGTTGGCGGACGTGGTGGCCGCCACACTCGGCGTCCGCGACGACGCCGCTCCCGGCGTCCGGACCGACGACCGGCTGGCTCGTGCGCTGCGCGACAGGCGGATGCTGCTGGTGCTCGACAACTGCGAACACCTGATCGAACCCGTCGCCGGGCTGGCGCACCGGCTGCTGGCGGCGGCGCCCGGCGTGCGGATCCTGGCGACGAGCCGCGAGACGCTCAAGGTCGGCGGGGAGGCCGTCTGGGCGGTGCCTCCGCTGGAACCCCCGTACGCGGCGACGGAGACCGGACCCGCGACCCTGCGGAGTTTCAGCGCCGTCCGGCTCTTCACGGCGCGTGCGGCCGCCGCCGCCCCGGGCTTCGCCCTCACCGCCGAGAACGCCCGCGCCGTCGCGGCGATCTGCCGTCGTCTCGACGGCATCCCGCTGGCCCTGGAACTGGCGGCCACCCGGGTCCGCGCGCTCAGCGTGCACGAACTGGCGGAACGACTGGACGACCGATTCCGGCTGCTGTCGGCCGGACGCCGGGACGTCCCGCAACGGCAGCGGACGCTACGGGCGACGATCGACTGGAGCTGGGAACTGCTCACCGGGCCCGAGCGCGCCGTCCTGCGGCGGCTGTCCACGCACGCCGACGGCTGCTCGCTGGAGGCCGCCGAGGCGGTCTGCGCCGGGGACGGGGTGCGGGCCGAGGACGTCGCGGACCTGCTGTCCCGCCTGGTCGACCGTTCGATGGTCGTGGTCACCGGCGACGCGCGCGGTTACCGGTACCGGCTCCTGGAGTCCGTCGCCGCCTACGCCGCGGAGCGCCTGCGGGAGGCGGGCGAGTCCGCGCGTGTCCGGGGACGGCATGACGACTACTACGTGGCGCTCGCCGAACGGGCAGCGGCTCACCTGCGCGGCCCCGACCAGCGGCAGTGGCTGGAACGCCTGGACGTGGACCACGTCAACCTGCGCGTCGCCGTCGAGAGCACCGTCCGGCGCGACCGGCCGGATCTGGCGCTGCGGCTGGTCGACGCGTTGGCCTGGTACTGGTTCTTGCGCGGACGGCTCGGCGAGGGCCGCCGCCTGCTGGGTCTGGCGCTCGACCACGGCGGTCCGGCGCCGGCCTCGGCACGAGCCGCGGCGGGCGCCTGGCGAACGGCCATGGACCTGCTCGGACGACACGGCATCGACCGCACGCGGCGGGTGCGCGCGGCGCTGGAACCGTACGACCGTCTCGACGACCCGGGGGGCCGCGCCCGGGCGCAGTGGCTGCTCGGCGAGATCCTGCTCGGCAGCACAGATCTGTCGACCGGTGAACGGCTGACGGAACAGGCCCTGGCCGCCTTTGAGCGGCTCGGGGACCGCTGGGGCACGGCCGCCGCGCTGACCACCCTGGCGCACCACGCCCTCGCCCGCGGCGACCTGGCCGTGTGCGTCCGCCACGCCGAACAGGGCGCGGCACTGTTCGACGAGCTCGGTGACCGCTGGGGGCGGCTGCGGGCCACCGACCTGCTCGGCAGGCTCGCCGAGATCCAGGGCGACCATCGCCGCGCCGCCGCCCTCCTCACCGAGGGCCTGCACCTTGCCGAGGAGCTGGGGATCTGGACCCAGGTCTCCTACATGCTGTCCGGGCTGGGCCGGATCGCGATGCTGACCGGCGACCTGGCCGAGGCCAGGCGGCTCCACGAGCAGGCCATGCGGCTGGCCGGCGAGCACAGCCACCGGCCCGCGGAGGTGTTCGCCGAGCTCGGCCTGGGGATGGGAGCACGGCGGGAAGGGCGGCTGGACGTCGCGGAGAAGCTGTTGCGCGACGCGCTCGACTGGCAGCGCCAGGTCGGATTCGCGCCCGGCATCGCGCTGGCCCTGTCCGAGCTCGGCTTCGTCGCCGAGCGGCGCGGGACCGCCGACATCGCGCGCGACCTGCACCTGGAGGCCCTGACCGTCGCGCACCGCACCGGCGATCCACGGGCGATGGCGCTCGCACTCGAAGGGCTGGCCGGCGTCCACACCCTGGTGGGCGAACACCGCCACGCCGCCCGGCTGCTGGGCGCGGCGGCCGCGGCCCGCGAATCGACCGGCGCTCCGCTGCCGCCCGCCGCCCGCGGCGACGTGGACCGCATCACGACCGCGGTGCGCGCCGTCCTGGACGACGAGACGCTGGCGGCCGAACTCCACCACGGCCGCACCGCCGACCCCCTCACCCTCGCCACCGCTCACAACCCCTCATCCGACCCCAACGTCTGAACATGGGAGGCCCGGTCTGCGCTGCGGGAGTGGGGCTCGCGGATCAAGCGCGGAGGGCGTCGATCAGGGCGTCGACGGCGGCGAGCGCGGCGGTGGTGTCGAGTCCGGTGCGGGAAACCAGGGAAAGGCCCTGGACGGTGAACAGCAGTAGCTGCGCCTGGGCCTCGGGGGTGGCGTCCTGGGTGACCTCGCCCTCGGCCTGGGCGCGCCGCAGGGCGTCGGCGACGATCTGGGTGAAGCGGGCGTGCGAGCGGGTCACGATCTCGCGGGCCTCGGCGTCGTGGGGCACGAGTTCGGCGGTGGTGTTGCCGATCATGCACCCTTGCGGAACGCCCACGTCGGAGGCGTACTCCTGCGCCCGGGCCGGGTTGGCGAGCACCTCGCGCAGCGCCGGCAGGACCGGCCCGGTCTCCAGTGCCGCGACCAGCTGGCGCTCGTAGGTGTCCCAGTAAAGCTGGACCGCCGCCAGGTAGAAGCTCCGCTTGTCGCCGAAGGCGCCGTACAGGCTGCCCCGCTCCAGGGCGAGCGCGTCGACGAGGTCCTGGACGGAGGTCGCGCCGTAGCCCCGGGACCAGAACAGCAGGAGCGCGCGCTCCAAGGCCTTGTCCTTGTCGAATGCGCGGGGCCGCCCTGTCCGTGCCATGTCCCCAGGCTACGACTTTTTGACCGCGTGCACAAAAGGTCGTACGGTGATGCCCGCAGGACTTCTTGAACGGCCACACATAAGTCCCTTGGCGCCCGAGCGCGCCAGGAGACGAGAGGCGGCACGACATGGACTTCACCGGCAAGACGGCGCTGATCACCGGGTCGGGCGCCATCGGCGGGCTCGGGCACGCGGCGGCGAGGATCCTCGCCGCCGGCGGGGCGAACGTGATCACCACCGGCACCGACCCGGACCGCGGCGCCCAGGTCGTGGACGACGTGCGGAGCACGGCCGGCTCCACCGGCACCATGCGCTTCGTCCCCGCCGATCTGGCCGACCCGCAGGCCGTGCAGCGGCTGGCCGAGGACGCCGGGGCGGTGGACATCCTCGTCAACAACGCGGGCGTCGTCCCGTTCAGCGCGACCGCCGATCAGGACATCGCCGACTACGACGCCGCCTTCGCGGTCAACGTGCGCGCGCCGTTCCTCCTGACCGCCCGGCTCGCGCCGAAGATGGCCGCCGCCGGAGGCGGCAGCATCGTCAACGTCAGCTCCACCGCGGCCGGCCTGGGCATGCCGCCGATGGCGGTCTACGGTGCCACCAAGGCGGCGCTGGAGTCCCTGACCCGCACCTGGGCGGCCGAGTTCGCCGCGTCGAACGTGCGCGTCAACGCCGTGTCGCCCGGCCCGATGACCACCTCCAAGGTGGTGGCGGCCATGGGACCCGACCTCGGCGGCATGGGCCTGACCACCGCGCTGAAGCGGACCGCCGACCCGGCCGAGGTCGCCCAGGTGATCGCCTTCCTCGCCAGCGACCAGGCCAGTTACGTGACCGGCGCCGTCGTGGCCGCCGACGGAGGCCGGACCGCCATCTGACCCGGGACATGCCTGCCGCCCACACGTCAAAGGCGGTGTGGCGTCCTCCGAGATGGCGGGGACGGCCCGTCATCACTGCCAGAACCACCGCTACCGGAACCACGCGCCTCGGGCGCGAGTGAGGAGAATGAGACCGATGGGTCGTCTTGAGGGAAAGCACGCCCTGATCACGGGCGGGACGGGCGGCATCGGGCTTGAGACCGCCCGCCAGTTCCTCGCCGAGGGAGCGACCGTCGCGATCACCGGCCGCTCGCAGGAACGGCTGGACGAGGCCGCCCGGCGGCTGGACGGCCCGCTGCTGCCCATCCTCAGCGACGCCGGCGACGTGCCCGGCCAGGCGGCGCTCGCGGCGCGGCTGCAGCAGGAGTGGCCGCGGCTCGACATCCTGATGAGCAACGCCGCCGACGTCACCCACCTCCCGATCGAAGAATGGACCGAAGAGGCGTTCGACAAGCTCGTCGCCACCAATCTCAAGGCACCGTTCTTCCTGATCAAGGCCCTGCTGCCGCTCTTCTCACGGCAGGCCTCGGTCATCCTCGTCGGCTCGGTCTCCGCTTTCATCGGGCACGAGAACGCGGCGGTCTACGGCGCCGCCAAGGCGGGCCTGCTCTCTTTCTCCCGCGGGCTGACCTATGAGCTGAAGGACCGGGGTATCCGGGTCAACGGACTGAGCCCGGGGCCGACCGTCACCGACACGTTCAAGCCGCTCGGCCCCGAGCGACAGGCCGCCATCTACGAAGAACTCCGGCGGACCGTGCCCCTCCATCGCCTCGGCACCGCCACCGAGCTGGCGAAGGCGGCCGTCTATCTCGCCTCGGACGAGTCCGCCTACACCGCCGGTACCGTGCTGCGCGTTGACGGCGGCATCGGGGAGCTCGCGTACTGAGCGCCCGCATCGCGAGTCGCAAGAGGCCGGCGTGTCGTGCGCACCGGTCGTCCCGACGCTGCGGCGGCCTCCCGCCTCCGCGCGGCTCACCGTGAGCGTCATTCTCCCCCCGCCCGCGCCTGGTTGACCGCGGCGACCGCGGTGCGCGCGTCCAGCAGCGAGCGGCGCCAGACCAGCACCGCGGCGTCGGCACCGACCACGCCGGTGCCGACGTGGTCGGTGCCGAGCCCGTGCCCGGGCGCCAGTTCGGCGCGGCCCCGGCGGCCCTCGCCGCCCCGGACCCGACCGCGGTCTCGGCCACCACCCCGGCACACCCAGACCGCACTGCCGGCGCCCGCCTGGGCGGCGTGCGCGTCCTCGCCCACTTCGACCGGGCCGCGGGCCAGGTCGCCGAGAGCATCGCCTTGGAGCCCGGCGGCGGCGTGGTCATCGGCATGATCCCCGCCCGCCAGGTGGTGCGGGTCGCGCGGGACGGGGCACTCCAGGTACTCGCCACCATGCCGCTACCTCAGGATGGCGGCGGCACCACCCCGGTCATCGGGACCCCCGTGGTCACCGGGGTCGCCCGGTCGGACAGCGGCGCCGTGTACTTCCTCTACTCCTCCGGGCAGGGCGGGCTGACCGGGATCTGGCAGCTCCCTCGCTCCGGCGAGCCCCGGCTCGTCGTGCCGCTGCCCGCCGACACCTTCCCGAACGCACTGGTCATCGACGGTAGGCGGCACCGCTTCCTGGTCACCGACCCGCTCACGCGCTGGAGCGTCCGCAAGCTCGCCGACTGGACTGTGAGGGAACCGGCGCGACCAGGGCGTCGACCCGGTCGCGATGGGCCAGCGCGGCGGTCACGAACGACGCGACCAGCGGCCGGCGGTCCCGCTCGTTCCAGGCGAGGACGAGGCGGCTGAGCGGTGCGTCGGTCACCGGGACGCACACCAGGCCGTCCGGGGGCGGTGAGACCAGCGAGCGGGGGAGCACTCCGATCATCCGGCCCAACGCGATCATGTGGAGCAACTGGACCACGTCGGCGACCTCGGGTCCGGTGCCGTCGCCGCCCGGCACCCCCTTCCAACGCGGGAGCGTCTCCCCCTCCAGATCGGACATTCGCACCTCAGCCCGTCCGGCCAGCCGGTGACCGGACGGGACGATGACCACGCGGTCCTCAACGATCAGCGGCTCGTGGGCGAGGCCGACGAGATCGTCGAACGGCGCGTAGAGCAGGCCGACGTCGGCCCGGCCGTCGCGCAGGAAGTCGGCGCGGTCGGCGGGCCCGCTGAACAGGATGTCCACCCTGCGAGCGTCGGGCTGGTGGGCGTACTCGCCCAGGATCCCCGACAGCAGGCCGGCATCGCCGCCGGGCTTGAGCACGAGCCGCAGGTGATCCTGGGCAACGCCGGCGCGCCGGGCGTTCCGGACGGCGGCGCTGACCGCGTTGAGCGCGTGCCGCCCGTGTTCCTGCAGCGCCGCCCCGGCCGGCGTGAGTTCGACGCGCCGGCTGGAACGCACGAACAGCGGGACGCCGAGCCGGGTCTCGATCCGCCGGATCGCCTTCGACAGTGCCGGCTGGGCGATCGAGAGCCGGTCGGCGGCCCGGCCGAAGTGCAGCTCATCGGCGACCGCGATGAAGTACTCCAGCTCGCGGGTCTCCAGTTCACTCATGCCCACAGGTTATCGCCGGTGAGCGAACCGGTCTTGGACACCCGCGGCACACACCCTCGAGAATCGGCACATGGTCACCCACACAATGATCGTTGCCTTTGATCGTCCCGTGCCCGACACCGAGCTCGATCAATATCTCTCGGACATCGAACGGGCCATGCTGGACACCGGCCTCGCGCAGTCGGTCGCGGCGCGGCGCCACATCCCCGTCCCCGGCGAGGAGGCCATTCCGGCACTGATCGCCACCGCGATCGTGCAGGTCGCCGTGGCCGACACCGACGCGCTGGCGAAAGCGTTCGCCGAGCCCGGCCTGCACGAGGTCATCGAGCACTGGCAGGCGCGGCACCCGTACAAGGTCGCCTGGGCGAACCACGAGCCGCTGGCATGAGCAACGTTTCCGGGAAGGCGGGGCGGGTCACCGGCGCCGACAGCGGTATCGGCCGCGCGACGGCGCTGGCCTCGCCCGCGGCGCAGCGGTCGCCGTGCTCGACATCGACGGCAGCGCGGCCGCCGAGACCCCCGAGATGATCAAGAAGAGTGGCGGGAAGCGCCCACGCTGATCGCCGACGAACGATGCGTGCGGGCTGCCATCGAGCACACCACCGACAGTGATGCCGCCGCGCGCTGAACCAGGCGACTGCGCCCTCACCGGCCTCAAAAGTCCCAAGGCCCACCCGGCAACCAGGGACAGGCCGCGCTGTACCGCTGAGAGATACAGATGAGCCCCCACTGCTTGTTGCAGGGGGGCTCATTGCGTCACTGTGAGGTGATGACCCGTTCACCACCAGCGTGTTTCCAGCAGGTCGCCCCCTGCAACCGACAAGGAGCAGCGGCCCACACCTGCGGCCACTCGCCCAGCCCCGAAAGGCACGCCCCCCAGGGCGGGCCCAACGGGCGTTCCAAAGGGTCGCCCCTGGGAAAACGACAAGAAGCAGCGGCCCACGCGGGCCCTCACCCCAGCCCCCAGAGGCATCCCCGCCGGGGCAGGCCCGACGGGGGTCCCACAGGCTCGCCCGGTGGGAAAACAACAAGAAGCAGCGGCCCACAGCCGCGGCCACTCGCCCAGCCCCGAAAGGCACGCCCGCCAGGGCGGGCCCGACGGAGCGCCCCATGGAAACAACGACGAGCAGCAGCCCACAGCCGCGGCCACTCGCCCCAGCCCCCAGAGGCACGCCCCCCAGGGCAGGCCCAACGGGGGTTCCACAGGGTCGCCCAGTGGGAAACGACAAGAAGCAGCGGGCCCACACCTGCGGCCACTCGCCCAGCCCCGAAAGGCACGCCCGCCAGGGCGGGCCCGACGGGGGTTCCAGGGGGTCGCCCCCTGGGAGAAACGACGAGGAGCAGCGGCCCACGCTTTCCGTGGGCACACTGCTCCCAGCTCCGAGTGGGCGAGGAGGGATTTGAACCCTCACGTCCTTGCGGACACACGGACCTGAACCGTGCGCGTCTGCCGTTCCGCCACCCGCCCGGGTGCGGCCCCCTCTCGGGGGGTGCTCGAAAAGGCTAGCACGGTCTCGGGAGTGGTTAGGTATCCAGATACTTCGAGCGAACCTTCGCACCGATACGATCGTCTACCAGTGGGGAAGGGAGGTGCCCGTGGGCGTCATTCAGCGCTTCGAGCGACGGCTGGAGGGCATGGTCGAAGGTGCCTTCGCCCGGGCCTTCAAGTCGGAGCTGCAGCCGGTCGAGGTGGCCAGCGCTGTGCAGCGCGAGATGGACGACCGCGCCGCCATCGTGGCGGCTGGACGCACCCTGGTGCCGAACGACTTCGTCGTCGAGATCTCCGAGCAGGACGGGCAGCGGCTCCAGGTGTACGCCGACAGCCTGAGCCAGGAGCTGGCGAACCTGGCCCGTGAGTACGCCAAGGAGCAGGGGTACTCCTTCGTCGGGCCGGTGCGCGTCCGGTTCGAGAACGCCGGGGACCTGGCCACGGGCATGTTCCGGATCCGGTCCGGCGTCATCCGCGGCTCCACCGTGGAGGGCGGGGAGATCCGCCGCCCGGTGAGCGACGTGCCGCAGGGGCGGGGCGGGGCGTTCGCGGGCCGGCCGCGGCTGCTGGTCACCACGGCGGTGGAGGGCGGCGACGCCACCCAGCGCACCTATGAGATCAATACGCCGGTGACCCTGCTGGGTCGCGGCACCGACTGCGATCTGCGCCTGGTCGACCCCGGCGTGTCCCGCCACCATGCCGAGATCCGCGTAGAAGGTCCCGAAGTCGTGCTGGTGGATCTAGGGTCGACGAACGGCTCCTTCGTGAACGGTCAGCCGATCCGGCGGGTCACGCTCGTCGACGGTTCGCGGGTCACGATGGGGCGGACAACCCTGGTCTTCCGCCGCGATAGGGAGTAGCCCCGACTCCGATGTCCGAATTCACCCTCACGCTGATCAAGCTGGCGTTCCTCGCGGTGCTCTGGCTGTTCGTCATCGCGGCCGTCGGCGTGATCCGGGCCGACCTGTTCGGTTCCAAGGCCGCCGCCCGCGCGGCCCAGCCGCCGCAGCGGGCCGCCCGGCAGTCCAGACCGCCGCGGGCACAGCGCAGCAACGCGCCGACCAAGCTGGTGGTCGTCCAGGGCGAGCGGGCCGGCACCGTCATCGACCTGACGGGGGTGCCGATCAGCATCGGCCGGGCGAATGACTCCACGCTCGTGGTGACCGACGACTACGCTTCGAGCCGGCATGCCCGACTTTACGCGCAGGACGGTCAGTGGATCGTGGAAGATCTCGGCTCGACCAACGGGACCTACCTCGGGCGCACGAAGGTGAGCCGGCCGATGCCGGTTCCGCCGGGCGTACCGATCCGTATCGGCAAGACGGTGATCGAGCTGCGCAAATGACTCTGGGAATTCGCTACGCCGCGCGGTCCGACGTCGGCATGCTGCGCGAGGGCAACGAGGACTCGGCGTACGCGGGCGCCCATCTGCTCGCCGTTGCCGACGGAATGGGCGGGCACGTCGGCGGCGAGATCGCCAGTGCCGCCGCCATCGCCGAGCTGCGCAAGCTCGACAAGGAGCTGCCGGCCAACGAGCTGCTGGCGGCGCTCGAGCACACGGTCAAGGCGGCCAACGAGAACCTGCACCACATCGTCGAGTCGGACCCGGCGCTGCAGGGCATGGGCACGACGCTGACGGCGATGCTGTGGGCGGGCAACCAGGTGGCGCTGGTCCACATCGGGGACTCGCGGGCGTACCTGCTGCGTGACGGGAGCCTGTTCCAGATCACCCACGACCACACGCTGGTGCAGTCGCTGGTGGACGAGGGCCGGATCAGCCCCGACGAGGCGGCCTCGCATCCGCAGCGTTCGCTGCTGCTGCGCGCGCTGGACGGCCGGGGCGAGGTCGACCCCGACCTGTCGCTGCGCGAGGCCAAGGTCGGCGACCGTTACCTGCTGTGCTCGGACGGGCTGTCCAGCGTGGTCACCGCCGAGACGATCTTCCAGGTGCTGACCGACATCGACGATCCCGAGCAGGCCGTCCGGCAGCTGATCGACCTGGCCAACCGGGGCGGCGGGCCGGACAACATCACGTGCGTGGTGGCGGACGTCGTCGACCTGGGGCAGCAGCCGCCTCCGCCCGGCCCCGGCCATGCCGTGGGCGCCGCGGCCACGGCCCGTCCGCCGGACCTGCCGGGCGGTCCCGGCACGACGCAGCCCGCTCCGCCGGCGCCCGGCCAGGGGCCCGAGGGCGGCGCCGACACTCCGGCGAGCCGGGCGGCGCAGCTGCGCGACACGATGCCGCAGCCGCCGGTGGCGGTGGACGAGATGCCGCCCCCGCAGCCCGCGCCGATGCCCATGGGGCAGCCGATGCCGGGCGGCCCGGGTGGCCCCGGCGGGCCTGGAGGCCCGGGTGCGCCGGGCGGGCCGCCGGACGTGATGGCCCCGCCGGAGGCCCCGGCCCGGGGACGCCGCCGCGGCCCGCGCCGCTGGACGTGGCTGATCGTGACCGCCGGGGTGGCCGTGGTGGGGCTGGCCGCCGTGGGGTTCGTCGGCCTGCAGTCGGTGCGCAACGGCTACTACATCGGCGAGGAGAACGGGCAGGTCGTGTTGTTCCGCGGCACCACGCAGGAGGTGCCGGGGCTGAACCTGTCGCGCAAGGCCGCCGCCAAGGAGCAGCCCAACCCGCCCATAAGGGTGGCGGACCTGCCGCAGGACAAGCAGCAGGCGGTCAAGAACACCTACAGCGTCAGCGGGCCCAAGGCCGTGCAGGACCTGCAGAACGCGGTGTGCAAGTACTCGCTGCGCGACCAGGACGGCAAGGTCGTCATCGTCCAGGGGGCGGGCCAGAAGAACTGCCGTGAGCAGACGATCGCCGACAGCGCCGTCAACCTCAGCGAACTTCCGGAGAGCGACGCGACCGGCGTCCGCCAGGGGTCCTTCGCGTTCGTGGGCCGGGCGCAGGCCGAGAAGAAGCTCGGCGATCTGGAGAGGCGCCGCGACGCCTGCCGGACCGGCAGCCCGAGGATCCAGGACTGCCCGGCCAACGGGGGTAAGTCGTAGATGAACCAGCTCGGGGAGCAGATCCGCCGCCAGCTGCCGTACCAGCGGCGCAACGCGGCGTCGCTGGCGCTGCTCATCTTCGCGATGGTGCTGACGCTGTCGGCGTTCGCGGAGGTGGGCCTGGCCCGTGACGGGCAGATCCCCGCCGGGCTGTTCGGGTACGGCGGCGGCCTGGTGGTGCTGGCGCTGGCCGCCTACTTCGTGCAGGCCAAGTTCGCGCCGTACGCCGATCCGCTGCTGCTGCCGCTGGCGGTGGCGCTGAACGGGCTCGGCCTGGCCATGATCTACCGGCTGGACCTGGACACCAGCGCCGACCGCAAGGCCGCGGCCGCCGCGGGCCGGCAGGTGCTCAAGGACGCCGCCGACGCCCCGTCCCAGCTGATGTGGACCTTCGTCGGCATCGCGCTGTTCGTCGCCGCGATACTGATCATGCGGGACACCAGCCGGACCGACGCGCCGCTGTCGTTCACTCCCAAGACCGCCCAGCGCTACACCTACCTGATCGGCCTGGGCGCGATCATCCTGCTGCTGCTGCCGATCGTGCCGGGCATCGGCGCGGAGATCAACGGCGCCCGCGTGTGGATCAACGTGGGCGGGTTCTCGGTGCAGCCGGGCGAGTTCGCCAAGCTGATGCTGGTGGTCTTCTTCGCCGGGTATCTGGTGAACAAGCGGCAGGCCATGTCGCTGATCGGCAAGAAGATCGGGCCGCTGAGCCTGCCCCGGGCCCGTGACCTGGGCCCGATCATGGTCATCTGGGTCTTCTGCCTGGGCGTGCTGTTCATGCAGAAGGACCTGGGCACCGCGCTGCTGTACTTCGGCCTGTTCGTGTCGATGCTCTACATCGCCACGCAGCGGGTGTCGTGGGTGCTGATCGGTGTCGGGCTGCTGGCGGCGGGCGTGTTCATCGCGACGCTGCTGCCGTTCATGGGCCACGTCAACCAGCGCATCGACATCTGGCAGAACCCCAAGCCGTACTTCGACGGCGGCTGCATGCTGGAGAGCGGCAAGGTCGAGCCGGTCAACCCCGAAACCGAGATCTCGAAGCAGTACGAGGCGGAGCTCGAGCGCAAGGCCGACGAGTACGAGCGGGCGGGGCAGACCGAGAAGGCCGACCAGACCCGCAACATCGCCCCCGGCTGGTACGCCTGCAGCAAGCTGGGCGGCGAGTACTCCGACAGCGCTCAGTTGATGAACGGGCTGTTCGCGCTCGGCGAGGGAGGGGTGCTGGGCGCCGGCCTGGGCCAGGGCGAGCCGTGGCGCACCCCCCTGTCGTTCAGCGACTTCATCTTCGACTCGATGGGCGAGGAGCTCGGGCTGACCGGGCTGATGGCGCTGCTGCTGATGTACGCGTTGATCGTGCAGCGCGGCATGAAGACGGCGATCGCCGCCCGCGACCCGTTCCTGAAGCTGTTCGCCGGCGGTGTGTCGTTCGTGCTGGCGCTGCAGGTGTTCGTGATCGTCGGAGGCGTCACCCGGCTGATCCCGCTGACCGGTCTGACCACGCCGTTCCTGTCGCAGGGCGGCTCGTCGCTGATGGCCAACTGGATCCTGATCGCCATCCTGGTCCGGATGAGCCACGACGCGCGCAAGCCGGCGCCGCAGGCGATCCAGGACGAGGGCATGACCCAGATCGTGAGCACGAGGTGATCCCGCACCGATGACCAGCGAAGCCGCCCCCGTCCCCGACATCGAGCGGAGCGTCGCCCGATGAACATGGACAAGCCGCTGCGCCGGGTCGCGATCTTCGGGTTGCTGCTGTTCTTCGGCCTGATGGCGCAGGTCAACTACGTGCAGGGCAGCCAGGCCGATGACCTGCGCTCCGACGAGAACAACCGCCGCAAGTTCGCCGAGGTGTTCAACTCGCCGCGCGGGCAGATCATCGCGGGCGGGCAGGTGATCGCGCAGTCCGACCCGACCGGTAAGGAGAACCCCAAGTACGGCCGCACGTACAAGAACGGCCCGGTGTACTCTCCGGTCACCGGCTACTTCAACGGCGGCGCGTCCAAGGTGGAGCTGGCCTACAACTCGCTGCTGGGCGGCACCGACAAGCGGATCACGCACCAGCGCTGGTTCGACGCGTTCATCGGCAAGAAGGCCGAGGGCGCCAACGTGGAGCTGGCGCTGAACACCGAGGCGCAGCAGGTGGCCTACCAGCGGCTGCGGGCCAGCACCAGCCGCCGGGCCGGGGCCGCGGTGATCGACATCAAGACCGGCGCGGTGCAGGTGCTGGCGTCCTACCCCTCGTACGACCCGAACGAGGTGGCGCCGCAGAAGGGCCAGAAGGGCGGCCAGCGGCTGACCGAGCTGGACAACGCCAAGGGCGTCATCAAGCCGCTGATCGACAACGCGATGAGCCAGACGTTCCCGCCCGGCTCGTCGTTCAAGACGATCACCGCGGCGATCGCCATGGAGCAGATGGGCCTCAACAGCGGGTCGGTCGTCAACACCGGCCAGCTGATCCTGCCCGAGTCGAACCGGCCGCTGCCGAACTCGCACGACACCGGCGAGTGCGCCGGACGGGCCTCGCTGCGCGGTGCGTTCGCCGAGTCCTGCAACACCACGTTCGGCGAGCTGGCGATGAAGATGGGCATCGAGAGGCTCAACCAGGGCGCCACCAAGTTCGGCTTCAACCGCAAGTTCGAGATCGAGCCGGACGTCAGCCCCGCCGAGAGTGACGTTCCGGTGTCGGTGCGGAACCTGGAGACCGGGGAGATGATCCGGACCGGCCAGGACGGCACCGCCCGCTCGGGCATCGGGCAGGAGAACGTGCGGGCCACCCCGCTGCAGATGGCGATGGTCGCCGCCGCGGTCGCCAACGACGGCAAGATCATGAAGCCGTACCTGGTGCAGACCGTGCGGGCCAAGGACCAGAGCGAGCTGTACAGCGCGCAGCCGCAGGAGTACTCGCAGGCCATCAAGTCCGACACCGCCGAGCAGCTGGCCGACATGATGCGCGCGGTGGTCACCGAGGGCACGGCCAAGAACCTGCAGGGCATGAACATCGCCGGTAAGACCGGCACCGCCGAGCAGGGCGACGGCAACCCCAACGCGCGGTGGTTCGTCGGGTTCGCCCCGATGAGCAAGCCCCGGTACGCCTTCGCGGTCGTCACCGAGGGTCCGGGCAGCGGCGGCGGCGTCGCCGGCCCGGTGGCGGGGGCGATCATGGCCCAGGTGTTGAAGAAGTGAGTCCCGATCTCGTCCTGAACGACCGGTACCGGCTGGTGCAGCCGGTCGCCACCGGGGGGATGGGCGAGGTCTGGACGGCCCGCGACGAGCGGACGGGCCGCGACGTCGCGGTGAAGCTGCTGCGCGAGGACCTGCCGGCGGACGTGGCGGCGCGCGAGCGGTTCACGGCCGAGGCCCGGTACGCGGCGGCGCTGCGGCACGAGGGCATCGCGCGGGTGTACGACCACGGCACCCACCGCGGCCGGGCGTACCTGGTGATGGAGCTGGTGCCGGGGGAGCCGCTGTCGGCGGTGCTGGCGCGGGTGGGCAGGCTCACCGCCTGGCGCACGCTCGACCTGGTGGCGCAGACCGCGCGGGCGCTGGCCGCGGCGCACCGCGCCGGGATCGTGCACCGCGACGTCAAGCCCGGCAACCTGCTGGTGACCGCGGACGGCACCGTGAAGATCACCGACTTCGGGATCGCGCGCGGCCCCGAGCCGGCCGGGGTGACGGCGGCGGGGCGGGTGATGGGCTCGGTCCGCTACCTGTCGCCCGAGCAGGCCACCGGGCAGGAGCTGACCCCGGCGGTCGACCTGTACGCGCTGGGTGTGGTGGCCTTCGAGTGCCTGGCGGGCCGGGTGCCGTTCGACGGGGACACGACGGTCGACATCGCGCTCAAGCACGTCCGGGAGGCGCCGCCGCGGCTGCCGGACGACGTTCCGGCGGACGTGCGGGCGCTGGTGTTCGCGCTGCTGGCCAAGGAACCGGCCGAGCGGTTCGGCGGTGACGCGGACCGGCTGGCCGAGCGGGCCGCCGCGCTCCGCGACGCCCTGCCGCCGCCGGCCCCGCCGGCCGCAGCGTCAGGGACCGCCCCGGAGACCCCGCCGGACATTTCAGGCAATCCGGACGATCCATCACATCTGCCGCGCGGGTCGCCAGAATTCGCCCGCGGTTCACCAAGGTTTCCCCGCGGATCGCCGGGGCGACCCGACGATCCGCAGCGGGCGCCCGGCACGCCGACCGAATCGCCGGAATTTGACGACAGCATTACGCCCGGTAACCTGCGCGTCGGGGACATGCCGGGGCAAGGACGCACGGCACCGGCGCATCGCACCCAGGCGGGCGCACCCACCCGCGAGCCAGGCCGGCCCGGTGGGCTCGACCCGCGTGGATCCGTTCTGGCGGGGCCCGGATCCCGCGGCTTGCGGCCCGAGGGGCTTGCCTCCGCGCGGCCCGTCCGGGACGATCGTGAGCCGCGGCCAGGACCGAGGGCAACGACCCCGTACCGCAGCGCGTCCCCTTCTGAGAAGTCGACCACAGATCCGACCGGGGCGGCCCCCGGCCCCCCGAAGCCAGCACCCGCACCGACGGGGAGGACCACGACTCCGTCAACTCCGAGCCCGGATCCCTCGCACGTCCACCGCGGGGGGCTAGGTTCTGAGGACAAGGTGTAGACGTACGAGGGAAAGTGCACATATGAGTCAACCTCGGCTGCTCGGCGGCCGCTACCAGCTCGAGGGCGTCATCGGGCGCGGCGGCATGGCCGAGGTCTACCGTGCCAGAGACCTGCGTCTCGACCGCGTCGTGGCGGTCAAGACGCTGCGCTCCGACCTGGCTCGCGACCCCACCTTCCAGGCCCGCTTCCGGCGGGAGGCGCAGTCGGCCGCGTCCCTGAACCACCCGTCGATCATCGCCGTGTACGACACCGGCGAGGACACCGTCGGCGACACCTCCATCCCGTACATCGTCATGGAGTACGTCGACGGCAGCACGCTGCGCGACCTGCTGCGGGAGAACCGGGCGCTGCTCCCGGAGAAGGCGCTGGAGATCACCGACGGGATCCTGCGGGCGCTGGACTACAGCCATCGCGGCGGCATCGTGCACCGCGACATCAAGCCGGCCAACGTGATGCTGACCCGGGCCCACGAGGTCAAGGTCATGGACTTCGGCATCGCCCGGGCCATGGCCGACTCGGCCGCCACGATGACGCAGACCGCCCAGGTGATCGGGACGGCCCAGTACCTGTCGCCCGAGCAGGCCCGGGGCGAGCGGGTCGACGCGCGCAGCGACATCTACTCCACCGGCTGCGTGCTGTACGAACTGCTGACCGGCCGGCCGCCGTTCACCGGCGACTCCCCGGTGGCCATCGCCTACCAGCACGTGCGGGAGGAGCCGGTGCCCCCGTCGCAGGTGGACGCCGACATCCCGCAGTGGGCCGACGCCATCGTGCTCAAGGCGATGGCCAAGGACGCCGACCACCGCTACCAGAACGCCAACGAGTTCCGGCAGGAGATCCAGCGGGCGCTGCACGGGCAGCCGGTCGCCTCCACCGCCGCGTCCACCATGCTGATGGGCGCGCAGCCGCAGGGCACCCAGGTGATGGGCGGCGTGCCGCCGCGCACCCAGATGCACCCGCCGGTCGGCAACGGCTACGACCTGCCGCCGGTGCACTACGAGGACCCGCAGCAGCGGGGCGGCGGGGGCAAGAAGGCCGCGCTGTGGGTGGCGCTGGCGGTGGTGTTCATCGGCGGCGCCGCGCTGGTCGGCTGGGCGCTGTCGGGCCGGGGCGGCGAGGAGATCAAGCAGGTCGCCGTGCCGAGCAGCATCGTCAACCAGTCCCAGGACGAAGCCGTGGCCGCCCTCGCCCGGGTCGGGCTGAAGGTCGGCCAGACCAAGGAGGAGTACAACGACGACGTCCGGCGCGGCTACGTCATCAGCACCGACCCGCGGCCGGGCACGCAGGTCGACGAGGGTTCGCCCGTCAACCTGGTGGTCTCGCGCGGCAAGAAGCCGCCGGAGCAGGTCGAGGTGCCGGACGTCGCGGGCCGCCCGTACGACGAGGCGGCGCAGATCCTGACCGGCCGCGGCTTCCGCGTCGCCCGCGACTTTTCGTCGTCGTCGGACGTGCAGCGCGGCATGGTGATCCGGACGACCCCGCCGAGCGGTTCCAAGGTCGACGCCAAGTCCCGCGTGGTGGTCGTGGTCTCGACCGGCCCGAGCCAGATCAAGCTGCCGGACCTGTACAACCAGAGCCAGCGCGCCGCCTGCAACCGCCTCAAGGGGCTGGGGCTCAAGTGCAACGTGCAGAAGCAGCCCGCCCCGCCGGACAAGCCTGTCGCCCCGGGCCAGGTGTTCGCCCAGAGCCCCGAGGCCGGTGCGACGGTCGCCCCGGGTGACACGGTGACCGTCATGGTGAACGAGCCGCCGCCGTCCAGCCCGCCCCCGGGCTCGGAGGGGCCGCCGGACGGCCACCGGCCCGACTCCGGCTGACCGACGGGCCCCGGATGCCTGTCCAGGGATCCGGGGCCCTTGCTTGTGCGGAGAGAACTGTGGTCGTGGACGCCCCCGATGACCACGGGTCAAGCATGACCCGTCCGGTCACCCGCCGCAACAAGAAGGTTTCAGAAAGTGATGAATCCGGGGGCCGGGGGTGGCGAGAACGTGAGAGAGGGCTTCCGCCACTCGGGGGCAATGGCGGAAGCCCTCTCGTGATGGTCTTCGGATACCGGGCCGGACGCGTTACGGGTTTCCGAAGAAATTTTTGCCTCGCACCGGCGAAGGGCTCGCCGCCACCCCGGTCACACGGTAGATGCGCAGGCGGCCAGCCAGTTCCGGAGCAGCGCGTGGCCGGATTCGGACAGCACCGACTCGGGATGGAACTGCACGCCCTCCAGCGGGCGGTGCCGGTGCCGCAGGCCCATGACCACCCCTTCGGGCGTGCGTGCGCTGATCTCCAGGACGTCGCCGGGCACGGTCGCCGGGTCGACGGCCAGCGAGTGGTAGCGGGTGGCGGCGAACGGGTCGGGCAGGCCGGCCAGCACGCCGCGTCCGTCGTGGTGGATCGGGCTGGTGTGGCCGTGGACGATGCGCGGCGCCCGGGTCACCACCGCGCCGTAGGCGTGGGCGAGCACTTGGTGGCCGAGGCAGACGCCCAGCAGCGGCAGGCCGCGCCGGTCGGCGTCGCGGACGAGGTCGAGGCAGACGCCGGTGTCGGCGGGGTGGCCCGGGCCGGGGCTGAGCAGCACGCCGTCCACGTCGCGTGCGTCGTCCGGGAGCACGTCCGAGCGGTCCTTGACCACGCAGTCGGCGCCCAGTTGCAGCAGGTACTGGACGATGTTGAAGACGAAGCTGTCGTGGTTGTCCACGACGAGAATGCGCACGTTCCTATTGTCGCAGGTCAGCGGCCCGTAGAGGCGGGGGCGGAGGGGGTGGCCCCGTCGACGACGCCGCGGTCGAACTGCACCTTGGGTTCCAGCCAGGGGAACACGACATACCACAGCAGCAGCACGCCCGCGGCGGCGAGCGCGAGGGCGGCGAGCGCCTTGGTCCGCAGCCGCTCGCCGGGCAAATGCCGCCAGATCCAGGCGTACATCGCGGAATCCTCCAGGGTCAGTCGCCGGCCTGCGGGCTGGTGGGGGCGGTGACGCGCGCCCGCGTCTCGACCAGCCGCCCGAAGACGATCATCCGTTCGGCGGCGGAGTACTTGGGATGGCAGGTGGTCAGGGTGATCAGCCGTTCGGTGGGACGGCGCCGCGGGTGGTTCGGCACCGGCGCGATCACCTCCACGTCGTCCGGCTTGACGATCTGGCGTCCGGTGACCTGGTAGACGAACTGGCGGTGGCGGGTGTCGATGAGGATGCGGTCGCCGCGGCGCAGCTCGCCGATGCGGTTGAACGGGGCCGAGTAGGTGGTGCGGTGCCCGGACACGACGAAGTTGCCGACCTCCCCGGGCATGGCCGTGCCCGGGTAGTGGCCGGGCCCCTTGCGCAGGTCGGACAGCTCCACGCCCTCGATGACGACGTACCGGTACTTGCTGCCGAGCCTGGGGATGCGGATCATGGCCAGGCCGCTGCCGAGCTTGACCTTCTCGGTGGTGACCGGCGGCGCCTGCCACGACTTCGCCAGTTCCTCGCCCAGCCGGTCCTGCTGCTCGCGGGTGTAGCGGCCGGTCCCCCACAGGCTGTAGACGACGAACAGCAGCAGGACCAGACCCCCGGTGATGCACAGCTCTCCCAGGCCACGGATCATCGTCCGCACCGCGCGTCGTCCCCCCTCGCTGCTCGTCGGGTCGCCGTCCCGCGGCCGCCGCCCGGCTAGGGGCCCGCGTACGGCGGCACCGTGGCGTGCTTCATGGTCACGTTGCCGGTGAAGGCGGGCAGTTCCACACGGCGCAGCGTCCGCACCGTGTAGCCCAGCCCGTACTCGCGCACGTACCGGCGGTAGACCGCGATCTCGGGCGAGTCGTCGAGCGCGGCCCGCAGCCGGTCGGGGTCGCCGACCGCGGTGACGCGGAACGGCGGCGAGTACACGACCCCCTGGAGGATCAGGGTATTGCCCACGCACCGCACGGCGCTGGTGGAGATCACCCGCTGGTCCATGATCTGCATGCCGGTGGCGCCGCCCGCCCACAGCGCGTTCACCACGGCCTGCACGTCGGCCTGGTGGACGACCAGGTCGTCGGGGCTGGTCCCGCGCGGCAGGTCGCCGGACTCGGGCTGCGGCGCGTCGTCCAGCGTCACCCGCACGCCCCGGCCGCGCAGCGGGGTGAAGCCGGACGCGGCGGCCAGCCGGTCGGCCCCCGCCTGGGCGTCCTTGACCCGCGTGTCGTGCCGTCCGGCCTGCCGGGACGCCCGGTCGACCTCGTCGCGCAGCCGCCGGTACTCGGCGCGCTCCCGGTCGCCGCGGCGCTGCTCTGCGATGATCAATTCGGTCAGCCGGGTACGGCCGGTGTCGCGCAGGTCGGTGCCGCGGGACGTGCTCGCCCCGGCTGCGAACAGGGTTCCGGACAGGACCGTCAGGAGCGGGAGGATGCTTCGCCACGCTCTACGCCGTACGCTGCTCACCAGCGACTACGCTAACCGACAAAGACCCATGTGCGGACCGGCGCTCCGGCCGCCGACCGCCCGAGGAGATCGATCCGACCGTGGCCAAGTCCAAAGTCCGCAAGAAGGCCGTCTACACGCCGCCGCAGAAGTCCAAGGCGCCCGAGGTCAGCCCGCGTTGGCTGGTGCCCACCATGATCACATTGTGGTTGCTGGGGCTGGCCTGGATCGCGACGTTCTACGTGACGGCGAGCACGGGCACCGAGCTGCCGTTGATGACCGACCTGGGCAACTGGAACCTGGGCATCGGGTTCACCGCGATCATCCTGGGCGTGATCCTGTCCACGCGCTGGCGCTGACCGTCCGCCGGTCGGCGTACGGCCGCGTCCGGTCACGTTGTCCACAGGCGTAAGGCCCGCGGCACGGAGTTGTCCCCAGGTTTTCCACAACCTTCGTGCGTTCCGTCGTGGCCGGACGCGGCCAATCCTGGCTGCCGCACGCCCAGGGACACCCGCCGGCGCCGCAGCGCCGCGAGCGAACGCGGGCGCCGCGGACCGCGGTGGCGTGCGCGGTGGCGTTACAGCAGCATGCCGCCGGAGGTCAGTTCCGCGGTCTTGACCGCGACCAGGATGGCGAGCACCGCCAGGACGGCCACCGGAGCCGCGATGTGCACCGCCCCGCGGACGCGGTCGGGCGCATAGGCGTAGGCCGCCGCCAGGACCCCGCCGGTGACCAGGCCGCCGACGTGGCCCTGCCAGGAGATCCCCGGCACCGCGAAGGTGATCACCAGGTTGATCACCAGCAGGAACACGATCGGCCCGACCTGGCCGCCGAGCCGCCGTCCGATCACGAAGTACGCGGCGAACAGGCCGAAGATGGCGCCGGACGCGCCCACCGCGCCCTCGGTCGGCGCCTGCAGGTAGAGCAGCACCGACCCGCCCAGGCCCGACAGCAGGTACAGCGCCAGGAACCGCCAGCGGCCCAGCACCTGCTCCAGCGCCGGGCCGATCGCCCACAGCGCCCACATGTTGAACAGGATGTGGGTGATGCTGAACGAGCCGCCGCCCGGCCGCTGGTGCAGGAACATCGAGGTGACCAGGCGGTACCACTCGCCCTCGGCCACCCCGATCATCCGCCCCGTGCGCCCGATGCCCTGGCCGACCATCATGAAGTCCCACACGACCCGCAGGGACGCCAGCTCCGCCAGGTAGACCAGCGCGCAGATGCCGATGAGCGTGTAGGTCACCACGGGCGTCGCCGAACCGGACGCGCGGGCGCCCAGCGTGGTGCGGGGTTGGCGGACGCCCCGGTTCCCCTCGGCCACGCACTCGACGCACTGGTGCCCCACGGCCGCGTCCCGCATGCACTCGGGGCAGATGAAGCGGTCGCACCGGGTGCAGCGGACGTAGGTCTCCCGTCCCGGATGCCGGTAGCAGGTCGGTACCGGCGTCCCGGATCCGGACGCGAGGTTGGGGTCTGTGCTCATTCAGCGGCTCCGCGGGCCTGTGCGTGGGCTCTCACATGTACTACGACTGGCGGCGCTCGATCGTCACCGACTGGATGACGACGTCCTCGCGCGGCTTGTCGTTCGGGCCGGTGGGGACCTTGGAGATGCGGTCCACCACGTCCGTGCCCTGGATGACCTTGCCGAAGATGGTGTGCCGGCCGGTCAGGTGCTGGGTGTGGGCGACGTTGGTGGTGATGAAGAACTGCGAGCCGTTGGTGTTCGGCCCGGCGTTGGCCATCGCCAGCAGGTAGGGCCGGTCGAACTTCAGCGACGGGTGGAACTCGTCCTCGAACTCGTAGCCGGGTCCGCCGATGCCGCGGCCCAGCGGGTCGCCGCCCTGGATCATGAAGTTCTCGATGACCCGGTGGAAGATCGTGCCGTTGTAGAGCGGGGTGCCGGTCTGGATCTCCCCGGTCTCGGGGTGCCGCCAGGTCTTGGTGCCCTCGGCCAGCCCGACGAAGTTCTCCACCGTCTTGGGCGCCTTGTCGGGGTACAGCTGGATCACGATCGGGCCGAGCGACGTCTGCAGCGTCGCGAAGATCTCCTCCGCCATGGCGGGGCCTCCTCGTCGTCGAGTCGGGAAGTATGTCGGATCGGTGCGTTCGACGCGTTCGCACACGTCGAGTGCGGTCACACACGCGGCCTGCTCACCCTGCGTGACGCTTCGGACGCGCGAACGGGGTTTACCCCCCGCCTCCTGGGAAGGGTGCCGACAGGACCTCGCAAACAGGGAGGTTAGCGTGTCCCTAAAGATGAGCATTCGCCGCAGGCCGCGAGAAGTGGCAATCTCGCGGTTGGAGCGTATGCAGGAGGCGTGCCGGCAGGGCGCGTTGCTGTGCCGGCAGGGTGCCTCCGGCGCCACCGAGCGGATCGTTCCGGCGGCGCGCCAGACGCGTGACATCGCCGCCGAGCGTGTGCTCGTCGCGCGCGAATGGAGCGCGCCCCGGCTGGAACAGGCCGCCGGGTACGTGGAGACGGGTCTGGCCCCGCGCGTGAGCTCGTTCCTCACCGAGGTCGCCCACCGGGTGGAGCCGCCCCGCCGCCACCGGCGCGGCCGCAACGCCGCCCTGATGACGGTGGCCGGTGTGGCCGCGGTGGGCGTGGCGGGCGCGCTGCTGACGCGGCGCGGCGTCACACGCAGTGCGATGGACGAGCTCAGCGGGTCGCAGTCGCAGCACCAGTCGTCGTCCGACGGCCAGGTGCACACGTCCTAGCGCCGGGGGAGTCCCCCCACAGCGTGGTGAGGGCCCGGCCGTCCGGCCGGGCCTTCACCTTGAGCTGGGCCTTCCGTCGCGGGACGGGGGCGATTCCGGTGATTGCTACCAACCGGTACCGTGAACGCCATGTCGCCGAAGGCCCGTTCGCTACGGCAGTTCGTCGCCGTCCAGGCCCGCCGCGCCGCGCACGCGGCCGTGCACCGCGGCTGGGAGTGGATCCAGCGGCAGGGCGAGATCACCCCGCACACCCCCGGCCGCCGCCGGTTCGCCTACCTGGGCGAGGGCGCCTGCATCGGGTTCCCGGTCGGCGCCATCTACGGCGAGCCGTGGATCTCCATCGGCGACCACACGCTGGTCGGCACGCACTGCACGATCTCGGCGGGGTTCGTCCCCGGCCTGGACCTCGGCCCGGACCTGATCGTGCGGATCGGCAAGGGCTGCTCGCTGGGCCGCGGCACGCACATCGTCGGCCACCAGTCCATCGAGATCGGCGACGACGTGTTCACCGGGCCGAACGTCTACATCACCGACCAGAACCACAGCTACGGCGACCTGGACATGCCGATCGGACGGCAGTGGCCCGAGAACAACCCGGTCGTGATCGGCGACGGGTGCTGGATCGGCACGGGCGCCATCATCCTGCCCGGCACCCGCCTGGGCCGGAACGTCGCGGTGGCGGGCGGCGCCGTGGTGCGCGGCGAGTTCCCCGACCACTCGGTGGTCGGCGGCGTCCCCGCCAAGCTGCTGCGCCGCTACGACGCCGAGCTGGGCTGGCAGCCGCCCCTGCGCAACCGCCCCCTGGCCTCCCTGGAGGAGCTGGACGGCCTGGCCGCCCTCACCCTGGACGACCTGCGCGAGGAAGCCAGCTGAACCGGCCGGGGCCGGCCCGGCACGACCGGTTCAGACGACACCGGCGCGGCCCGCGCAAACGCAGGCCGCGCCGGGACACGTGTCTCAGGAAGGGCGGGGGTCTCCGCTGCGGCGGGTGCTGTGGGCGGCGGGGCCGCGTCCCCCGTGCGGGGCGCCGCGGCGTTCACCGCGCTCGGGGCGTCCCCCCGAACGGCGGCCGCGACGGTCGCGGTCGCCCGGCGCGCCGCGGTGGACCCGGCCGCGCGAACCGCCCGGACGGCGTCCCCCGCTCCGCTGCGGACGTTCGGGGATCAGCGGCTCCTCGATCGGGATGCCGGACGGCTGCCGCGCCCCCGTCAGCCGGACCAGCTCGTCGTCGCCGGACGCCACCCGGACACGGCGGGCGTCGATGCCCGCCCGGCGGGTCATGGCGGTGGTCGCGCGCACCTGGTGCGGCAGCACGAGCGTCACCACCGTGCCCCGCTCGCCCGCGCGCGCCGTCCGGCCCGCGCGGTGCATGTAGTCCTTGTGGTCGGCGGGCGGGTCGACGTGCATGACCAGGCTGACGTCGTCGACGTGGATGCCGCGGGCGGCGACGTCGGTGGCGACCAGCACGTTGATCGAGCCCTCGCGGAACTCGGCCAGGGTGCGGGTGCGCAGGCCCTGGCTCTTGCCGCCGTGCAGGCCCGCGGCGCGCACCCCGACGTTGGTGAGCTGCTTGGTGAGCCGGTCCACGCCGTGCTTGGTGCGGGCGAACAGGATCGTCCGGCCCTCCCGGTTGGCGATCTCGGCGGTGATGAGGGCCTTCTCCTTGGGCGCCACCAGCAGCAGGTGGTGGTCCATGGTGGCGACGGGCTCGTCCACCGGGCCGATGGCGTGCGTCACCGGGTTGTCCAGGTAGCGCTTGACGAGCACGTCGACGTCGTCGTCCAGGGTGGCGGAGAACAGCAGCCGCTGCCCGCCCGGCCGGGCCTGGTCGAGGATGTCGGTGACGTCGGGCAGGAAGCCCATGTCGGCCATGTGGTCGGCCTCGTCCAGCACGACGATGCGCGTGTCGCCGAGGTCGCAGGCGTCCTGGCGCATGAGGTCCTTGAGCCGCCCGGGGGTGGCCACCAGCACCTCGACGCCGCGGCGCAGCGCGTCGATCTGCTTGAACATCGAGGTCTGCCCGATGACGGTCTTGAACCGCAGGCCGACGGACCGGCCGAGCGGCTCCAGGTTCGTCTGGACCTGCTGGGCCAGCTCGCGCGTGGGCACCAGGATCAGGGCGAGGGGACGCTTGGGCTGGGCCCTCTGCCCGGCCAGGCGGGCCAGCAGCGGCAGGCCGAACGCCAGGGTCTTGCCGGAGCCGGTCTTGCCGCGGCCGAGCACGTCCCGTGCGGCCAGCACGTCGGGGATCGCGGCGGCCTGGATGGGGAAGGGTTCGTGGATGCCCTGCCGGGACAACGCCGCCACGAGCTGGTCGGGCAGCCCGAGTTCGGCGAAGGAGGGCAGAGCGATGTGGTTGTCAGCGGGCGGTACGGTCACGCATTACCTTCCGAGAGGGGGCTACGTCTCGGGAGGCCACCTCGGATCTCGGAGCGGTGGGCTGCGCGGACGAGCCGGACGCGGGGGCGTCGAAGAAAAATCGGTTCGGCCAGTCTAACGCCGGGACGGCACGCGTTTATGCCCGATCCTCTGGGATCCCTCTCACCACAGCCGTCTGGGAGACGGGGTGGGGGGCCTGGACGGTGACGCCGCCGAAGAGGGAGAACGCGCGAATCCGCAGGGTGGGCGCGTCGGGCGGCAGCGGCTCGCAGTCGTCGTCCGCGCGTCCGCCGAACAGCCCGGCGGCGCGCAGCAGGCTGCCGCCCTCCAGGACGACCCGCACGCCGTGCGGCACGCACACCGTCACCCCGCCGAGCAGGGAGACCTTGGTCAGCGTGACCTCGGGGGCGGTCAGCTGCGCGTCACGCAGGTCGAGGCAGGTACCGCCGACGACGCTGAGCGACACCAGGTGCCGGTCCATGTGCCAGCGTCCGTGCCGCCGCAGCCCGCCCACGGGCGCCACGTGCCACTCGGTGCCGCCCTCGGCCGCGGCGTCACTTTCGGCCACGGCGTCGCCCTCGGGCAGATCGCGGACGAGCCGTTCGAGATCGTCCCGGGTGCGGGCGAAGTGGATCTCCTCGACCCGCGCGCTGTAGTCGCGCAGGCTGAGCAGGCCCTGGCCGCAGGCCCGGTTGAGCCGGGCCACGACGGCGTCGCGCGCCGCGTCCGGCACCGTCTCCGCGTCCGCCCTTCGCCGTGGACGCGCCGTTTGGCCTAGTTGTTCCATATCGCAGGTCCTACCCAAGAAGTCCGAGATAGTGCAAGGTTCGACAATCAAAGCCGAGACGACCGGAGCCTCCCGCAGACTCCGCCTCGCCTGGCCACCCGTACCACTCGGCGGATCGCCGGTGGATGTCAGGTGTTGCGCGGCACCACCAGGCCGGATTCGTAGGCGAGGACCACGAGCTGAGCGCGGTCACGGACATGCAGTTTGGCCATGGCACGGTTGATGTGGGTCTTCGCGGTCATCGGGCTGATCACCATGCGGTCGGCGATCTGGTCGTTGGACAGGCCCCGCGCGACCAGGGCGACGGCCTCGCGTTCGCGGTTGGTCAGCTCTTCCAGCCCCGTGCCGGTGCCGGTGCCGAGCGGCTGGGTGACGTACCTGTTGATCAGCTTGCGGGTGATCGAGGGGGCGAGCAGGGCGTCGCCGCGCGCGGCGACGCGCACGGCGTGCAGGAAGTCCTCCGGCTGGATGTCCTTGACGAGGAATCCCGCCGCGCCGGCGCGCAGCGCGTTGAAGACGTACTCGTCCAGGCCGTAGTTGGTCAGGATGACGACGTGCACCCCGGCCAGGGTCGGGTCCGCGGCGATGCGCCGGGTCGCCTCGATGCCGTCGACGACCGGCATCTGGATGTCGATGAGCGCGATGTCGGGCAGGTGTTCCCTGGCCAGCGCCAGGGCCTCCTGCCCGTTGGCGGCCTCGGCCACCACCTCGATGTCGTCTTCGAGGTCGAGGAGCGCGCGGAATCCGCTGCGGATGAGCGGCTGGTCGTCGACCAGCAGGACACGGATCATGACGTCTGGTCCACGGGGAGTTCGGCCTGGACGGTGAAGCCGCCCTCGCTCCGCGGTTCGGCGCGCAGCCGGCCGCCGAGGGCGGTGACCCGTTCGCGCATGCCCAGCAGCCCCACACCGGGCGTCGGGGCGGCGCCCGGCGCGGCCTTGCCGTCGTCATCGATGCGTATCGCGAGGACGTCCGGACGGCAGTCGATCCGAACCGACGCCGTGGCGGCGTCCGCGTGCCGGGCGATGTTGGTCAGCGACTCCTGAACGATCCGGTAGACGGTCCGGTCCACCGCCGCCGGCACGTCGTGCCGGTCGCCCTCGATCGTCAGCGTCGTGTCCAGGCCGATGGTACGGGCTCGTTGCACCAGTTCCGGGACGTGGTCGAGCCCACGCGGCGGGGCCGTGTCGTCGTCGCGCAGCGCCTCCAGGGTCGCGCGCAGCTCCCGGGTGGCCTCACGACCGGCCTCCTGGATCGCCAGGAGGGCCTCCGGCACCTGTTCGCCACGCCTGCGGGCCACATGGACGGCGACCTCGGCCTGCACCTTGATGATGGAGATCTGGTGGGTGAGCGAATCGTGCAGCTCCCGCGCGATGCGCAACCGCTCCTCGTTGGCGCGGCGCCGCGCGGTCTCCTCCCGAGTCCGCTCGGCTTCGTCCGCCCGCCGCTCGGCCTGCCGCACCGCCTCCCCCGCGGCGCCCGCGGCGATCAGCCAGGCTATCTCCAGGGCGCCCCGGGACCGTGCGAACGCCTCGCCCGTGTCGTGCAGGCCCGAGGCCAGGGCCGCGAGGGGGAGAGCGGCCAGCATGGCCACACTCGCCGCCACCGTGATGGTGCGGTGTCCCGCCCGTACGGCCGCGTACACGGCGAACAGGTACGCGACGGCGGGCACGTCGAAACCGGCCGCCTGGTAGCCCAGCGCGCACAGCCCGGTGACGACCAGGACGGGCACCGGAGCGCGGCGGCGCGCGGCCAGCGCCAGGCCGCCGACCGTCAGCGGCACGTAGCCGAGCAGGTCGAGGTCCGTGGCGGGGTGCTGCCCGGACAGCCCGGTGACCAGCAGGAGCGTCGCCACCCCGGCGGCGATCGCCCAGTCCCTGGCATCGATCCGTCCCCTGCCCATGCGCGCACCCTAGCCGGGTGTTCACGCGGGCGGCTCCTGCGCTCGGATGATCAGTCGGCTACCGCGCACGCGGTACCTTCCGGCCCCTGCGCCGTCCGCGGTAGCCGGATGCGACGTCGGCGGCAGCGCGAATTGCCCACCTCCGCCGGACGACCGGCGGCAGGTCCGGCGGTCATGATCAGGCGACGTCCAGTCACAGAGGAGAAGGAGCGCCCCATGTCCGTCCGTCACCTGCTCGCCGCCGCCGCGGCCGCCCTGCTCGCGGGGATCGTGATCGCCACACCTGCAGCCGCGCACGTCTCGGCCGAACCGGCCGCCGCCAGCGCCTACGACCTGAGCCCCGGACGACTCGGGGCCATCGTGGCCGCGCTGTTGGGGCTGGTCAGCGTGGTCATCGGCGGACTGGTCCTGGCCCGTCCCACCGGTCGCGGACGAAGCAGGGCCAACATGGCCTTGGCAGCGGGACTCATCGGCATGGCCCTCGGCGGAGTGGTCGTCGCCACCGCCGACGGCGGTCTCGGCACCGGCAACGGCCTCGGCGGTGGCATCGTCGCCCTGACACTGGGCCTGATCGGCACGGCCCTCAGCGCCCTGTCCCTGACCCGCTCCCGCCAAACCAACTGACGGCCCGCGCTTTGGGCGAAGGTATGGGATTCGACCCCGGACACCTGGCCCGCGAAGCCGATCATGCACCGCGGAGAACGCAGCGCAGGCCCTCACCGTCGCCCGAGCCAGCGGGTCGATGAGAATCCTGTCCATGGTCACCTCAGTTGCCACGGACCTGGCGCCGTATGGGCACCTGGCCCCGGTCGCCGCGCTCCTGGCCGACGTCGCGGATACACGGGCCGTGTGATGGCCGTCGATGGTGAAGTCGCCGCGATGCGGCGGGCGATCGCGCTGTCAGCGTTGGGTCTGGGCAGCACCAGCCCCAATCCACCCGTCGGCTGCGTCATCCTGGACCTGAACGGCAATGTCGTCGGAGAGGGCTACCACCTACGCAAAGGCCGGCCACACGCCGAGGCCAATGCGCTGGCCGCCGCCGGGCCGCGCGGCCAGGGCGGAACCGCCGTGGTCACTCTGGAGCCGTGCTGCCACCACGGCCGCACACCCCCATGCCACCAGGCGCTGCTCGACGCCGGCATCGCGCGGGTCGTCGTCGCGTTGATCGACCCGACGTCCCGTGAGGACGGCGGTGTGGCCAAACTGCGGGCCGAAGGTGTCGACGTGGAGGTCGGTGTACTGGCCGACGAGGCCCGCATCGTCCTCGGCCCATGGCTCCACGCGCTGCACACCCGGCGCCCGCACGTCACTTGGGGCCGTCTCGCCGCGGGCTCCCCAGAGCTGGCGGCGCTGCGGGTCGGCGTGGACGCCGTGCTGCGCGGGCACGGCCGTGTCGAGGAAGGCCGGCCCGGCGCGCACGCACCGGACGTCTTCCAGTTGCGCGACGTCGACATGGCCACCGGGCCCCACGCCGTCGTGGAAAGCCTGTACGGGCAGGGGGTGCGCAGCGTCCTGCTGGACGCCGACGACGTGGTGGCCGGGGCGTGGTTGGCCGCCGGGCTCGTGGACCGGCTCGTTGCACACACAGCGGATCAGGCCCCGTCGTCCCCCGGCAAGGCATGTCCGCTGCCGGAAGGCTTCGCGCTGGTCTCGACAACCCGCGTGACGTCCGGCGCGCTGGTGGAGGCACGGAAGACCCGGTAAACGCGGCACGCCCGGCCCAACCACGACAGCGCAGTGTTTCCTTGAGGAAACCCGCGCACGTCTGCGGACGTGGAGGAAATCGAGGGCAATTGTCCTTGGCAACCTCAGTCTCGCTTATATACGGCTACGTCGACTGGACGCCGCAACGGGTGCCCTCCAGGAGGCGATCGACGTGGTGGAGCAGACCCGTGGGGGCGGCGGCCTGAACGTAGTGTTCAAAGCCGGTCGCGAACTGCGTCCCTGGCGGAACGAGCCGCTGGTGCGGGATGTTCACGACCGCATGATGGCCTTGATGACGAACTCCTGAGGGCAGCGATGACCACGGACATGGATCAAGCCAAGAACGCCGTCCGCACACGAATCTGGGACCTCCTGGAGCGCGAGGAGGCCGTGCCACAGCTGGGCGTCCATGGACGCATCCCGAACTTCCACGGGGCCGCGGCCGCCGCTGAACGCCTCGCGGCACTGCCTGTGTGGGCCGATGCCCGCGTGATCAAGGCAGTGCCCGACAAGGCCCAGGAGCCCGTTCGCGCCCTCGCCTTGGAAGCCGGGCGACTCCTCTACATGGCCGTGCCGAAGCTCGCCGACGAACTGCCGTTCTACCTCCTGGATCCCCGCAAGCTCAGCGTGCCGCCAGCGCAAGCCGCCTCCAGGGACGTGGCGGCTCGCATCGCCCAGAAGGTCGGCGTCGACCAGTTGCAGCCAGTCGACCTCGTGGTCTGCGGCAGCGTCGCGGTCAACCGTCAAGGTGTACGGCTCGGCAAGGGCGCCGGCTACTCCGACATCGAGGTCGCGCTGCTCCAGGAGGCGGGGCTCATCAGCGACCAGACAATCATCGTGACGACCGTGCACGGGCTGCAGGTCGTCGACGAACGGCTACCGGAAAGCGAACACGACTTCCGCGTGGACCTGATCGTCACTCCTGACGAGGTGATCCGCTGCGGTCCGCCGCGCAGACCCAAAGGGTTGATCTGGGAGCACCTGACCCCGGAGAAGATCGCCTCCATTCCGCTCCTGGCCGCGCGTGCCGCGCGGTGACGCGAGCGGAGCCATGGAAGTCGATAGCGTCGCCGTCACCTGATCCCGTCCCACGGAGGAGACCGTGCCGGTACCTGAACCGCTGACCGACGAGGAGATCGTCGAGCGCTTGGCCGACCTGCCCGGCTGGGAGCGGGAGGGCGACGCGATCACCCGGACGTTCAAGCATTCGTACCACGAGACGATCCATCTGGCGATGTACGTGGCTGCGAAGGCCCGGGAGATCAGCCACCACCCGGACATCCACATCACGTGGCAGCGAATCCGGTTTGAGATCACCACCCATGACGCCGGGCATCACCTCACGGAGAGAGATTTCGAGCTGGCCCGCCACATCGACGCGATAGCGGCAGGGCACGGAGCCGAACCGGTCTGAACCGTGCGTGCCGTGCAGGTGGCAGGGAGCTTCCGGTCGCCACACCGTCCATGAGCGGCCCCTTCACACGTTCCTGATCAACGCCGGTCGAGCACCAGCCGACCGTCCGGTGGCCGCTCAGAGTCAGCCCCATGGGCCGCGACCGATCAGCGCTGCGCGCGGTGCGTGGGCGGGCGGTGGTGCGGCCTGCGCGGCCCGTTCGCCCCGCCGGCCCTGAGACCGGCGCCCGCCGCAAGCTCCGGGCGGCGTGGGCGCAGCCGGTGCGGCGGCGTGAGTGGCACCCGGCACTGAACGGCCGCAGCGGGAAGCGAGCGGGCACGCAACGGGCACGGAAGCGCGGGAAGCGGGTCTGGAGGACGAAAGCCCAGGTGGGGGATTGTTCCTTCTGGGTGGAGGCACGGGGATTCGAACCCCGGACACCTGGCTTGCAAAGCCAGTGCTCTGCCAACTGAGCTATGCCCCCTGGTGGGCGCCGCGGGCGCGGCAGGCGACAGCTTACCCGGGTGCGGCGCTCAGCGTGTCATCGTCGCGTGTGCCGCCGGACGTGGTGAGGACCAGGTCGGGGAAGTCGGCGATGCTGGGCAGCACGTGGGTGGCGCCGGCGCGCAGGAGGCGGTCGCGGTCGTGGGCGCCGGTGAGGACGCCCGCGACGATCGAGGCGCCCGCGCGGCGGCCGGACAGGACGTCGTTCTCGGTGTCGCCGCAGACGGCGATGTGCCGGACGTCGTCGACGTTCAGGTGGAGCGCGGCGGACAGGATGAGGTCGGGCCAGGGACGGCCGCGGTGGTCCTCGTCGGGGCACAGCGCCAGCTTGACGCGGTCCCACCAGCCCAGGGCGTCCAGGATCCGGCCGAGGGTGCGCTGGCTGAACCCGGTGATCAGGCACACGTGGACCCCGGCGCCGGCCAGCCGTTCGATGGCGGTGTCGGCGCCGGGCACGGGGACCACGCCCCGCCGGTCGACGATCAGGTCGTAGGCGCGTTCGAACGACAGGTGCGCGGCCCGCGCGCGGGCCTCGTCCTCCGGGAACAGCGCCCGGAAGATCTCGATCTTGGGTCGTCCACGCCAGTCGCGCACCCGCGCCATCGCGCGTTCGTGCGCCGCCGTGCCGGGCGCGATGCCCAGCGCTGCGATCGCCTCGGCGAAGGCGGTCTCCACGGCGTCCCCGTCGGCGACGGTGGTCCCGGCGAGATCGAGGCAGGCGACGGTGATCCGCCCCGCTCCGGTCACGCCGGGCCCTCCTCGAAGTCGGTCTCCCGTCCGCCGCGAAAGCCGCGTCGGTGGATCAGTTGTCGGAGGACGTCGCCTCGGTCCACAGGTCCAGCTCGGCACGGTCCTGCTGCAGCCGACGCCACACGACGAAGCCACCGAGAGCGACGACAGCGAGAACAAGCAGCTTCTTCACGGTGGGACCCCTTACCTCGACTATGAAGCCAGCCCCTGGGGAAGGAACGGATGCGAAAAGAGTCTCCCCCAGGCTCTCCGCAGCCTAGCAACCGATGCCGGTCGGTCCGCACCCCAACACCGGTATCGGACAAGGTGTCCGGTCCGTCCAGGCCGGACCGCGCGACCCCGGGGGGAGGGGGGCGGATGCGCGCTGAGGACGACTTCGGTCTCTGGGAGCAGGAGCTGCGACGCGACCGGGCGGACGCGGCCGAGGACCGCGGCGGCCAGCGCGGCATGCTGCTGGTGGCGATCATGACGATGCTGGGCTGCACGGCGATGATCGCGATCGGTCAGACGCCGCTGGGCGCGGCGGGGCTGGTGGTGTCCGGGCTGATCCTGCTGCTGTGGCGGACGGGCTGGTGACCGGCGATCTCCGCCGCGGAGCCGCGAAGTGATCTCACCGGTGGTCAAATGAAGACACGACCACCGAACGGACATTTGGGGGATGCATGAGTGACACCGCACGTCCCGCGACCGCCAGCGGCACGTTCACGATCGGCGGCGACCTGACCGTGCACCGGCTCGGCTACGGCGCCATGCAGATCACCGGGCCGGGCGTGTGGGGCGAGCCCGCCGACCGCGACGAGGCCGTCCGGGTGCTGCGCCGTGCCGTCGAGCTGGGGGTCGACCTCATCGACACCGCCGACTCCTACGGCCCCTTCGTCAGCGAGGATCTGATCGCCGAGGCGCTGTACCCGTACCCGGAGGGCCTGGTGATCGCGACCAAGGGCGGCCTGACCCGGCCGGGTCCGCACCGCTGGCTGCCGGTGGGGCGTCCGGAGTACCTGCGGCAGTGCGTGGAGATGAGCCTGCGCCGGCTGCGGCTGGAGCGCATCGACCTGTACCAGCTGCACCGCATCGACCCGAAGGTGCCGCTGGAGGAGCAGCTGGGCGTGCTGCGCGAACTGCGGGACGAGGGCAAGATCCGCCACATCGGGCTGTCCGAGGTGACGGTGGAGGAGATCCGGGCCGCGCGCGAGCACGTCGAGGTGGCGTCGGTCCAGAACCTCTACAACCTGACCGAGCGCAAGTCCCAGGACGTCCTGGAGTACTGCGAGAGCGAGAAGATCGGGTTCATCCCGTGGTTCCCGCTGGCGACCGGGGAGCTGGCCAAGCCGGGCGGGGTGCTGGCCGAGGCGTCGGCCCGGCACGACGCCAGCCCGGCGCAGCTCGCGCTGGCGTGGCTGCTGCACCGGTCCCCGGTGATGCTGCCGATCCCGGGCACGTCCAAGGTCGCCCACCTTGAGGACAACGTGGCGGCGGCGACGATCTCGCTGACCGGCGAGGAGGTCTCCGAGCTCACCGAGCTGGCCTAGGCGCGCGCGGGGCCGGTGTCCTCGGCGACGGGCCGGGCGGGGAGTTCGGCGGACGCCGGGGGCGCCGGAGGCGGCGCGTCCTGGGCGCGGCGGGCGGTGGCCATGAGCGAGCCGCACAGGATCAGCGCGAACGCGGCGGCGATCGTCAGGGTGAGCGGCTCGTCGAGGACGAGCACGCCCGCGGTGACCGCCACGGCCGGGTTGACGTAGGTGAACACCATGGCGCGGGACGTGCCGGCCTCCCGGATCAGCTCGAAGAACACCAGGAAGGCCAGGGCCGTGCACACCACGCCGAGCCCGGCGAGGGCCGCCAGGACGCGGCCGTCGGGCAGGTCGGCGGGCCAGGTCGCCAGTGCCGGGGGCGTGTAGACCAGCGCGGCCAGGGTGAGGCAGGACGCGGTCAGCGGCAGGCTCGGCACGTCGCCCAGCCGCCGCGCCACGATCATCGGGGCGATGGCGTAGCCGACGACGACGAGCAGCACCTCGATCACCGGCCACACGGCGGCGTCGCCGCCGCCCAGGTGCGGCGCGGCGAGGACGGCGACGCCGCCGAGCCCCAGCAGCAGCCCGGCCCAGCGCAGCGGGCCGAGGCGTTCGGTGTCGCCGGTCGCGCGGGCAAGGACGGCCCCCACGATGGGCACGGCGGCGATCAGCAGGCCGGTCATGGAGCTGGACAGGTGGCGTTCGGCGTCCGACAGCAGCGCCCAGGGTCCGATGATCTCCATCGCGGCGAATGCGAGCACCGGCCGCCAGTGGCGGCGCACCCGGTCGAAGCCGCCGGCCCGGACGGCGAGCGGCAGCAGCACCAGGGCGCCGAGCGCGGTGCGCGCGAACACCAGCACGGGCACCGACACCCCGTCCACGGCCACCTTGATCATCAGGTAGGGGACGCCCCACAGAACGCTCATCAGCGCGAACAGCACCCAGCCGCGGCGACTCACCGCACCCTCCGCTACGTTCCCGGCCGCCGGACGGCCCGGCGCGCGCAGAGGTCAGCTTGGGGCGATGCGGACGATTCCGTCTTGAACGCTGTTGCGGTACGCGCCGGGCGTGACGCCCATTACGCGGCGGAACCAGCGCGTCAGGTGGGCTTGGTCGGCGAAGCCCACGTGGGCGGCCGCCTGTGCGGGACGGTGCCCCGCGTCCAGCAGCGCACGGGCGCGGGAGACCCGGTACTGGGCGAGCCACGCGTACGGCGGCATTCCCGTGGCGTCGCGGAACGCGCGTAGGAGGCGGTAGCGCGACATGCCCATCTCGGCGGCCAGTTCCGCGAGCGTGGGAGGGTTCGTCAGCTCGTCGGCCAGGCGTTGGGCGACCGTTTGGGCGATGTCGCGTCCGGCTGAGGGTGTGCCACGGTCGGGGGCGAAGACGGCGTGCCTGTGGACGAGCGTGCCCAGCACCCACAGCAACCGCGATTCGGCCTCCAGCACGTCCAACGCCCTGGGGCGGGTCAGGGCGCGGTGGGCGAGCCCAAGCTCTCGGGCGAGTTGCGCGTCCTGGATGACCGGAGTGGGGAAGCGTGGCAGGGTGCCGGGGCGGCGGGCGTCCTCCGACACCAGATCGGCCGCCGGGTACAGCACACGGTAGGCGAAGCCCTCGGTGCCTGCGGGACCGCCGGTGTGGGTCTCGCCGGGCTCCAGGACGACCAGCGCCCCTGGGCCCGCGTAGAGACGGCCGCCCCGGTACTGGATGACCTCCAGGCCGTCCGTGCAGACGCCGATCGCGTACTCGGCGTGGGTGTGCGGCGCGTAGTGACGCCGTCCTATGCGGGCGGTCAACAGGTCCAGGGACGCGCCCCGGATGCCGTTGACGCGCGTCCAGACGGCCTTGTCCCGCGCCGCCGGTGGGCCCGGGAGCGGGCGATGTGTCGTGTCAGGCGGGGAAGACATGCCGGAGCCGCCAGCGGTCGGCGTCACGGCCCAGCTCCGCGACCGCAACACCTTCGGCGCTGTTGACTCGCACCCGGTAGACCGTGCCGTGCGGGGGCGCCGCGTAGGTCTTCAGGACCGCGGCCACGGCGTAGCGGGCCCCCCGCCATTCGTACGCGGTGAGCCGTCCGGAGGCGTCGTGCTCGGCGCGGATCGGCTCGTTGAGAAGCTGCCCCATGGTTCCGCGAGCCTAGCACCGTTCGAACGTATGTTCGCAGGTTGGAGGCCGCGTGGGACGACTCCGAGAGGGCCCGGATCGGCGTCCCCGCAGGGCCTGTGGGCCCGTGCGGCACTCGCGGAGATTTTACGTGTCCGGATGCGGCCCGGCCGCGAACCGCCACACCGCCGCGCGCCGCGCGCCAGGGCGCCGGGAGCGGAGTTGACTTCATGTGCACATGAAGTCGCAGCATGCCCGGCATGTCCATCGACGCACTCATCGCGCGGCTCGACGCGTTCGACGCCGACCCGGCCGCGGTCCGGCTGCGCATCCGTTCCTACGAGCTCCTCGGCGACCCCGGCGGCCTGGTGGCCGACGTGGGATGCGGCGCGGGCCGGGCCGTGGCCGAACTGGCCGACCGGGGCGTGCACGCGGTCGGCGTCGACGTCAGCGAGCAGATGATCGAGCTGGCCCGGCGCCGCTGGCCCGGCGCCGACTTCCGGATCGGCGGCGCCGGCGAACTGCCGTTCGGCGACGGCGCGCTCGCCGGGTACCGCGCGGACAAGGTGCTCCACGAGCTGGCCGACCCGGCGCGCGCCCTGGCAGAGGCGCGGCGGGTGCTCGCCCCCGGCGGACGCGTCGTCCTGGTCGCCCAGGACTGGGACACGTTCGTGCTCGACTCGTCCGCCCCCGAGCTCACCAGGCGCATCGTGCACGCCCGCGCCGACCAGATCCCCTCCCCGCGTGTGGCCCGCGCGCACCGCTCCCTGCTGCTGGACGCCGGGTTCGTGGACGTGGCGGTCGAGGTGCACACGGGCGTCTTCACCGGCCGGACGGCCGAGCCGATGCTGGGGGCGCTGGCGGCCGCGGCCGAGGCGGCCTGCGCGTCCGGCGCGGTGACGCGCGCGGAGGCGGACGGCTGGCTGGCCGAGCAGCGCGACCGCGTCCGCTCTGACCGTTTCCTCCTGGCCGTGCCGATGTTCGTGGCCGCCGCGACCCGCCCGCCCGCCACCACCTAGCACACCTGTGAATATCAACAGGCTGTGGATAACTTCGTGCACACGCTCCGACCGGTGTGCACGCGCACCTGGACGCCTTGCCTCCACACGGAAATCCCCAGCGGACAGGGCTTTCCGCAGCCCGTGGAGCGAGTTTTGCACAATCGTCCCAGCCAAACGATCACCTGTGGACATTCCCCAGGCGTCCACAGCCTGTGGATAACCATGGTGCACAACCTGGGGGTGAGCGGCGGGGTGATGGTCCACCGCTCATCCCCACCTCCACCCCCAACCTCCGGACCGCTTATCCACTTGGTGGATAACGCGCTGACCAGGCGACACAGACGAGATGATCACGCACCGCACCCGTCCATTCACAATCTGTGGATAAATCGTCTCCACAGTGCCGCCGGACAGGTGGATGACGTCACCCACCGTCTGTCCCCAGGACAGTCCCCAGGCACGGGCGGGTGTGGAGGACACGATCCCGGCAGGACGCACCCCGGTTCCACGCGACACACCGTCAGCGCGCGGGGGTGTTGTTTCTCAGAGGTCGTCCAGGTTCACGGCGGCGGCGATGGCGAGGGCGCCCGCGTCGTTGGGGTGCAGGCCGTCCATGAACACGTAGCCGGGAAGCGGCCGTTGCGGGTCCGCCGGGTCGGCCATGACGCGGTCCACGTCCAGCACCGCGTCGTACTCGCCGCTGGTGCGCATCCACTCGTTGACCTGCCGGCGAACCTTCTCCGCCTCCTGGCTCCAGATCGGGAACAGCGCGCCCTTCATCGGCAGGATCGTCGCGCCGATCGCCTTGATCCCGTGGGCGTGCGCCTCCCGGATCAACCGGCGATGGCCGTCGATCAGTTCCTCCGCGCTCACCTTCGGATTCGGCCGGACGCACGGGTCGTCCACCTGCGGAGCCCCGATGTCGTTGGCGCCCAGATGCACGATCACCGCGCGGACGCCGGGACGGCCGAGCACGTCGCGACGGAAGCGGCCGACGCCGCTCTGCCCGCCGCACGCCGAGTCGCGCAGCAGCTTGCCGGTGCCGACCCCCGCGTTGACGACGCCGAACGGGCGGCGCGCCGCGGCCAGCCGCTCGGCCAGGCCGTCGGGGAGGCGGCGGTCGGCGCCCGAGGTCGTGCCCACCCCGTCCACGAGCGAGTCGCCGAGGACGACCACCGTCCGCCGCCCGGCCCTGCCGCCGTCCACATCGATGCCGCTCAGGAAGTACCAGGAGCCCGTGGACGCGCCGAACGCCTCCGCGCCGACGTCCGACAGGTGGTCGCCGTCCGCCCGGTAGGTGGAGTCGAGGGCGAAGCGGTGGAAGGTGGCCGGGCCGGTGGCGCCGGTGAACCGCAGGTTCACCGTCAGCCGTTCCAGCGGCGACGTGCGCAGGGGCACCGCGTCGCTGACCGCCTCCCGCCCGGGCGGGATCACCGTGCCGGGGGCGCCGCCGAACGTCACCTTCCGCAGGCTGTCCGGCCACACCAGGGCGCCGCCCGCCGACCTGCCCACCGTCGCGCCGTCCACCCGCAGCGGCTTGGTGCCGAACACGTTGGACAGGCGGACGCGCATCCGCGTCCCGCCCACGCCGACCCGCACGACCTGCCGGACGGTCTGGTTCCGGAAGCCCTCCTTCGACCAGTTCTGCCCGGAGTCCTCATCGCCCGCCACCGGGGGCTGCACGGCCGCGCCCCAGCCCCCCACCCAGGTCGTGGCGTTGGACTTGGTGACGCCGGCCCATGCCGCCGCCACCGCCGGACGGGACGGCGAGGTGTGCACCATCCCCGCGACGAGCGCCAGACCGACGACGCTGCCCAGCGTTATCTGCACGCCCCGGGCGGGTGAGTTCAGGATTCGCATGCGTCCGAGCCTTCCGGCCGGAAGGCTGGGGCACAGCGGGGCTGCCTCCCCGCCCGGGGGTGCGGTTTCCCCCACCATGGCGTCAACGCCGGACGCGGCTGCGCGGCGGAACCTTCCCCGGAGGCGGGCGGTTCCTTCTGCCACCGACACATCTTCCACAGGTTGTGGATAACTCGCCCGGCAGCACCTGAGCAGGGACGACGCGGATGGATCGCGATCTTGTAGGAGGCGTCGTCCCCAGGCCGGCGAGCGCGGCCATGATCGCAGACCGCCTCGAACGCCGCCTACGATGCGAAGGTGAGCGACGCGGGCGGCGGGCGACCTGGGGACACCGAGGCGGAACTCAGCAGCCTGATCACCGCTGTGCAGGACGGCCGGGACGCCACGGCATGGGATCTCGTGCGACGCCTGACCGACAGCGGCACCGACCCCGACGCGGCGCTCAGCGCGTTGTTCATCGCCGAACCCCGAACCTGGCTGCGGCTCGACACCGCACTGCGCGCCTGGCACGCCTACACGGGCGCCGCCAGGGCCAAGCCTCCCGTGGACGCCAACGCGCTGGACGTGCTCATCGCGGCCTGTTCCAACGATGGACGCGTCCGTCAGGCCGCCCTCGCCACCACCGCCATGCGCACCGACACCCGCCTGTGGCCGATTCTGGTGATTCGTACGGCCGACTGGGCCGCGCCCGTCCGGAACGACGCCAGGACCGTCCTGCGGGATGCGCTTGCCGCCACCTACGGCAGCCCCTACAACGTCGCGCTGCTCAAGGCGATCGACGTGGCCCTGCGGATACGCGAACAGCACCGTGCCGACGCTGCCATGGCGCTGGTGACCGAGGCCGTACGCAACAGCCCGCCGGAGGTGCTGGCCGCCGCACGTGAATCCCGGAGCCTGCCCGCGCGGCGATGGGCCTATCGGCTGTGGCTGGACGGCACGGTTCCCTTGGACACGCTCGTCGACGCCGCCTTGCGGGAGACCGAGATCGTCTGCCGCATGCTGTGCGCCGAAGCGGCCGCTGAGCGCGCTCTGGCAGAGGGAAACGCCCAGCCGCTGGAACGAATGCTCACTTCGCGCAACGAACGCGTACGGGCAGAGACCCTCACCGCATTGGTCAAGCTGGGCCGTGCCGACCGCGGACGGGATTTCCTCACCAGCCGCTCCGCGCTGATGCGGGCCACCGCTCAGTGGGCCGTACGGCAAACGGGGCGCCGACCCAGTGGAGTTGTACCGCTCCGCCCAGGCGTCCCCCGCTGAGCTGCCGGGGCTGGTGGCGGGCCTGGGCGAGTGCGGGGACGCGCGGGACGTCGAACGAGTGCGCCCCTACCTGCGTCACGAACGTCCACGGGTGCGAGCCGCCGCCGTCCGCGCCTTCCACCGGCTCGGCGGGCCGGACGAAGAGGTCGCGGCGTTGCTGACGGATCCGTCCCCGGCCGTGGTCCGCGCGGTGACACGGCGGCGGGTGACCGCCCTGCCCCTGGAACGGCTCCAAGAGCTGCTGGCCGATGCCGCACAGCCGCGTCACGTCCGCCAGGGCGCGTTCCACCTGGTGAAGACCCACGGCGCCTGGGCTCGGGTCGAGGCCGACCTTCTGCTGCTCGCCTCCGATGACCCGGCCCTGGGGCAGCTCGCCCGCACGGATCTGCTGGCGTGGGTGTACGGGGATTCCGCCACCGTTTACACGACGCCGTCCCCGCGAACACGCGAACGGCTGCGCGCACTCGCCGACCAGGCCGGGCCGCGCCTCGGCGACGACGGGCTGCGCCGGCTGCGCTGGCTCCTCGGCCACGACCGCCCCTGACCGCCGGGCACAACCCGGCAGCCCTCCCGGCACCGCGCGAGCGGACGGCCGATTCCGGCAAGGCGCACATGGGTTCGAGACCCGTCGGGAAGGATCTTCGCCAAGCGCCGAAAACAACCCCGGAACGGCCATGCACGCCATTTCAAAAGGTCCGGTGAACCACACATCACACCGGTTCGTCGGAATACCACAGAGGTCCATTTCCCCAGAACTCGACCTATGAGAAGGTGATCACACCGCCATTCGCCTAGGCTCGCGACAGGACCGGCGGTCGAAGCCGTGAACGCCGGTACGCCCACCCCCCGAAGGCCGACCATGGAACCGCGGCACCACACGATCTTCTGCGTCGACATGGTGGACTCCACCAAGAGGCCCACCGACTGGCATCGGCGCGTGGCGCGGGACGGCATGTACCGGGCGCTGCGCCGGGCGTTCGTGCGGGCCCGGCTGCCCTGGTACCTGCCCTGGCGGCGGCACCGCGAGGACCGCGGGGACGGCGCGCTCATCCTGGTCTCCGCGTCGGTGCCGACCGCGCGGGCGCTGCAGGCGCTGCCGCACCTGGCCCGCGAGCTGGCGGCGCACAACGCCACCACCAACGCCGGCGCGCACATCCGGCTGCGGGTCGTCCTGCACGCCGGAGAGGTGGGCCACGACCCCCACGGGGTGTCCGGCAAGGCGGTCGACGACGCTTTCCGGCTGCTGGAGGCGCCGGAATTCAAGGCGGTGGCGCGTGAAACGGACGCCGCCGTGAGCGTCATCGTCTCCGATTCGTTCTACAACGGCGTCGTCAAACAGGGCGGTCCGCACAACGATCCGGGCGATTACCGGCCGCTGACGGCGTCGGTGCGGCAGGACCGGCCCGCGCGGGCGTGGACGAGGTCGTTTCCCGCGCCGCGGCTGCGCGTCCGCGTCACGGGCCTGTCGGCGCCGCGCCGTCTCGGCGGCGTCGTGGCGGTGGGCGTGGTGACGCTGGCGCTGCTGAGCCTGGTGCCGGGGGAGTCGCGGCCGCTGTTCTGCGACCGTCCGCCGGTGCAGGTCCGGGTGCGGGTGTCCGCCGAGAAGGCCGACGTCGTCCAGGCGCTGACCCAGGATTTCGAGAGCCGCCGCCGGCGCGAGGCGAGCGGCTGCCGGGCGGCCGACATCAACGTGGTGACGGCGTCCAACGCGGGCGGCATCGAGGAGTCGATCAGGCAGGGCTGGCTGACGCGCAGCCCGGCCCAGGCGGCCGTCGAGCAGGCGGCGGCGACGGCGCAGGCCACCGGCGGTGAGGTGTCCGACGAGGCGGACGTGTGGCTGCCCGACTCCTCCCTGGAGGTCGAGCAGTTGCGGGAGGTGCTGCGCGCCCAGCGGATCGGCACGGTCACGCTGGGCGTCAGGGGGTCGGTCACCGGATCGCGCCTGGTGGTGGGCGTGCCCCGGCCCATGGCCGACGAGCTCGGCCTGACCGGACGCCAGTACCGGGACCTGTCCTGGGACGAGGTGCTGGCATGGCCGCAGCACGGCTACCTGTTCGGCCGGGCCAGCCCCCGCACGTCCAGCACGGGCCTGGCGGCGACGGCCGCGCTGTACCGTGCCGCGCTGGGCCGTGACGTGCTGAACGAGGACACGCTGGGCGGCACGGAGGCGGCCACGCGGCTGCACGCCGTGGAGCAGGCCGTCGCCCGCGACGACGACGAGCCGGAGCGGCTGCTGTGCGCGGTGCGCACGTCCCCCGCCGGCAGCGACCTGCACGACAGGACGGCGGTGCTGGTCTCGCAGAAGGCGCTGATCGACTACCGTTCGGGCGGCTCGCTGGGCGGCCGCTGCCCGCTGCCGTCCGGCGCCGCCCAGCCCGACCTGCTGACGTTCGTGGTCCAGGCGGAGACCCCCCTGTTCGACCACCCGTACGTCGTGATCAACCGGACACCGCAGGCGAGCCCCGAGCGGCGGCGGGTCATCGACGAGCTGTACCGGTTCCTGCTCACGCCCGAGGCGCAGCAGCGGTTCCGCGACGCCGGGTTCCACGACGTGAAGGGGCAGCTCCCGCTGCAGGACGTGGTGGTGACGCCGCGGCTGCTGGACCTCACCGGGAAGATCCACTACGGGCCGCTGCTGGAGGCGTGGGACCGCGTCCGCAGGTCCGCCGACGTGCTGATGGCGGTGGACGTGTCGCGGGCGATGGACGCCTCGTTCCCCGACGCCGGCGGCACCCGGCTGGCGGCCGCCGAGGACGCGATCACGCGGTCGCGGCGGCTCATGGGCGGACGCGACCAGATCGCGCTGTGGACGTTCGCCCGCGACCTGGACGGCCGCCGCGACCACCGCTCGGTGGTGCCGCTCGGGCCGCCCGACCGTGCGCAGAACGACCGGCTGAACAGGGTCCGGCTGGACACGGGCGGTCGCGGCACCGTCCTGTACGACCCCGTCCGCCAGGCCGTGCGGGAGCTGCGGCGGTCCGGCGGCGACGGGCGGGGGCGCAAGCCCGCCGACGCGCCCACCAAGGCCCTGATCGTGATCGCCGACGGCACCGACGACGGCGGCGACGACCAGGCGCGGGCCGACCGGCTGCGCGCCGAGCTGCTGGACGGCGTCCCCGTCCGCCTCTACGTCCTGGCGTTCCACAGCGGCGGCTGCGAGAACGGCCTGGACCGGGTCGCGCAGGCGGGCGGCGGCGCGTGCTACCCGATCAACGACATGACCGCCATGCGCAAGGCGCTCGACGGCGTGGCGGCCGGGCTGTGGGGCAATCCCCGGCGGTCCACGTGAGGCCCGGCCGCGTGTCCCGCCCACGCGCGGCGCGCGGCCGACGACGAGGGAGTCGCGATGGAACTGGCTTCGCCGGCGCTCCGCCGGGCCGTGTCGGCGGTGGCGGCCGCGTCCGTGGCGGTGACGCTCGCGGCGGCGTGCACGTCCGCTGGGCAGGACGACGAGGACGCCGACGGGGTGGGCCGCATCGTCTTCGCCGACAGCCACGACACCACCCGCGGCCGCCAGATCAAACGGCTGGTCGACGCCTGGAACGGCCGCCACCCCGACGAGCGCGTCGAGATGGTGGAGCTGCCGGAGAACTCCGACGACCAGCGGGCCCAGCTCGTCGCGCACGCCCAGGACGCGGCCGCCGCGCGGGAACGGGAGGCCGGCGGGGAGGCGGCCGCGGCGACGGGCGCCGACGCCTGCTACGACGTCGTCTCCATCGACATCATCCGCACGGCCGAATTCGCCCGCTGGGGCTACATCGTGCCGCTCGACCGCGACGAATTCGAGGCCGACGCCTTCCTGGCCAGGCCCATCGAAGGCGCCAGCTACCGGGGCGGGCTGTGGGCGATTCCGCTGCGTGCGGATGTCGGGCTGCTGTATTACCGCAAGGACGTGCTCGACCAGGCCGGTGAACACGTCCCCGCCACCTGGGAGGAACTGCACAGGACGGCCCTCAGAGTGGCGCCCGCGAACAAGCTGGCGGGTTATGTCACCCAGCTGGGGGCCTACGAGGGATTCACCGTGAACGCCATGGAGGCGTTCTGGGACACGGGCGGGGAGATCCTCGGCCCCAAAGGCGAGATCCTCACCAGGCCGGACGCGCTGCGGGACGGAATCGACCGGCTCCACCAGGGCATTTCCGAGGGCTGGATTCCGCGGGAGACGCTGTCGTTCAACGAGGAGGGCAGCCGGGCGGCGTTCCAGGACGGCACGGCGCTGTTCATGCGCAACTGGACGTACGCCTACCAGGTGCTGAACTCCAGCGGCTCGCGCGTCGCCGGCAGATTCGGGGTGGCGCCGCTGCCGACGCCCTCGTCACTGGGCGGCTGGAACCTGGCGTTGTCGCGCTGCTCGCGGCACCGCGACACGGCCCGGCGGTTCATGCGGTTCCTCACCGGCCCGGAGAGCCAGCGGACCCTTTTCAGCCAGGCCGGGGTCGCCCCGACCCGCAAGGCGCTCTACGACGACGCCGCGCTGCGGAGCGCGTATCCGCATCTGGCGATCATGCGGGAGGGAATCGAAGGGGCCCGCACCCGTCCGGTCACGCCCTATTACGACCAGGTGTCCAGCCTCATCCAGACGCATCTGCGCCGGGCGCTGGTCGAGCCCGGCACCATGAACCGCGAATGGGTCGCCGTCAGGGACCGTGAACTGAGAATCCTCAACGAGCAGATGCGCACGGCCGCGGACGGCCGGTGACGTTCGGGGCGGCCCTTTCGGGCCCTTCCGCCACGGGTGCGAGAGGATGGAGGGCATGGGACAGGTCACTGCCACCGCCGAGAAGACGGTCAAGGCGAGCCCGCAGCGGGTGCTGGAGGCGATCGGCGACTACGACGGCGTACGTTCGAGAACGCTCACCGAGCACTTCAGCGAGTACGAGGTGCGCGAGGGCGGTAAGGGCGACGGCACGGTGGTGCACTGGAAGCTGGCCGCCACCAGCAAGCGCGTCCGCGACTGCCTGATGTCGGTCAGCGTCCCCGACGAGAACACGCTCGTCGAACGCGACGCCAACTCGTCCATGGTCACCACCTGGACGGTCTCCCCCGCCGGTGACGGCACGCGCGTGCGCATCACCACCACCTGGAGCGGGGCGAGCGGCATCGGCGGGTTCTTCGAACGCACCTTCGCGCCCCGCGGCCTGCAGCGCATCTACGACGAGCAGCTCGCCAAGCTCGAATCCGAGCTCGCCGGATGACGCGCGCCGCCGAGAACGCGGCAGGCGACGACGCGGCGGCGGGGGAGCGGTACCGGCGCCATACGGCGCGCGTGCTGCTGGTGGACGACGCCGAGCGCATCCTGCTGTTCCGTTTCATGCGCGTGGGGGGCAGGCCCGACCTCGGCTACTGCTGGATCACGCCGGGCGGCGGCATCGACGACGGCGAGACCCTGCGCGAGGCGGCCGCCCGCGAACTGCGCGAGGAGACCGGCCTGGTCGTCGCGCCGGGCGAACTCGGCCCGTACGTCGCGGTCACGTCCGGCTACGCCGACCTGGGGTGGGCGAAGGGCCTGTTCCGGGAGGACTTCTTCCTGCACCGCACGGCCGCCTACGAGATCGACACGTCCGGGTTCGAGACCCTGGAACGCGACCAGATCACCGAGCACCGCTGGTGGACGCTGGACGAGCTGCGGTCGGCCGACGAGCCCGTCTACCCGCTCGGCCTGGCGCCCCTGCTCGTCGACCTGCTCGCCGGACGCGTCCCCGACGAGCCCGTGCGTCTCCCCTGGCACCACTGAGCAGCCGGCTTCGCGAATCGGATTTTTCTGGACGACCATCCAACTCTTGGGGTGGACTGGTCGTCAATTTCTGTGCCGGCCCCCGGCAACGCCCTGGTGCGCGCGTTCGAGGCTGGGTGGCCGTCCGGCCGTTGGCGCCGGAGTCACGGATCATGGTCGCGTCGTCGCTCCCTGCGACACGAGCTGGTGAGAAGAGGAACAGTTGAACACCGAGGGTGGGCGTCCCGAAGAACCTCGTCATCCTTCCGAGCAGGGGTCCTGGGCCGACCCCGCCGCGGGCCGGCCCGCAGCTGGTCAGGGCCAGGGGCAGCCTCCGTCCGCACACCCCCCGGGCCAGCCGCCAGGTATGGCCCAACCACCCGGCCAGCCGCCGGCAGGTCAGCCGTCCGGCCAGCCGCCGGCCTGGGCCGGGCAACCGGGCCGGCCGCCGGAGACGCCTGGGCAGGGGTACGGAGGGCCGCCGCCCGTTCCGCCCGGCGGTCCGACCGTGCCGCCCGGCGGCCACGCCGTGGCGCCCGGCGGTCCGACCATGCCGCCCGGTGGCATGGGGCCGGGGCAGATGCCCACGATGCCCTCCCCCGGTTTCCCCGGCCAACCGCCGCAGCCCGCGCCGCGCAAGAACGGGCGCCTGATCGCGCTGCTGGCGGCCGGTGGCGTCGTGGCCGTGGTCCTGCTGGCGACGGTCGCCGTGGTGGTCGTGCGGAACGCGAGCGACGAACCGAGCGGCCCCGTCGCGGCCGAGCACTGCATCGACAAGCGGCTGGATCTGAGCGGTAAGTCCAGCACCCTGCAGACCGTGCCGTCCGCCCTGCGGGTCGGCTGCAAGTCCGACGAGGCGAAGGGCCGGGTCACCAAGGTGCTGCGCACCGGCCAGGGCACCTTCGGCGGTTTCAACTTCTCGGCCGAAGGGTGCCCGGACGATTCCGATGGCGGTGCCCGCGTCCGGGTGTCGGCCAAGGAGACCCAGTACTGGGACGTCTGCGTGCGCAACCTCAAGGGCCCGCACCCCGGTGATCCCGGCATGGGCGGCGGGCAGCTCGGCCCCGGCGACTGCATCAGCAACAGCATCGCCTTCAACCGCGAGGTGCCGTGCTCGTCGGCGGACTGGTACGGCAAGGTCATCGCGCGGGTGGCGACGGAGGCGCAGTGCCCCGCGCCGCGCACCATGGAGACCGCCAAGTTCACCAGCTCGTCCGAGCGGCGTCCCGTCCTGTGCCTGGGCGCGGGCGGCGCGGTGCTCGGCCCGGGCGACTGCATCAAGGACCCGACGTACAGCTTCCGCGGCCCGGAGAAGGTCGAATGCGGCGGCTCCGAGGCCGTCGGCAAGGTCACCGGCCGCGTCCGCACGCAGAGCGAGTGCCCGGCGGGGTCCGACAAGTACATGGAGGCCAAGGAGGCCTACCTGCCGATCCTGTGCCTGAAGCAGCTCAAGCCCACCCTCAGGGAGCAGCTCGGCAACCTCGGCCGCACCTGACCGGCCGCCGCACCCGACCGGCCGGTCAGCTGTCGTAGTCGATCGTGAGGCGGTCGGTGGCGGGGGTGGCCTGGCAGGTCAGGACGAACCCGGCGGCGAGTTCGGACGGTTCGAGGGCGAAGTTGCGGCGCATGTCGGCCCGCCCGTCGACGACGCGGGCGCGGCAGGTGCCGCACACACCGCCCTTGCACGCGAACGGCAGGTCGGGGCGCACCCGCTGGGCGGCGTCGAGGACGGTCGCGTCCCGGGGCTGCGTCACGGTGGTGGCGCGGCCGTCCAGGACGATCGTCACCTCGGTGGCGGGCCCGGCCCCCTCCGGCGGCCGTTCGTCCGGGTGGCGGACGGGTTCGGGCGGCACGTCGTCCACGTGGAACAGCTCCTGGTGGACGCGGTCGTCCGGCACGCCGAGGCCCGCCAGCACGGCCCGCGCGTCGGTGACCATGCCGAACGGGCCGCACAGCCACCAGTGGTCGACGTCGCGGACGGGCAGCAGCAGCGGCAGCAGGGCGCGCAGCCGGGCCGCGTCCAGCCTGCCGCTGAACAGCTCGGCCTCGCGCGGCTCCCGCGACAGCACGTGCACCAGCTCGAACCGGTCGGGGTGGGCGTCCTTCAGGTCGGCCAGCTCGTCGGCGAACATGACCGTGTCGCTGCGCCGGTTGCCGTACAGCAGCGAGACCCGGGACTCCGGGTCGCGCAGCGCGGACGCGGCGATCGACAGCACCGGCGTGATCCCCGACCCGGCGGCGATCAGCACATGGTGGGCGGGCCGCCCGAGGTCGGGCGTGAACCCGCCGGACGGCGGCAGCACCTCGACCAGATCGCCCGGCCGCACCTGGTGGACCAGCCAGGACGACAGCGCTCCCCCGGGGATCTCGCGGACGCCGATGCGCGGGGCGGCTCCCGCCGGGGCGCAGATGGAGTACGAGCGCCGTTCCTCGCGTCCGTCGACGACGCGGCGCAGGGTGAGGAACTGGCCGGGCCGGAAGGCGTACTCGTCCGCGAGCGCGTCCGGCACCTCGAAGGAGACGGCGACCGCGTCCCGGCACAGCCGCTCGACCTCGGTGACGCGCAGGGCGTGGAAGGCGGCGCGGCGGCGGCGCGGTCCGGAGGCGGGGGCGGGCGCGGTGTCGAGCGCGGTCACGGCTCAGATCTCCTTGAAGTGCTCGAACGGTTCCCGGCAGGCGCGGCAGCGGCGCAGCGATTTGCAGGCGGTGGGGCCGAACCGCGACAGCTCGTCGGTGTCGGGGGAGCCGCAGCGGGGGCAGCGCACCACGGTGCGGGACGGGCCGAGGGTCAGCGGTATCGGCCCGGACGTGCGGCGGGGCGCCGGGCCCGGGGGAGCGATCCCGGCGTCGGCGAGCTTGCGCCGCCCGGACTCGCTGATCCAGTCGGTGGTCCACGGCGGGCGCAGCACCGTACGGATCTCCACCTGCGCGAAGCCCGCCTCGGCGAGCCGCGCGCGTAGGTCGTCGCGCATGGTCTGCACGGCCGGGCAGCCGGTGTAGGTGGGGGTGATCGTCACCTCCACCCGTCCGGCCGGGTCGACCCGCACGTCGCGCAGAACGCCCAGCTCGTGCAGGGTCAGCATGGGCAGCTCCGGGTCGGTCACCGTCTCGGCGACCGCGCGGGCCTCGGCGGCGCGGGCATCGGCCGCGGCAGGAGCGCGGGCGCCGGTCACCATGTCGCCCGTCACCATGTCGCCCCCGGGTGCGCGCGGGCGACGCTCTGCAGCTCGGCGAGCAGCGCGTGGAACTCCTCCGAGTGAACGCCGTCGCGTCCGCTGCGCCCCGGCTCGTGCGGCGTCCCGGCGGGATCGGGGACGGGCAGGGTGGCCGCCGCGAGTACCTCGGCGATGACCTGGTCGAACTCGGCGCGCACCGTGGACGGGTCGACACCGAGCCCCCGCTCGGCCATCCGCCGCTCCACGTCGTGCGGAGCGAACAGTTCCCCGGTCAGCGGCCAGACGGCGGCCAGGGCGCCGGCCATGCGGCGGCGCGACTCGGCCGTCCCGTCGCCGAGCCGGATCGTCCACATGGCGGCGTGGTCGCGGTGGTAGGCGACCTCCTTGACGCCCTTGGCGGCGACCGCGGCGAGCACGGGGTCGCGGGAGGCGGTAAGCCGGTCCAGCAGCGCCAGCCGCCAGGTGGCGAACACCAGCAGCCGCACGACGCAGAACGCGAAGTCGCCGCGCGGCGCCTCGGCCAGCCGGACGTTGCGGAACTCCCCCGCGTCCCGGAAGAACGCCAGGTCGTCCTCGGTGCGGCCGGTGCCGTCGGCCTGCCCGGCGCGGGTCAGCAGCAGCCGCGCCTGCCCGAGCAGGTCCAGGGCGATGTTGGCGAGCGCGACCTCCTCCTCCAGCTCGGGGGCGTGCGCGCACCACTCCTGCAGCCGGTGCGACATGATCAGCGCGTCGTCACCGAGCATGAGGCAGTACGCGGCCAGGGCGTCGCCGTCGACGCCGTCCGGCACGGCCGTGTCGAGCCCGGCGAGCGGGTCGTGGAAGCCGGTGCCGTACGCCCAGCGGGCGTCGTCGTGGTCCTCGGCGAGCGCGCCGAGCGCGTTGCCGGCCAGGTCGCCGGCCAGGTTGTCGCGCGACATGCGGCCCCTCAGATGTGCGGGACGTTCTCGGGGATCTCGTAGAACGTCGGATGCCGGTAGACCTTGTCGCCGCTGGGGGCGAAGAACGGGTCCTTCTCGTCCGGGCTGGAGGCGGTGATGTGCGCCGCCTCGACCACCCAGATGCTCACGCCCTCGTTGCGGCGCGTGTACAGGTCGCGGGCGTTGCGCAGCGCCATCTCGGGGTCGGCGGCGCGCAGCGACCCGACGTGCACGTGGTTCAGCCCGCGCTTGCCCCGGACGAACACCTCGTACAGGGGCCACTCCGCCCGCACCGCACCGTCGTCCGTCATGCCGCCTCCTCCGCGTGCCGAGACCGCCGTGCCCGTTTGGCCGCGTGGGCGGCGGCCGCCTCCCGCACCCACGCGCCGTCCTCGTGCGCGGCGCGGCGCACCGCGATCCGTTCGGCGTTGCACGGCCCGTCGCCGCCGACGACCCGCCTGAACTCGGCCCAGTCCACCTCGCCGAAGTCGTAGTGGCCGCGTTCGGGGTTCCAGCGCAGCTCGGGGTCGGGCAGGGTGACGCCGAGCGCCTCGGCCTGCGGCACCGTCATGTCGACGAACCGCTGCCGCAGCTCGTCGTTGGTGTGCCGCTTGATCTTCCAGGCCATGGAGCGCGCGGTGTGCCGCGACTCGGCGTCCGGCGGGCCGAACATCATCAGCGACGGCCACCACCAGCGGTTCACCGCGTCCTGCACCATCTCCCGCTGCGCGCCGGTGCCGCGCATCATCGTCATCAGCAGCTCGTAGCCCTGCCGCTGGTGGAAGGACTCCTCCTTGCAGATCCGGATCATCGCCCGCGCGTACGGCCCGTAGGAGCTGCGGCACAGCGGCACCTGGTTGCAGATGGCGGCGCCGTCCACCAGCCAGCCGATCACGCCCACGTCGGCGTACGTCAGCGTCGGATAGTTGAAGATCGAAGAGTACTTCTGCGCGCCGGAGATCAGCCGTTCGGTGAGGTCGGTGCGGTCGGCGCCCAGCGTCTCGGCGGCCGCGTACAGGTACAGGCCGTGCCCGGCCTCGTCCTGCACCTTGGCCAGCAGGATCGCCTTGCGCCGCAGCGACGGCGCCCGGGTGATCCAGGCGCCCTCCGGCTGCATGCCGATGATCTCCGAGTGGGCGTGCTGGGCGATCTGCCGGATCATCGTCGCCCGGTAGGCGTCCGGCATCCAGTCCCGTGGCTCGATCCGCTGGTCGCGGTCGATCGTCCGCTCGAAGTGGCCGGACAGCTCGCCGTCCTCGGCCATCACCCCTCCTTTCCCTCGGGACGCTTGGCCACCAGGGTCAGCACGTCGTACTTGGCGACCGCGACGCCGTCCTGCCGGGTGACCTCGGTGTCCCAGCGGACCTCGCCGTAGTCGGCGCCCTCGCGCGGCGTGATCTGCTTGGCGGTCAGCGTGACGGTCAGCTCGTCGCCGGGGAACGTCGGCGCCAGGAACCGCAGGTTCTCCAGGCCGTAGTTGGCCAGCACCGGGCCGGGTTCGGGGGAGACGAACAGACCCGCCGCGAACGACACGACCAGGTAGCCGTGCGCGACGCGGCCGCCGAAGAACGGGTTGCGCTTGGCGGCCTCCTCGTCCATGTGGGCGTAGAAGGTGTCGCCGGTGAACTCGGCGAAGTGCTCGATGTCCTCCAGCGTCACCGTGCGCGGCCCCGCCACGACCGTGTCGCCGACCCGCAGGTCCTCCAGGTGCTTGCGGAACGGGTGGACGTCCGTGCCGGTGCGCGGCGCCCCGGGCACCCACCGGCCGGTCAGCGCGCTGAGCATGGACGGCCCGGCCTGCACGGCCGTGCGCTGCATGTGGTGCAGGACGCCGCGGACGCCGCCCATCTCCTCGCCGCCCCCGGCGCGTCCCGGCCCGCCGTGCACGAGCATCGGCAGCGGCGAGCCGTGCCCGGTCGACTCGCCGGCGTCCTCGGCGTTCAGCACCAGCAGCCGGCCGTGCGACGACGCCGCGCCCAGCACCACGTGCCGGACGAACCCGGGGTCGGCGCTCACCACCGACCCGGCCAGGCTGCCCCGCCCGCGCGCCGCCAGCTCGACGGCGTGGTCGGCGTCCCGGTACGGCAGCAGCGTGCTGACCGGCCCGAACGCCTCCACCTCGTGCGGCTCGGCGCGCTCGGGGTCGTCGGCGCGCAGCAGGACGGGCGACATGAACGCGCCGCGCTCGGCGTCGGCGTCGACCACCTCGACGCGCTCGGGGTCGCCGAACACGATCCGGCCCGCGTCCGCCAGCGCCTTGAGGCCCCGCCGTACCTCCTCGCGCTGCTCCAGCGTGGCCAGCGCGCCCATCCGCACGTCGGGGTTGGCCGGGTTGCCGACCGTCACCCGGCCGAGCCGCGCCCGCACCGCCTCGGCGACCTCGTCGATCCGGTCGGCGGGCACCAGCGCGCGGCGGATCGCGGTGCACTTCTGGCCCGCCTTCACCGTCATCTCGGCGACCAGCTGCTTGACGAACAGGTCGAACTCCGGTGTGCCGGACGTGGCGTCGGGTCCGAGGATCGAGCAGTTCAGCGAGTCGGCCTCGGCGTTGAACCGCACCGCCCGGCCGACGATCACCGGGTGGGTGCGCAGCAGCCGCGCCGTGGCGGCCGACCCGGTGAACGCCACCAGATCCTGCTCGGTGAGGTGGTCGAGGAGGTCGCCGGGCTCGCCGCACAGCAGCTGCAGCGTGCCCTCGGGCAGGATCCCCGACTCGATGATCAGCTCGACCAGCCGCGCGGTGAGGTAGGCGGTCTGGGGCGCGGGCTTGACCAGGCTCGGCATGCCCGCCAGGAACGCGGGCGCGAACTTCTCCAGCGGCCCCCACACGGGGAAGTTGAACGCGTTGATCTGCACGGCGACGCCCCGCAGCGGCGTGCAGAGGTGCTGGCCGACGAACGTGCCGCCCTTGCCCAGCGGCTCCACGTCGCCCTCCACCAGCACGGTGTCGTTGGGCAGCTCACGCCGGCCCTTGCTCGCGTAGGTGAACAGCACGCCCAGGCCGCCGTCCACGTCGATCTTGGAGTCGGCGAGCGTGGCGCCGGTGCGGGCCGACAGTTCGTACAGCTCCTGGCGGTGCTCGCGCAGGTGGGCGGCGAGCTGCTTGAGCAGCAGGGCGCGCTGGTGGAAGGTCAGCTCGCGCAGCGCGGGCCCGCCGACCCGGCGCCCGTGCTCCAGCGCGGCCGCGCGGTCGACCCCGGTCGCGGAGAACCGGGCGACCTGCTCGCCGGTCACCGCGTCCAGCAGCGGCACGCCCTCGTCCGGCGGCGCCTGCCAGGCCCCCGAAACATAGCTGCGCAACGGAGCCGTCGTGCCCATCGCGGGCCTCCTCACCTCGTCTTCCGACCCGAATAACCGACCGGACGTTCAGTTGGGATAGTAACTCCGGACGGGGGAGCGCCGCCAGGTCTCGGCACCCCTGGAACGCTGCGATACTGAGCGGCGTGACCACCGCGGACGGACGGCAGACGCGGCGGGGACGCCCCGGCTACGACAAGGAGTCCCTGCTCCAGGTCGCCGTCAAGGTGTTCAACGAGCGCGGCTACGACGGCACCAGCATGGACGAGCTGTCCAAACGGCTCGGCATCAGCAAGTCCGCCATCTACCACCACGTGTCCGGCAAGGACGAACTGCTGCGCCTCGCCGTCGACCGCGCCCTCGACGGGCTGTTCGCCGCCGCCGAGCAGGCCATGGCGGTCGACGGACGCGCCGTCGACCGCCTGGAGCATCTCGTGCGCGCCAGCGTCACCGTCCTGGTCGACCGGCTGCCGTTCGTCACCCTGCTGCTGCGGGTGCGCGGCAACACCACCGTCGAGCGCCGCGCCATGGCCCGCCGCCGCGAGTTCGACCGGATGGTGGCCGACCTGGTCGCGCAGGCCGCGGCCGAGGGCGACATCCGCCCGGACGTCGACCCGGCGATCACCAGCCGGCTGCTGTTCGGCATGGTCAACTCGCTGGTCGAGTGGTACCGCCCGCAGGGCCGCCGCAGCGCCGCCGAGCTCGCCGACACCGTCTGCAAGATCGCCTTCACCGGCGTCCGCCGCTCCGGCGGCGCTACAGATGGGTGACCAGCACCTCCGGCCGCTCAACGCAGTCGGCGACGAACCGCAGGAAGCCCCCGGCGACGCCGCCGTCGCACACGCGGTGGTCGAACGTGAACGACAGCTGCGCGACCTTCCGCAGCCGCACCTCCCCTTCGAACCCCCACGGCCGGTCGGCGATCCGCCCGACCCCGAGCATGGCCGCCTCGGGATGGTTGATGATCGGCGTTGACCCGTCCACCCCGAAGACGCCGTAGTTGTTCAGCGTGAACGTCCCGCCCGTGAGCTGCCGTGGCGTCAGACCGCCGTCCCGCGCGGCCGCCGTCAGCTCCCGCAGCCGGGCGGCCAGTTCGGCCAGCGTCAGCCGGTGCGCGTCGTGCACCACCGGCACCACCAGCCCCCGGTCGGTCTGCGCGGCGAACCCCAGGTTGACGTACGGCAGCCGCACGATCTCCTGCCGTTCGACGTCCACGTAGGCGTTCAGCTCGGGGAAGCGCCGCAGCCCGGCGACGCAGATCCGGGCCAGCAACGCCAGCATGCCGATCCCGGCGTCCGGGGAGGCCCGGCGGATGCCGTCCTTGAGCTCCACCAGCGCCGTGGCGTCCACGTCGACCCAGGTGGTCGCGTCGGGGATCTCCCGCCTGCTGCGCGAGAGCTTGTCCGCGATGGCCCGCCGCACCCCTTGCAGCGGCACCCGCTCGACCTGCGGCGCTTCCCAGGTGCCCGGCGCGTCGGCGGCGGGCGTGTCGGCGGCGGGGGTCTCGTCGGACGCGGCGATGGCGGCCTCCACGTCCCGGCGGAGCACGACACCACGCGGCCCGCTGGGCGTCACCAGCGCGAGATCGATGCCGTGCTCCTCCGCCAGCCGCCGCACCAGCGGCGAGATGACCCGCGGCACCTCCTCCCCGGCGCCCCGTCCCGCGAGCCTCAGCGCGGCGTCCGCCTCGGCCCTCGGCAGGGCCGCCAGGCGGGACGTCGACACGGACGGCACCACGGCACCGGCGGCCCCGCCCTTGAGAGCGCCGCCGACGGGCCCGGGCTTCACGGTCGCCGGCCCGGGCGGGGCGGCCGTGAGGGGCCTCGACACCTCCGATCCGGGCCGCTTGACGCGGGGACGGCGCCGGGACCGCCTGGAGGAACCGGTGCCGTACCCGACGAGGACGTTGCCCGACCCGGCGCGCTCCTCCTCCCGGTACCGCTCGTCCGGGACGGCCACCGCGATCAACGGCGCACCCACCGCGACGGACGTGCCCGGCTCGCCGTACAGGCGCACCACCGTCCCGGCGATCGGAACGGGCACGTCGACGGCCGCCTTGGCCGTCTCGACCTCCACCACGACCTGGTCGACGGCGACGACGTCCCCCACCGACACCCGCCACTGGAGGATCTCCGCCTCGGTCAGCCCCTCCCCCAGGTCGGGAAGGCGGAACACCTGCTCGGTCGCCGTCGCGGTCATGCCGCACCCGCCTCGGGCAGGTACCGGACGTCGGGTTCGTCGTCGCGCTGCAGCCGGTCCAGGGCGTCCAGGATCCGGTCGACGTCCGGCAGATGGTGATGTTCGAGCATCGGCGGCGGATACGGGATGTCCAGCCCGGTCACCCGCAGCACCGGCGCCAGCAGGCTGTGGAAGCAGCGCTCCTGGACGCGGGCGGCGATCTCGGCGCCCACCCCCGCGAACCCGGCCGCCTCCGCCACCACCACGCAACGGCCGGTCCGGCGCACCGACGCCGTCACCGTCTCGTCGTCGAACGGGACGATCGTGCGCAGGTCGACGACCTCCAGGTCCCAGCCCTCCTCGGCGGCCGCCTCGGCGGCTTCGAGCGCGACCGGCACGGCGGGCCCGTAGGCGACCACCGTCGCGTCCCCGCCCGGACGGCGCACCACCGCACGGCCGAACGGCTCCGTGCGCACCGGCAGGGTCACCGGCGCCTTCGACCAGTACAGCTTCTTGGGCTCCAGGAAGATGACCGGATCGGGATCCTCGATCGCCTCCCGCAACAGCGAGTACGCGTCGTCCACCGTCGCGGGCGTGACCACCTTCAACCCGGGCGTGTGCGCGTAGTACGCCTCGCTGGAATCGCTGTGATGCTCGACCCCGCCGATCCCGCCCCCGTACGGGATGCGGATGACCATCGGCAGCGCCACCCGTCCCCGCGTCCGGTTGCGCATCTTCGCCACATGCGAGGCGATCTGCTCGAACGCCGGGTAGGCGAACGCGTCGAACTGCATCTCCACCACGGGCCGGAACCCGCCCATGGCCATCCCCACGGCGAAGCCCACGATCCCCGACTCGGCCAGCGGCGTGTCGAAGCAGCGGTCCTCGCCGAACTTGGCGGTCAGGCCGTCCGTGATCCGGAACACCCCGCCCAGCGGCCCCACGTCCTCACCGAACACCAGGACGCGCTCGTCGTCCTCCAGGGCGTCGCGCAGCGCGGCGTTCAGCGCCTGCGCCATGCTGATCGTCGTCATCTCAGCGCCTCCTCGGCCTGCAGTTCGGCCTCCAGGACCTCGCGTTGCTCCGCCAGTTGCGGCGTGGGCGTGCCGTAGACGTGATCGAACAGCCCCAGCGGCGCCAAACGCGGGTCGGCGTTCAACTCGGCCCGCACCCGGGCCGCGAACTCCTCGGCCTCGGCGTTGATCGCCGTGACGTCCTCGTCGGCGAGATGGCCGCGCCGCCGCAGATAAGCCTCCAGCCGCGCGACGGGGTCACGCCGACGCCAGCGCTCGGCCTCCTTCTCCTCCCGGTACCGGGTGGCGTCGTCCGCGTTCGTGTGGGGCTCCATCCGGTACGTGTGGGCCTCCACCAGGAACGGCCCCCCGCCCGAACGCGCGTGCTCAGCGGCGGCGGACAGCACCGCCAGGACGGCCACGGCGTCGTTGCCGTCGACCTGCTCGGAACGCACCCCGTACCCGACTCCCTTGTACGCCAGCGCCGGCGCAGCGGTCTGCCGCTCCAGCGGCACGGAGATGGCGTACTGGTTGTTCTGGACGAGGAACACCACCGGCGCCTTGAACACGGCGGCGAAGTTCAGCGCCTCGTGGAAGTCGCCTTCACTCGTCGCCCCGTCCCCCACGCACACGAGCGCGATGCGTCCCGTCCCCTTACGGAGTTCCGCATACGCCAGGCCCGCAGCGTGAATCGTCTGCGTCGCCAGGGGAGTGCACTGGGGAGCGACCTGGTGGCGGTACGGGTCGTAGCCGCAGTGCGCGTCACCCCGTAGGAGCGACAGCACCTCCACAGGCTCGATGCCCTTGGTCACAAGGGCCACCGAGTCCCGGTACGTGGGGAACAGCCAGTCGCCCTCCTCAAGGGCCAGCACCGCCCCTACCTGGCACGCCTCCTGGCCCTTGCTCGACGGGTACACCGCCAGCCGCCCCTGCTTGGTCAGCGCGGTCGCCTGGGTGTCGAACCGGCGCCCCACGACCATGTGCCGGTACGCGCGGCGCAGCAGTTCGGGGCTCGGCTCCGGATACGCGGGACGGCCGCGCGCGGGCGCCCCGCCGTCGGTCAGGAACCGGACCGGCCTCTCGGACGGAAGCAGCGCCCCCGGGCCCTCACGGCGTCGATCCGACATACGGCACCAACCTCCTCGTCCGTGCCTTCTTGGGAGGAATATGGATTAGTTCGGCCATACGTCTCAAGAACCGCGCTAAAGTCCGGACATCCGGCTTTTCCAGGGGGCCACCATGGACCATCTGTCCCTCAACATCCCACCGGCGACCCCGTCCCCGGGACATTCGGCGGCCCCCCTGGACGACGTCGACCGCGCGATCCTGCGCGAGCTGACCGCCGACGGCCGCCTGTCCATCCGCGCCCTCGCCGAACGCGTCCGCGTCTCCCGCTCCAACGCCTACGCCCGCCTGGAACGCCTGCTCACCGAAGGCGTCATCACCGGCTTCACCGCCCGCATCGACCCGGCCCGCGCCGGCCTCGGCACCACCGCCTACGTCCTGGTGAACATCGACCAGCACTCCTGGCGGGACGTCTCGGTGAACCTGCGCGAAGTGCCCTACGTGCAGCACCTGGCGTTCGTGGGCGGCGACGTCGACCTGGTCATGCTCGTCCGCACCCCCGACACCGCCACCCTCCGCGACGTCGTCCTCGCCGGAGTCCACGCGGTCACCGGCGTCCGCTCCACCCGCACCTGGATCGTCTTCGAAGAGGCCCCCGGCTCCTCAGCCAACGGCTGAGACCGACCACCGCACGGTGACCACACGACGGCCCGCCAGACGTCCTCCCACCCGCAGATCCTCCGCAAGGAACGCGGCCGTCACAGCACGGCCAGCTCAGCGATCTCCGTCGACGACCCTGCTGGTGAACCCCGCCGCCACCAACCGCTCATACGCACCCAACACCTCAGCGGGCACGTCCTGCGCGATGGCGAACCCGCGCTCCGCGTACACCCACACCCGCTGCGTGTCCCCGACCAGCATGTTGATCACACGATCCGCGTCCCCGATGCCGCGGACGTACTCGTCAAGCGACAGCGGCCGGGACGCGCACACGACCTCAAGCTCCGGCCACACCTTCTTCGCGGTCGCATAGGCCCGCCGCTGCTGATACGGACGGCTGATCAACAAGGCCGACCGCACCTCGATCCCCCTGCCGTCGAGCAGCCTGCGCGTCAACGCGATGTTCTGCCCGGTGTTCGTCGCCTCCGGCTCGACCAGGATCGCCTCGTCCGGCACCCCCAGCGCAAGAGCGTGCTCCCGATAGTGAACGGCCTCCCCACGCGGAAACCGCCCCACCGTCGTCGGCGCGTTCGCCCCCGTGAACACCACCAGCGGCACCATCCCCCGGTGATAAAGCTCGGCCGCGTACGTGGCCACCCCCAGATCATGGCTCCCAAGCCCGATGGCGACATCACAACGCCGCACCCCATGCCCCATGTCGTGATACCGCCACAACACCCCAACATCCGCCCGGAGCCCCTCAGGCAAAACCCCGCCCAATCCACTTCCCCCCTGCTAACCGCGCCGGACGCCCCCCGACCACATGCACAAACCATGCCATGGCAGGAACGACGCCGCCCCTGCCCCCATCCCCCTCCCCGCGCACGCACCTCAATCAGCCAGCCGAGCTAGGCGCGGACCTGCCGCTCGTAGCCCTTGACGCTATTGGCAGCCGAATAGCACCGATCGAGGCGCCGACGCACAGCACTCAGCGCACCCCCGGCGGACCGAGTACCGAGCCGTCAGCACAGCGGCGGCCGGCAAGCTCGGGGCGGTCAGCACGGCCCCGTTCGGCACCAGACCGACGCTGGGGGGCGTAGGAGGACGTCAACTACTCGCGCGAAGTGGCGAGTTCGCAGCTCGTGACTGCCCCCGACGACGGGACGGTGACACGGCCGCATAGGGCGCGTTGACAAAAGCCCACGCCACGCGTGCCCGTCTCGCGACGTTCACGGCGGCGATGTGGTCGGCCGGGCCAGCGAGCCCGCAGACCACGCACGCGAAGTCATCCCTTGTGGGACGGTTCTTACGGGAGACGTGCCGACAGCGCGGGCACGTCTGGGAGGTGTAGGCCGCATCCACCTCGATGACCGGTACACCGGCCCGCTTGGCCTTGTAGGCGATGAACTGGCCCAGTTGCTGGAACGGCCAGTTCGACAAGGTGGCCCGCTGGTGCCGCCTGAGCCGTACCCGGTCGCGGATTCCCCGAAGGTCTTCCAGGGCGATGCCGCGTCCGGTGCGTTGGGCATCGGCCACCACAGTCTTGGCGATCTTGTGGTTGACGCAGGCGGCGTGCCGGGCCTCCCGGCGCGCGCGCCGCTTCAGCCTGCGCTTGGCGGATCTGGTGCGCTTGGCCTGTAACTCCGCGCGCAGACGCGCCATGCGCCTCCGGTACCGCTCCAAGCCGCGGCCCTGGTAATTGCCCCCGTCGCTGGTGGTAGCCAGATTGGCGATGCCCCGGTCGACTCCCATCCAGTCGACGGGTTCTCGCTGAGGCGACTCGGGCACCTCACAGGTGGCGAGGAGAAACCACTTGCCGTCGCGGTACACCAGGTCCGACTCACCCCTGCGGTACTCGGCGAGGGTCTTCAACTGCGACTGCTCGCCGGTGAACGCCACGTTCTTCAACCTGCCGCGAGTGGTCCAGATCGACACCGTCCGAGCGTCCATCTGCCAGGAGAGGCATCGATCGTCGAACGGCTGGGCTGCGTCAGAGCGAAAGGTGATCGGTTTCCGCTCGGCCCGGACTCGCCGCGCCGAGCCTTCCTTCCCCAGCAGACCAGCCTGGATGTGAGCATGCAGGGTGGTGTAGGCATCGGCGACCTTGCGGATCACGTGCAATGCCGGCTGCGCCGAAAGCCCTCGTGCCTTCAACTCCGCGTATACGAGCTTCTGCAGGACGGCGCGTGAGAACAGCTTCCGCTCGAACGCCGCCCGCGCTACGTGATCGGCGGCGCTGTTGCAGGCGTGCAGGGTCTCGGTGAGCGCCGCGGCCTGCTCAGGCGTCGGCAACAGCTTCACCTGCACCGCCATTTTCACGCTACGTGACTATAGCATTACAGTCGCGATTCGAGGCGGCAATTAAAGCCGCCCTCGTCAGCCCGGCTCCGACTGCTGTAAGCGGAGCAAGGCCAAGCTGTGCGTCGGCTTCGGTGCGGGCTGACGATTTCGAACACCGCGACCGATCACGCACCTAATGATGCGGCAGCCAGCCCTGGCGGCCCATCAACGAGGGTCAATCTGTTGAAGGAGCCTTCGGCCAGCGACTACCGGCTCGACTCGGGATCCCTGGCACACTGTCTGGGGCATGAGTACGCCCCTGCGGCGACACGCCACTGAGTTGTGTGGGGCGGCAGAAAAGCGAAATGCCCGGATAAAATCCGGGCAAAATGGACAAAGTGGGCGTACCAGGACTTGAACCTGGGACCTCATCCTTATCAGGGATGCGCTCTAACCGACTGAGCTATACGCCCGAGGGGGTCGCCGTCCTTGCGGCGTACCGAGAGACTACCCCATCGCGCGGTGCGACCGGTAATCAGTTCGGCGGACGGCGGACCCCGTCGCTACTCGGCCTCCTTGAGGGTGACCTCCACGCCTCCCACCAGGTCGGCGACCAGGTTGTAGATGACCGAGCCGACCGTGGACAGGGCGGTGATCAGCAGCACGTTCAGCGCGCCGACCAGCAGCGTGTAGGTGAAGATGCGGGCGAAGGAGAACCAGCTGCCGGCGTCCAGGCCGCCGGTCGTCTCGCCCTGCTGGCGGGTCAGGTCGTTGACCGTGTCGCTGATCGCCGAGAACACGCCCAGGCCGGACAGGATCACGTACAGGACGACCACCGCGACCAGCAGGACGATGAAGCAGACCAGCGACATCATGAAGCTGAACTTCATGACCGACCACGGCTCGAGGCGTGACAGCTGCAGCTGGGCCTTGCGGGACGGGCGGCCCGACGCGGACGACGAAGACGACGCGGATGCACCCGGCCCGGGCCCCGTCGCGCCCGGAGCCCCGGGTGCACCGGGTGCACCGGCCGCGGCGGCGCCGGCCACCGGTGTGGCGACCGGGCCCGCGCCGGGCGCCTGACGGTCCTTGACGGCGGTGCCGGTGAAGCCCGAGCCCGCGGGGCGGCCGGTCGGCTGGTCGGTGCGCTCGGCGGAGACCGAGCCGGCCGGTTCGGCCGGCTTGGCCCAGCCGTCGACGGTCGTGTCGTCCGTGACGGGCGCGATCTTGGTGTCGTCCTTGGCGGCGCGCAGGTCCGGCCGGGTCTCGTCGGACACCGGGGCGTCGGGGATGTTCACGGTCGCCTCGTCCCGGTCGGACCGGGACGAGCCCGCCGAGGTCTTCTTGCCGCCCCCGGAGGCGGACGAGGAGCCGGGCGAGGAGCCGGATGCCTTCCCCTTGGGCTTACCGGGCTGGGTGCTCACGTCTCCTCCTGGGCTGCGGGCCTGCGGACGTCACTCACTCTCGCTCTCCTCGCCGCCGTTGTCGGCGTCCGAGTCCTCCATGGACTCTACGTTCCGCGCGATCGCGACGACGCTGTCCCCGTCGGCGAGGTTCATGAGGCGCACGCCCATGGTCTGCCGCCCCGACTGCTTGACCTCGGCCGCGCTGGTGCGGATGACGCCCCCGTTGGAGGTCATCGCGAACACCTCGTCGTCCGGGCCGACCATCAGTGCGCCGACCAACCTGCCGCGAGTTTGCACGATCTTAGCGGTGAGCACGCCCTTACCACCCCGACCTTGGACAGGGTATTGGCCCACAGGAGTCCGCTTCGCGTAGCCGCCTTCGGTGGCCACCAGGACGTCGTGCGTCTCGTCCTGGACGACCAGCATGTTGAGGACCTCGTGGTCGCCGTCGAACCGCATGCCGATGACGCCGCTGGTGGCGCGGCCCATCGGGCGCAGCGAGTCGTCGTCGGCGTGGAACCGGATGGCCTGCGCGCCGGTGGAGACCATCAGCAGGTCGTCCTCGGGCGCCACCAGGCGGGCGGAGATCACCTCGTCGCCCTCGGCCAGGTTGATGGCGATGATGCCGCCGCTGCGGGGCGAGTCGAAGTCGCGCAGCGGCGACTTCTTGACCTTGCCCTGCTTGGTGGCCAGCACCAGGTACGGCGCGACGTCGTAGTCGCGCAGGTCCATGACCTGGGCGATGTGCTCGTCCGGCTGGAAGGCCAGCAGGTTGGCGACGTGCTGGCCGCGCGAGTCGCGGCCGCCCTCGGGCAGCTCGTAGGCCTTGGCTCGGTACACGCGGCCCTTGTTGGTGAAGAACAGGATCCAGTGGTGGGTGGTGGTGACGAAGAACTGGTCGACGATGTCGTCCTGCTTGAGCTGCGCGCCGCGCACGCCCTTGCCGCCCCGCCGCTGCGCGCGGTACAGGTCGGTCTTGGTGCGCTTGGCGTAGCCGCCGCGGGTGATCGTGACGACGACGTCCTCCTCGGCGATCAGGTCCTCGTAGGACACGTCGCCGTCGAAGGGGATGATCTCGGTGCGCCGCTCGTCGCCGTACTTCTCGACGATCGGGGCCAGTTCCTCGCCGACGATCCGGCGCTGCCGTTCGGGGGAGCCGAGGATGTCGTTGTAGTCGGCGATCTCGGCCATGAGCCGGTCGTACTCGTCGGTGATCTGCTGGCGTTCCAGGGCGGCCAGCTTGCGCAGCTGCATGTCCAGGATGGCCTGCGCCTGGACCTCGTCGATCTCCAGCAGGTTCATCAGGCCCCGCTGGGCCTCCTGCGCCGAGGGGGAGCGCCGGATCAGCGCGATGACCTCTTCGATCCGGTCGAGCGCCTTGAGCAGGGCGCGCAGGATGTGGGCGCGTTCCTCGGCCTTGCGCAGCAGGAACCGGGTGCGGCGGACGATGACGTCGATCTGGTGCGCCACCCAGTACCGGACGAACTGGTCGAGGCGCAGGGTGCGCGGCACCCCGTCGACCAGCGCCAGCATGTTGGCGCCGAACGTCTCCTGCAGCTGGGTGTGCTTGTAGAGGTTGTTCAGGACGACCTTGGCGACCGCGTCCCGCTTCAGCACGATCACCAGGCGCTGGCCGGTGCGGCCGGAGGTCTCGTCGCGGACGTCGGCGACGCCGTCGAGCTTGCCGTCCTTGACCAGTTCGGCGATCTTGAGGGCGAGGTTGTCGGGGTTGACCTGGTAGGGCAGCTCGGTGACGACCAGGCAGGTGCGGCCCTGGATCTCCTCGACCTCGACGACGGCGCGCATGGTGATCGAGCCGCGGCCGGTGCGGTAGGCCTCCTCGATGCCCTTGCGGCCGACGATCAGGCCGCTGGTGGGGAAGTCGGGGCCCTTGATCCGCTGGATGAGCGCTTCGAGCAGTTCCTCGTCGGAGGCGTCGTAGTGGTCCAGGTACCACTGGACGCCGTCGGCGACCTCGCGCAGGTTGTGCGGGGGGATGTTGGTGGCCATCCCGACCGCGATGCCCGCCGATCCGTTGACCAGGAGGTTCGGGTAGCGGGACGGCAGTACGTCCGGCTCGGCGGAGCGACCGTCGTAGTTGGGGGAGAAGTCGACGGTCTCCTTGTCGATGTCGCGCAGCAGCTCCATCGCCAGCGGCGCCATGCGGCACTCGGTGTACCGCATGGCCGCGGCGGGGTCGTTGCCGCGCGAGCCGAAGTTGCCGTTGCCGTCGACCAGCGGGTAGCGCATCGCCCACGGCTGCGCCAGCCGTACCAGCGCGTCGTAGATGGCCGAGTCGCCGTGGGGGTGGTAGTTCCCCATGACGTCGCCGACGACGCGGGCGCACTTGAAGTAGCCGCGGTCGGGCCGGTAGCCGCCGTCGTACATCGCGTACAGCACCCGCCGGTGCACCGGCTTGAGTCCGTCGCGGACCTCGGGCAGCGCGCGGGACACGATGACCGACATCGCGTAGTCGAGATAGCTCCGCTGCATCTCGACCTGGATGTCGACCGGCTCGATCCGCTCGGGCCGCCCCCCGCCTTCGGTGGTCACGTCCGTCACTGTCTAAGACCTCTTCTACTGGGTGAAGTACGGTCGGCGTCTGGCCCGCACGCCCGGCCTGCCGCCGACCCGGGGCCGCCTGCCCCCGAGGTTCGTGGCCCCTGTGTCGTCCGTCCGCCCCGGGTCTCGCCGCCGCGCGCGCGTCGCGGACGTTCCGCGTGCGGCACCGCGCCGGATTCCGGGGCGCCGGGCCGGCCGTGGGTGTGGCCGGGCGCGGGCCCTGGAGACGGACCCGGACGGGACCGGAGGGACGGCGAGGGAGTCGTCATCAGATGTCGAGGAAGCGCACGTCCTTGGCGTTGCGCTGGATGAACTCGCGGCGCGGTTCGACGTCCTCGCCCATGAGGACGCTGAACAGCTCGTCGGCCTGGGCGGCGTCGTCGAGGGTCACCTGGAGCAGGACGCGGTTGTCGGGGTCCATGGTGGTGTCCCACAGCTCGTTGGCGTTCATCTCGCCCAGACCCTTGAAGCGCTGCACCTGGTCGCGGGGGCGGGGGTCGCGCTTGCCGGCGGCGATGCCCGCCTCGATGATCGCGTCGCGTTCCCGGTCGGAGTAGGCGTAGTCGACGTCCGAGCCGCGGGCGTCCCACTTGATCTTGTAGAGCGGCGGCTGGGACAGGTAGACGTGCCCGGCCTCGATCAGCGGCTTCATGAACCGGAACAGCAGCGTCAGCAGCAGCGTGTTGATGTGGTGGCCGTCGACGTCGGCGTCCGACATCAGGATGATCTTGTGGTACCGCAGCTTGGAGATGTCGAACTCGTCGTGCACCCCGGTGCCGAGCGCGGTGATGATCGCCTGGACCTCGTTGTTCTTGAGGATCTTGTCGATCCGCGCCTTCTCGACGTTCAGGATCTTGCCGCGGATCGGCAGGATCGCCTGAAAGTGCGGGTTGCGGCCGCCCTTGGCCGAGCCGCCCGCCGAGTCGCCCTCCACGATGTACAGCTCGGACTTGCCGGGGTCGGTGGACTGGCAGTCGGCCAGCTTGCCCGGCAGCGACGTCGACTCCAGCAGGCTCTTGCGGCGGGTCAGGTCGCGCGCCTGCCGCGCGGCGATGCGGGCCCGCGCCGCCTGGGTGGCCTTGTTGATGATCTCCTTGGCCTCGCCCGGGTTGCGCTCGAACCAGTCGCGCAGGTGCTCGTGGCAGGCCTTCTGGACGAACGACCTGGCCTCGGTGTTGCCGAGCTTGGTCTTGGTCTGCCCCTCGAACTGCGGGTCGGCCAGCTTGATCGAGATGATCGCGGTGAGGCCCTCGCGGATGTCCTCGCCGGTGAGGTTGTCGTCCTTGTCCTTCAGGAGCTTCTGCTCCTTGGCGTACCGGTTGACGATCGCGGTGAGCGCCGCCCGGAAGCCCTCCTCGTGCGTGCCGCCCTCGGCGGTGTTGATGGTGTTGGCGAAGGTGTGCACCGACTCGGCGTACGAGGCGTTCCACTGCATGGCGATCTCGACCGACATGCCGTCGGTGTCGTCGCCGAAGTAGATCACCGACTCGTGGACGGCGTCCTTCTTGCTGTTGATGTAGCGGACGAAGTCCTCGATGCCGCCCTCGTAGTGGTAGCGGGCGACGCGGGGCTCACCGTTGATGTGGTCGGGCCGCTCGTCCCGCAGCGTGATGGACAGGCCGCGGTTGAGGAAGGCCATCTCCTGCATCCGCCGCGACAGCGTCTCGAAGTTCCACTTGGTGGTCTCGAAGATCTCCGGGTCCGGCCAGAAGGTGATCGTGGTGCCGGTCTCGTCGGTCGGCTCGCCCTTGGCCAGCGGCGCCTCGGCGCCGCGCCAGGTGTAAGCCTGCCGCCACACGTGCCCGTCCACCTTGACCTCGGCCTCCAGCCGGGTGGACAGCGCGTTCACCACCGCCGAGCCGACGCCGTGCAGACCGCCGGAGACCGCGTACGACTTGCCGTCGAACTTGCCTCCCGCGTGCAGGGTGGTGAGCACCAGCTCGATGGCGGGACGCTTCTCCACCGGGTGCTCGCCCACGGGGATGCCGCGGCCGTTGTCCTTGACGCGGACGCCGCCGTCCGCCAGCAACGTGACCTCGATGGTGTCCGCGTAGCCGGCGAGGGCCTCGTCGACGGAGTTGTCGACGATCTCATAGACGAGATGGTGGAGTCCGCGTTCACCGGTGGTGCCGATGTACATGCCGGGGCGCTTGCGTACCGCCTCCAGCCCTTCGAGGACAGTGATCGAACTAGCGTCGTACGCCAAAGGAGATCCTCCTGCCGGGGACGCTCGCCGTCCCGCGCTCGCGGGGAACGCGGTGTGCCCCGTAACACACGTAAGGGCGCCCTTCTCCAACCAACACCGCGGGGCCCTGGCCCGATCGGCCGACGGCCGATGTGCGGCAGGACCCTTCACGTGCTCCGTTGCGTCGGAGGGGAGCCGGGCGACCCGTGACGGCGCAGCATCCTGAACCCATCATCATTCTACCGGGTGGACTGACAAAAAGAGGCACTCACGGGCGCTGTGTGCGCGTGTGGCGGCCCAGCGGGCGAGGAGACACATCCCCCCATTCGACTGGGGGTGTCATCTTCCCTACGGGGCACTGGCAGCGGAATCGGGTGACACGCGCTCCGAACAGATGTTCGCCCTCGTCCCGCGCTCCCCTTCGACGGTACGCGGCGAGGCCGGGTGGTCCTGCCTCCGTCCAGGGCTGGTCCACCGGGTGCGACCGTGGGACCCGCGAACGCGCTCACCGGCGGCGAGGCCGGCCCGCGACAAGGCGAACCTAACCTCCGCCACCGACAGTCTCCTGCCCCTGTTCTGACGCCTGCGGGACCATCGCTTGTTCACCGCTTCGGCCACGAATCCCGCACGCATCCGGCCCGCGAGTTCTCCACTACAGGTCGGCCCCCGGCACGCAGCGCGGCCACGGCCTGGTCGGCGCGGCCCGGTCGGCGCGGCCGTCACGCCGGGGGCGCTCCGGCGCGGCGGTGGTGGTCAGCGGACGCGCCAGGTGCCCGGGCGGCGCGGGCCTGACGACGGGCCCACCACCTTGACGCGGCGTACGGTGCCGTGGCCGAGTTCCTCGTTCAGGCGCCTGACGAGGGTCGACGACAGCAGGCGCAGCTGGGTGGCCCAGGTGGTGGAGTCGGCGGCGACCGTCAGCTCGCCGTCCTCGAAGCGTTCGGGACGGGTGTGCTCGGCCAGCTCAGGGCCGACGATGCCGGGCCAGTTGCCGAAGACGCCGCCGACCGCGGCGCGTTGCTCCCATCCCCGTGAGGCCAGCAGCTCACGGATGGCCGCGCCGAACGCCTTGGGGTCGCCGCCCCGTCCCGGTTCCCTCAGCCGTACGGGACGTTGCGTCTTGCGCTGGCCGCCCCCCTGTCCCGGCACCGAGCCGCGCTTGCGAGCGTCCGCCTTGGCCTGGGCCAGGGCCTGGCGCGCCAGCTCTATCCCCGACTTGGCGGGCGGCTCCGGCGGCTGCGCGGGGCTCTGGCCGTCTGGGCGCGGCGCCTGAGGCTCCGCCGAAGCGCTCGACTCTGCCTCGGCCCCGGGGGTCGCGGGGTTGTGCACATCCTGTGGATGATCGTTCATGTCGGCTCCCCTGCGGGCCGCCGCGGTGCGCCTTGCCGGGACGTCATGCCGGCGTCACCTTGCCGTCGGACACGGCGAACGAGGCGCCGGTCAGCTCGTCCGGGACGTCGGCGGGCACGGCGGCGGTGATGAGGACCTGTTCGGCCGGGGCGACCATCTCGGCCAGGCGGCTGCGACGGCCGGCGTCGAGCTCGGCGAACACATCGTCCAAGATCAGGACGGGGTCGTCGCCGTCGGCTCGCAGCAGTTCGTAGGCGGCCAGCCGCAGTCCCAGAGCCAGCGACCAGGACTCGCCGTGGCTGGCGTAGCCGCGCGCGGGCAGGTCCCCCAGCCGGATCAGAAGCTCGTCCCGGTGCGGGCCGACGAGGCTGAGCCCGCGTTCCAGTTCCTGGCGACGTGTCTCGTTCAGCGCCTTGAGCAACGCCTCGGCCAGTTGTGCACGGTCTGTGGACAACTCGACGTCGCCCAAGGAGCACTTGTAGGCGAGATCGGCCGCGCCACCGGACGGGGCCAGGGCTTCGTAGGCGCGGGCCATGAGCGGACGCAACGCGGCGACGAGGTCGAGCCGGGCCGCGAGAAGCTCGGCGCCGGTACGGGCGAGGTGGGAGTCCCACACGTCCAGAGTGGCCAGAACCTCGGCACCTGGGGCGCGCCTGTGGGCGGCCGCCGATTTCAACAGGGCGTTGCGTTGCTTGAGGACACGTTCGTAGTCGGATCGCACCCCCGCGAACCGGGGCGCGCGCGCCGTCAGCAACTCGTCCAGGAACTTGCGACGCTCCCCCGGGTCGCCCTTGACCAGAGCCAGGTCTTCCGGGGCGAACAGGACCGTCCGCAGCATCCCCAGGATCTCGCGTGGCCTGGGGACAGGGGCGCGGTTGAGCCTGGCCCGGTTCGCCTTGCCCGGGTTGATCTCCAGCTCGATCAGGGCCTTGCGGTCGTCCCGTACCACTCCGGCGCGCACGATGGCCCGGGGCGCGCCCTGCCTGACGAGGGGGGCGTCCGTGGCGACACGGTGGCTGCCGTGGGTGGACACGTAGGCGACGGCTTCCACGAGGTTGGTCTTGCCCTGCCCGTTGGGGCCCACGAACGCGCTGACCCCCGGCTCAAGCGCCACCTCGGCGGAGGCGTACGAGCGGAAGTCCTGGAGCGAAAGGTGGGCGACGTGCACGGAACACGAGCGTAGAGCCTCCCGCGGGCCACGTCCGCCACGGCGTGTCTCCCACAGCCGCCCCATAGTTGTCCACAGACCTGTGGACAACTATGGGTGCGGGGGGTGTACGCCTGGGGATCAGACGGCGGGCGGGGTCACGTCGGCGCCGGGGGAGTCGGCGCCCTTGGCGGCCTCCACTGCGTGGCCGCCGAACTGGTTGCGCAGCGCCGCCACGACCTTCATCGCGGGGGAGTCCTGCTGGCGGGAGGCGAACCGCGCGTACAGCGACGCGGTGATGGCGGGCAGCGGGACGGCGTGGTCGACGGCGGCCTGCACCGTCCACCGGCCCTCGCCGGAGTCGTGGGCGTAGCCGCGGATCTCGTCCAGGTGCGGGTCGTCGGCCAGCGCCCGGTTCATCAGGTCCAGCAGCCAGGACCGGATGACCGAGCCCTCCTGCCAGCTGCGGAACGTCTCGGGGACGTTGGTGACGATGTCGCTGGCCTCGATCAGCTCGTAGCCCTCGCCGAAGGCCTGCATCATCGCGTACTCGATGCCGTTGTGGACCATCTTGACGAAGTGCCCGGCGCCGATCTTGCCGGCGTGCACGAAGCCGAACTCGCCCTCCGGCTTGAGCGTCTCGAAGATCGGCATCAGCCGCTTCACGTGCTCGTCGTCGCCACCGACCATGAGGGCGTAGCCGTTCTCCAGCCCCCACACGCCGCCGCTGACGCCGCAGTCGAGGAAGCCGATGCCCTTCTCGCCCAGCTCCGCGCCGTGCCGCTGGTCGTCCACATAGTGCGAGTTGCCGCCGTCGACGACGACGTCCCCGGCCTGCAGCAGTTCCCCCAGCCTGTGGATGGTGTCGTGGGTCGGCTGCCCCGCCGGCACCATCACCCACACCGCCCGCGGCGGGGTGAGGCGCTCGACCAGCTCCGCCAGCGACCCGACGTCGCTGACGTCGGGGTTGCGGTCGTAGCCGACGATCGTGTGGCCGCCGCGCCGCAGGCGCTCGGCCATGTTCCCGCCCATCTTGCCGAGGCCGATGATCCCCAGCTCCATGCTTCAACTCTCCCTGTCGCGTTCGGCTCGTCCGCCTTCGGCGCGCCCGGCCCGCCCCTGCGGCCGCCCGTCCGCGGCCCCGCGGGCCTCGGACGGGTCCGGCCTCTCGGACCGGCGGCGGCCCGCTCCGTCCACTGCCTGTGGACGGCCCAGGCCGGACGGCCCGCGCGGCCCGGGACGTGCTCCCGACGTCGCCCCGTAGGCCGCGGCAGGCGTCCGGCCGGCCCGCGCTCGGGCCCGTGACGCGGTTCGTCCTGGTATGACCGTGCCCGCATGGCCCAGGGCCTACCCACGGCGGCGCGGTCACTCCCGTGCGAACCGTCCACGAACGACCGTGCGGCGGGGGGCGCCGTTCGGCGGCCCGGGGGGCGCGCCGGTCACGCGTGCGTTCGGCTTCTTCGCTCGTTCCGGCTTGTTCTGACTGTTTCGCTGCTCTTTCGGTTGTGAGGCTACGACCGTGGGGGACGGACCGGTACGCCGCCCCCGGCGCCGCACGCGACCCGATCGACCGACGCGTCCCGGCCTCCCGTCCCGTTCCGGTATGCCCCGGCGTCGCCGGTTATGCCGGCCGGACCCGCAGCGAACCTCCGGACGCTCAGCCGGACAGCCGGACCGGCATGATCAGGTACCGGTAGTTGGGGTCGGAGCCCTCCTCCGGCGGCTTGCCGGTGAGCACGGCGGGCTTGGTCGGCGTGGTGAACGACAGCCGTGCGACGTCCGAGCCGATCGCAGACAGCCCGTCCAGCAGGAACCCGGGGTTGAAGGCGATGTCGATGTCCTCGCCCTCCAGCGTGGCCTCCAGCGCCTCCACGGCCTGTGCCTCGTCGCCGGTGCCCGCCTCCAGGACGACCTCGCCCTGCCGGAACGACAGCCGCACCGGCGTGTTGCGCTCGGCCACCAGCGACACGCGCTTGACCGCCTCGATGAACGGGGACGTCTGCACCTCGGCGAGCCCGGCGTACTCGCTCGGCAGCAGCGAGCGGTACTTGACGAAGTCGCCGTCCAGCAGCCGGGAGGTGGTGCGGCGGCCGCCGCCCGCGAACCCGATCATGCCCTCGCCGCTGCCACCCGCGCCGCCGAGCGCGATCGACACCTCGGCGCCCGAGGTCAGCGACTTGGCCGTGTCGGCCAGGGTCTTGGCGGGCACCAGGGCGACCGCCGAGAAGTCCGGACGCTCGGGCTTCCAGTGCAGCTCCCGCACGGCCAGCCGGTAGCGGTCGGTGGAGGCCAGCGTGACGGTCTCGCCCTCGATCTCCACCCGGACGCCGGTGAGCATCGGGATCGTGTCGTCCCGGCCCGCGGCGATGGCGACCTGGCCGACGGCGGCGGCGAACTCGTCACTGCCCACCGCGCCCGCCGCCGGAGGCATCTCCGGCAGCGTCGGGTAGTCCTCCACAGGCATGGTCAGCAGTGTGAACTTCGCGCTGCCGCAGCGCAGCATCACCTTGGCGCCGTCCGTGCTCACCTCCACAGGCTGTGGGGGCAGGCTGCGCGAGATCTCGGCCAGCAGCCGTCCCGACACCAGCGCGGTGCCCGGCTCCTCGGTGTCGATGTCGGTGGCGACCTGCGCCGACACCTCGTAGTCGAACGCCGACAGCGTCAGCCGGTCGGCGGCCTGGATGTGCATGCCCGCCAGCACGGGCACCGGCGGCCGGACGGGAAGGGTCCGTGCCGTCCAGGCCACGGCGTCGGCCAGGGCGTCTCTGTCGATGCGGAACTTCACAGGGACCCGCCTCCTGCAGGTTTCGGACTAGGGGTGAGGTGGAAGAGATCGTTCAGTCGGCGCGCCCGGGGCACGGGATCCCCAGGCCCTGAGTTGAGATGAGTTTTCTCTTGGGAAGTACATAGGGAAGTACTCGTCATAGGGGCCGTGGATAGTGTGGACAACACGCGTTTTCCCAGGTGACGGCGCGAATTTTTGTCCACGGCGGCTGTGCGTTCCGGGTGTGCACGACGGCCCGGCCTGAGGACGAAGCGATTGTCCCCACACGCCATCCTCATCTCGTCCCCCGGTTGTCCACGAGTTTTCCGCAGGTTGTCCCGGCCTCGCGCGTCCGTGTCGCGGCCGGCGGGCATCGGACCGACGCGCGTCCCCAGGGCGTCCCCAGGTATTCCCCAGGCCTTCCACGGGGTCGTCCCCAGGGGGCCGGTCGGCCGTCCCCAACGATCCCCAACTCGTCCACGCATCGTCCTCAGGTTCTCCGCAGGTTGTCCGCAAGTTGTCCCAGGGGTTTTCCACGGAAATCCCCAAGGTTTTCCACAGGCTGTGGGTGAAGGGGATTCGTGCCGGGCGCCGATCGTCCGCTTTGCGACGCCGTCGCCGACCGCCGCGACCCTTCCCCGGCCGGGCCTCCGAGGCGCCCGGCGGGCCGCCGTTCAGCGTTTGCGGGCCTGGTGCTTGATCCGTCCCGTCAGCTCCGTGACCTGGTTGTATATCGCGCGACGCTCGGCCATCAGCGCCCGGATCTTGCGTTCGGCGTGCATCACGGTGGTGTGGTCGCGGCCGCCGAACTGCTGTCCGATCTTGGGCAGCGACAGGTCGGTGAGCTCGCGGCACAGGTACATGGCGATCTGCCGGGCGGTCACCAGCATCCGGGAGCGCGACGGTCCACAGAGGTCCTCGATCGTCGTCCCGAAGTACTCCACAGTCTGGGCCATGATCATCGCGGCGGTGATCTCTGGGCCGGTGTCGTTGGGGATGAGGTCCTTCAGGACGATCTCGGCCAGCTTCATGTCCACCGACTGCCGGTTCAGGCTGGCGAACGCCGTCACCCGGATCAGTGCGCCCTCCAGCTCCCGGATGTTCGTGGCGATCTGCGAGGCGATGAACTCCAGCACGTCCGGCGGCACCGCCAGGCCCTCCTGGCGCGCCTTCTTCTGCAGGATCGCGATCCGGGTCTCCAGCTCGGGCGGCTGCACGTCGGTGGTCAACCCCCACTCGAACCGGTTGCGCAGCCGATCCTCCAGCGTCACCAGTTCTTTGGGCGGACGATCACTGGAGATCACGATCTGCTTGCTCGCGTTGTGGAGCGTGTTGAAGGTGTGGAAGAACTCCTCCTGGGTCTGTTCCTTGCCCTCGAGGAACTGGATGTCGTCGACGAGGAGGATGTCCACATCCCGGTAGCGGCGGCGGAACCCGTCGGCCTTGCCGTCGCGGATCGAATTGATGAAGTCGTTGGTGAACTCCTCGGAGCTGACATACCGGACACGCGCCCCGTTGAACAGGCTCTGCGCGTAATGCCCGATCGCGTGCAAGAGGTGCGTCTTGCCCAGCCCCGAGTCCCCGTAGATGAACAACGGGTTGTACGCCTTGGCGGGCTGCTCCGCCACGGCGACGGCGGCGGCGTGCGCGAAACGGTTCGAGGAGCCGATGACGAACGTCTCGAACGTGTACTTGGGATTCAGCCGGGCGTGCTCGCCCACACCCCCCGGCGCCGGCCCCGTGTAACCCGCGACGGGCCCGTTCGGCGGCACCGGCCCACCACCAGGCATGGGACCGTGCCCGGGGGCCGCCTCAGGGGAGGGGGAGCCGCTCGCCCCCACGCTCCCCGGCGCCTCCCCCAGCGACGACTGCTCGTCGTCCTGGAAGGGCTGCTCGTCCTGCCGCCCGTTCTGCGACTCCCCGCGCTGCTGCCCCTCCAGGCCCCCACCGGGACCACGCCGCGGCGCCCCGAGCGTGCGGTCGTTCAGATGTGACGGGGCATGCCCGTGACCGACGGGGCCTGCCTGCGGGGCCTGCCCTCGCTGCCCCTGCCCGCCGGGCCCGTACCCGTCGCCGGGACGCGGCCCGGGCCCTGCCCCCGGCCCTGGCCTGCCCTGACCGGGGTAGCCGCCGTGCTGGCCGCGCGGATCGAACGGGAAGTGCTGGTCGCGCTGAAGCTCCGGCCCCAGCCCGTAGGGAACGGGACGCGGCGCGTAGTGGTCGTTGTCGCGCTGGGGCCAGCCCCGGTCGTCATCCCCAGGCGGGGGATAACCACCGGGGACGTTCTGGGGCAGCCCGCCGTACCCCTGCTCGGAGTACTCGGAGTAACGGTCCGCCCCACCGTACGGACCGCGTTCGGTGTAAGGCCCCTCGTTGTACGCCTCGTTGTAGGGCTCGCCCCCGTAGGGGCGCTCGCCGTACGACGGCCCCATCTCGTGGTGCCCCTGGCCCTGCGATTCGGGCTGCGCCCCCTGCGCGGCGGGCGGATCCGGCTGGACGGTCACCGCGACACGGATCTCCCGGCCCAGCTCGTGGGACAACGCCTGCGTGATCAGGCTGCGCAGCCGGGTCTCCAACGCGTCCTTGGCGAACTCGTTGGGCGCGGCCAGCAGCGCCGTCCCCTCAACCAGCGCCAGCGGACGGACCATCGGCAGCCACGCACGGTAGCTCGCGGGGAGCTCCCCCTCGGACAGCGCAGTGAGGGTGCGGGCCCAGACCGATGCGAGATCTTGACCGTCCATGCGCAAGGTCCCTCCCCAATCTCCGTCACCCGGAGTTACCTACTGCCCAGCTGTCCCGCGCGCACGAGAACGCCCCAAAGACCACACCCGGCGCTGCGGAAGACCTACTCTCTCACGAGTTGTCCACAGAGTTGTCCACATGCTGTGCATGAGCATGGGGAAACCCCTGTGCAAAAGTCACAGCGCACGTGACCGGTCAGGCGTTGATCGGGGAGCGTTCGCGCCGCGCGAACCCGCGGCATCCTTCAGGAGAGGGGGTGCCGGCACACAAGCCCATAGGCCCTGCCAGCTCGATCGAAGACATTAGCGCCCGCCCGACGATGCTCGCAACACAAGTCCCACACCACCACGAGAAATCCACAACAACCCCCCACCCTGGGGACAGCCCACCCCCGCAACCCCAGCCCCCAAAGCACTCCATCCACAGCCCACCCACCCCCCAACAAGAACCCCGCAAACGGCGACAGCCCCCGGGCCCCAGGCAAACGGCGCCGGAGTCCCCCCCACCGGAGCCGTGTGCGAAGAGCAGCGCAAGAAGCGAGCGCCGTGCGGCTGAGGTCATCTGTGCTGAATGGCCACGCAGAGGCACGGTGCCGTTACAGCGCCCTGCTGGAAGCTGCGTTCCCGGGGGCCAGAGCGGACGAGTGGGGAGGGCGCCGGGCGGCAGCATTCGGCCGCCTGGAGGCAGCGCGCGGAGCGACCGCCGTGCGGCCGAGGACGCCCCGTGCTGAATGGTCGTGCGGGGACACGGTGCCGTTGTAGCGCCCTCCTGGCGCGTGCGCTGCCAGAGGGACCGGAGGCGGACGAGCAAGGAGGTGCCGTGCGGAGCATCGGCCGGCCCGAGCCAGCGCGGCGAGGAATGCGGGAAGCGACTGCCGTGCGGCCGATGTCCCCCCGCGTGGGTAGGCCGCGCGCCACGGTGCCGTTGCAGCCCCGCTGGGGAGTTCGCGCTCCAGAGGGGCCCGAAGCGGATGAGTGGGGAGGACGCCCTGCGGAAGGTTCGGCATACCGGGGCCAGTGCGGCGAGCGGCCGCCGCGGAGCCGAGGGGTGTCCCGTGCGCTAGGGCTGCGCAGGGGCGCGGGGCCGCTGCGGCGCCCTCCTGGCGCGTGCGTTGCCAGGGGACCGGGGGCGGACGAGCGAGGGAGGAGCCGTGCGGAAGGTCCGGCCCAGCGAGCCAGTGCGGGAGCGACCGCTGTGCGGTCGAGGACGTCTCCTCCTTGCGCGTGAGAGGCCGCGCAGGGGCACGTGCCGTTGCGGCGCTTCTCCGGGAGCTTGCGGGTCGGGGGCGGACGAGCGAGGGAGGGGCCGTGCGGAAGGTTCGGCCCAGCGAGCCAGTGCGGAACGACCGCCGTGCGGTGAGGTCGCCCCCTGCGCGTGAGAGGCCGCGCAGGGGCACGTGCCGTTGCGGCGCTTCTCCAGGGGTTGTGCGTCTGGAGAGGGCCGGAGCGGAGGAGTGAGGGAGGTGCCCGTGCGGGAGCATTCGGCCGCCCGGGCCAGCGCGGTGAGCGACCGCTGTGCGGGCCAAGATCGTAAAGGCTGCGCAGCAGCACGGTGCCGTTGAAGCGCCTCTCCCGGCGCTTGCGCTGCCAGAGGGAACGGGCGGCGGACGAGCGAGGGAGGTCCGTGCGGGAGCATCGGCTGGCCTGAGCCAGGGCGGCGAGGAATGCGGGAAGCGACTGCCGCGCGGCCGAGGTTGTTCTCCGCGTGTGTAAGGCCGCGCGGGGGCAAGGGTGCTGTTGCCACGCCTCGCCGGGAGTCTTGCGGCGCTCTAGGAGAGGCCAGGCGTGTCCGTCAGTTGCTGACCGGTGCCCGCCATGCTCGTCCGCCCCAAGGGCAACAACCCCAACCGAGTAGGTTCGGGAGGCGTCGAGGTGCCGCTGCTGCCGTCCGGGTTGCGTTCGGCGTGGGCATCGTCCGTCCGCCTCAGGATGGACGGCAGCGACCGAGTGGACGGCGGGCGGAGGGGTGCTCCGTTTGACCTGATGGCTCGGTAGCCCGTAACGTGCTGAGGTCGAGTCGCATCGGCGGAGATGACGCGTGCCCGCCGTCGGACCCCCTGGGAACTACGGATGGGCCCCCGGCTGCGGGGGACCAGACGCGGCCCTCGATGCGAGTTTTCGCGCCTGAAGACAATCCGACCGCAGCACTGGAGCCATCGAGTGAGCAAGCGTACTTTCCAGCCGAACAACCGTCGCCGCCACAAGAAGCACGGCTTCCGGCTGCGCATGCGCACCCGTGCGGGGCGTGCCATCCTCGCCGAGCGGCGCCGCAAGGGGCGCGCGCGCATCGCGGTTTGACCGACCCCGCACCACGCTCATGCTGCCGTCCGGCAACCGGATGCGGCGGCGGGAGGATTTCACCCTGGCCGTCCGGCGCGGTCGCCGCGCCGGACGGCCGACTGTCGTCGTGCACCTGCTCCACCGGGACGACGCCGCACCGTCCGGCACCGCCCCGCTCGTGGGGTTCATCGTGGCGCGGACGGTCGGTAACGCGGTCGTGCGCAATCGTGTGCGCCGGCGGCTGCGTCACCTCGTCCGGCCGCACCTCGATCGACTTCCGCAAGGTAGCCTGCTCGTAGTGCGCGCGAACCCCCGCGCGGGATCGGCGCGCCACGACGAAATGGCCGCGGATCTGGAGTCGGCGCTCGACCGGGTGCTGCGGCCCGCGTCCAAGGGGCGGAAATGACGAGCCAGCCAGGGGGATCGGCCCCTTCGCAGCACGCGGCCGGGGGAATCAGCCTCGCGGCCCGTCTGCTCGTGCTTCTCGTCCGCGCCTACAGACGCTTTCTCAGTCCCCTGCTCGGGCAGCAGTGCCGCTTCCATCCCACCTGTAGCGCGTATGGCCTCGAGGCGCTGCAGACGCATGGCGCCCTGCGCGGCACCTGGCTCACCGTCCGGCGGATCGGGCGGTGCCATCCATTCAACCGCGGCGGCTACGATCCGGTTCCGCCCCCCAAGGCACCCAAGGGCCGCAAGGCCGCCCAGGAAGCCGAAGGCCCCACGGACCCCGCCCCCAAGGACGCACCTGAGGTGCCCGCCACGACCTCCTCCGGCCGCGAGCAAAGCGGCCCCGCGCTAGCAGAGCCCAAGGAGCTGCCCGGTGCTTGATTGGCTGTACGAGATAGTCGCTCAGCTCATCGTCTGGATCCACAGCGGTCTGAGCCTTGTCTTCCCCAAGAACAGCGGGTGGGCCTGGGGCGGCGCCATCATCCTGCTGACCGTGTTCTTCCGGATCCTGCTGTTCCCCCTGTTCGTGAAGCAGATCCACGCATCCCGGAAGATGCAGGAACTGAACCCCAAGGTTCAGGCGCTGCGCAAGAAGTACAAGAACGACAAGCAGCGCCTCAACCAGGAGGTCATGAAGCTCTACCAGGAGAACGGGGCCAACCCGCTGTCGGGCTGCCTGCCGATCCTGGTGCAGATGCCGGTCTTCATCGGCCTCTTCCAGGTGCTGCGGCGGATCTCGGACGCCAACCCGGGCCAGGGCGTCTTCGCGGTCACCCCGGACCTGGTCAAGAGCGCGCAGGAAGCCAACATCTTCGGCGCGCACATCCCGGACACCTTCCTCAACGCCTGGGGGAGCGACCCCAAGACCTGGAGCGCGATCGTCGTCACCGGCCTCGCCGTGATCATCAGCTCCTGCACGACGTTCTTCACCGTCCGGTCCAGCATGCAGCGCGCCAAGATGCAGCAGGGCGCGATGGACGAGAACAACCCGATGATGCAGGCGCAGAAGATGATGGTCTTCATGGCGCCGTTCTTCGGCCTGTTCGGGCTCGGCTTCCCCCTCGGTGTGCTGATGTACTGGGTGACGTCCAACAGCTGGACGCTCGCGCAGCAGCACTACATCTACAAGCGCTACCCGCAGCAGCCGGCCGGAGCCACCGCCGGCGCGGGCAACGGTGCCGCGGCCGGCAAGACCAAGACCGTCAAGGGCACCACCAAGACCGGCGGCACCGCGACGACCGGGGCCGGCGCGGGTAAGAACGCCAAGGGCCGTACCAAGGACGCCGCCGCGCCCGCCGACACCGTCCCGAAGCCGAAGGTCGTCCGCAACCAGCCGACCCGCAAGCCGCGCAGCAAGCGCAGCGGCAGCCAGAAGCGCTAGGTTGTGAACCCGGTCCATGCCGAAGAAGGAGACCCCGTTGAGCCAGACCGACACCACTGAGGTCGACGTCCAGGCGCTCGAACAGGAGGGCGAGATCGCCGCCGACTACATCGAGGGCCTGCTGGACATCGGTGATTACGACGGCGACATCGACATGGACGTCGAGGGCGAGCGCGCGCTGGTCGCGGTGGTCGGCGCGTCCCTGGACGAACTGGTCGGCAAGCGCGGCGAGGTGCTGGAGGCCCTGCAGGAGCTGACCCGTCTCGCGGTGCACCGGCAGACCGGCAACCGCAGCCGCCTGATGCTCGACATCGGCGGCTACCGGGAGCGCCGCCGTGCCGAGCTGACCAAGCTCGGCCAGGACGTGGCCGACGAGGTCAAGCAGAGCGGCACGCCCAAGCCGCTGGCGCCGATGACGCCGTTCGAGCGCAAGATCGTGCATGACGCGGTGGCCGCCGCCGGACTGCGCAGCGAGTCCGAAGGCGAGGAGCCCGACCGCTACGTGGTCGTCTACCCCTCCTGACGTCACCCGTTCCTCTTTCTCGGCTGCCCACAGGCCCCCACGTCCCGATGGGACGCGGGGGCCTGCCTGTTTTTTCGCGCACCCCATGGCCGTCCTCCCGTAGCCCCAGCCCGTCGATACACTCCGAGCCCGAACGGCCACCAAGGCACCGAGTGCAACCCCCAACGTCCCCCTGCCCCTGGCCAAGACGACAGGCCCGAGGCCCGAGGGTGAGGTGATCGCCGAGCACGGTCGGGGCCGCGGCTCGCTGACGGCCTCCAGCATGGTCGGCTGCGGCAACGGGCACATCCTGGACGGCGAGCAGGCGCGCTGCCAGGACACCTGGCAAACGCTGGCCGCCTCGCCCGGCCGGGAGCCCGACGAGACGGGCGGCGAGGTGTGGCGCCCACCGCCGGGCCCAGCGCGACCAGCAGCAGCGGCGGTGATGGCGTTCTCCCGCGTGTTCGTGGGGGTGCACTTAATGATCACGGGCGCGGAGCGACTCGCGCCTATACGCCGGAGTCCCGGAGGGACTCCGGCGAGTCGACGGCTACAGAGTTCGGTTCGGTCCCAGCCTGCCGATGCTGGCGGGTCGGCGCCGCCGTACCGACTGATGGGGGTGGCGCCGTGTGGCGGTCGTGCCGCAGAAGAACAGCACCCAAGGGTGGTCCCGCGCATCCGATCCAGCTGGGGCGGTCGGCGCAGTGAGGACACGGATGCTCGAAGGCCCGGATCCAGATGAGCGCGGGAACAACCGGAGAGATCCCGGTGAGTGAGCTCCCGAAAAGGAATCACCTCACGGGGAAGGCGTGCCTTCCGCTACCCACATCCCGCAGGCCGGTCGGTAGCCGGCGCGGGTGAGTGAGGGCATCGAGCGGCGCCCACCGGGGCAAGGCCGCTGGCCGGCGATGGCAGGCACAGGCTGGCCTTGGCGGCCTAGAAGTCGGAGGGGGACCGTCGAACTCTGCGGGCGGGCACTCAGCGATGGACGCGCGCATGGCCCACCGCATCGTCCTCACCTTCGACGCCCAAGGCAGCCAGGGCGACCCCCGTCCGCTCACATCATGCTGCTGTCCGACGGCGACAACAGCACCGGCCGCACCGCTGCCTCGGTCGCGTGTGGGTCGCCTCGGGACGCAGGTGCATCCGCCGTCTCAAGAGGAGCCAAGTGAACTGCAGGGGGACGCCGCCACACTCCGTCAAGCACGGCATGACCGCCCGGGGGCGGCCTTCGGGGGCGTTCAGTGTGGCGCCCACCCGTCGAAGCGCCCTGTAGTGGGAGGGGCGTGGGCGACCTCACCCGGCGGCGACACGGCACCGCCGGGTGGCATCGCCGCCAATGGGGTCGGCCGCCGAGTGGGGGAGTCCCTCAAATGGCAGGTCAGCTGCGGTTTCGCCGTGTTCGGCGACCGGGTTCGGACGGAACACGGCCGGGTTCGGATGTGAGAGGAGGGTTGTTCTGAACCGCCGGGTCTTGGGCGTACTCGGGATCCTGGGCCACGGCCGGGTCCTGCGCACTGTGTCCCTGGGGCGTCGTCGACGGCGGGGGGACGGGGCGTTCGATAATACGTTCGACACGCTCGACGTGCGGTTCGGTCGGCCGTTCGATGACGCGTTCCTCATGGACCACCGGATCCGCCTCGTCGGGGCGTTCCACGTACAGCGGGTCGGTCCCGGCGGCGACCGGGTCGGCGCTGCGGCGCGGTCGGGTGTACCTGAACGTGAAGAACAGGCTGACCAGCCCGACCAGGATCAAGATCCAGCCGACCATCCGGATGTCCACGCCGCTGAGATCGACGCGAAGCGCGAACGCCAGGATCGCGCCGACGGCGATGAAGGCGAGGCTGACTCCGATTCCCATGCCTCGGTGCCTCCTTCCGTGATGGGCACTGCTTCCCCTTTACCCGCGTGACGCCGAATATGCCGGAAGGCCTTGCGGCCAGGGGCTTCCAGGCATCTTCCGGGGTTGTCCACAGGCTCGTTTCATGTGTGCGACCCCGGGGCCCATGTGGAACGATTCGTACGGTGGGGATGGCACGAGAGGTCTTCGGCGAAACGCTGCCCGTCGCGGAACGGTATGCGGAGTTTCTTGCCGACGCGGGCGTGGTACGCGGTCTGATCGGTCCGCGCGAGGTCGATCGGCTGTGGGAACGCCACCTGATCAACTGCGCCGTGGTGGCGGAGGTGATCCCGCAGGGCGCGCAGGTCGTGGACATCGGCTCGGGTGCCGGCCTGCCCGGTGTGGTGCTGGCGATCGTCCGGCCGGATCTGCAGGTCACGCTGCTGGAGCCGCTGCTGCGCCGGACGACGTTCCTCAACGAGTGCGTGGACATGCTGGAGCTGCGCAACGTCCAGGTTCGCCGAGCCCGTGCTGAGGAGGTCGTCCGCGAGTTCGCCGTGGACGTCGTCACCGCACGCGCCGTCGCCCCACTGGAACGCCTGGTCACCTGGGCGTTGCCGTTGCTGCGACCCGGCGGTGAGTTGCTCGCGCTCAAGGGCGAGCGCGCCGCGGTCGAGCTGGAGGAGGCGCGGCCGGTCCTGAAGCGCTTCGGCGTACGCACGAGCGAACTGCTTCAAGTCGGGCGCGGTAAGGTCGACCCGCCGACAACGCTTGTCCGTGTGGTCGCCGAACGCGTGCCCCGCCGCGCTAAAGGGTCGAGGAAGAGGTCTTCATGAGCACGGGACCAGGACTGGGCTGGCCGGACCGCGCCAACGAATCCCCCGACAACCGAACGACCGGCCTGGGCTGGCCCGAGGAGGGCGAGGCACCCGAGGAAGCGACGCCGGCAAACGCGGCGTCAGCGAGTGAGCAACCCGGGAAGACCGCCTCTGAGGCGGGGGCGAAACCTCCGTCCGGGCATGCGATGTGGGGAAGTACGACGTCCGGGACGGCGGAGAGCGTCGGCTATGTGCCGACGGGCGGTGGCGCCGTGCAGCAGCCGCAGGGTCCGCGTCAGGGGCCATCTCAGGGGGAGTCGGAACTGGTGCGTGAGGCGCTCAAGGACGCCAAGGTTTCACGTGAAACAACCGCGAAGGCGATGTCGGGCCGACGAGAGAAGGAATGGCCTCGACCACCCGAGTGCCGGATCATCACGATCGCCAATCAGAAGGGCGGCGTTGGCAAGACCACGACCTCGGTCAATCTCGCCGCCTCGCTGGCGATGCACGGGGCCCGCGTGCTCGTCGTCGACCTCGACCCCCAGGGCAACGCATCGACCGCGCTCGGCGTGGAGCACCGCGCCGATGTCCCCTCGATCTACAACGTGCTGATCGAGGACATGCCCCTGGCCGACATCGTGGTGCCGGCCCCGGACATCCCCGGCCTCTTCTGCGCCCCGGCGAATCTCAACCTCGCCGGAGCTGAGATCGAGCTGGTCTCCAAGGTGGCGCGGGAGTCGCGGCTGCGCCGTGCGCTGGACTCCTACGACACGGGTCAGTTCGACTACGTCCTGATCGACTGCCCGCCCTCCCTGGGGCTGCTCACCGTGAACGCGCTCGTCGGCGGGGACGAGCTGCTGATCCCGATCCAGTGCGAGTACTACGCGCTGGAGGGGCTCGGTCAGCTGATCCGCACCGTCGACCTGGTCAAGGCTCACCTCAATCCAGTGCTGAAGGTGTCCACCATCCTGCTGACCATGTATGACGCCCGTACCCGCCTGGCCGCCCAGGTGGCCGAGGACGTACGGAACCACTTCGGCGACATCGTCCTCAACACTGTCATTCCCCGTAGCGTCCGGGTCTCCGAGGCCCCCAGCTACGGACAGTCCGTCATCACCTACGACCCCGGATCCAGCGGCGCGCTGGCCTACAGCGAAGCCGCCTCCGAGATGGCCCATCGGGGAGCCGCCAAGTGAGCCAGCAGCGTCGAGGACTGGGCCGAGGGCTGGGCGCCCTGCTTCCCACGGGCGCCGACGACTCCGCGGGTGCCAACGGGACGGCACCCGGTCCGAACATGCAGCCGGTGGCCGGAGCCCACTTCGCCGAGCTGCCCCTTGACTCGATCCGGCCCAACCCACGTCAGCCCCGTAAGCACTTCGACGATGAGGCGCTCGACGAGCTGGCAGCGTCGATCAGCATCGTGGGTCTGCTCCAGCCGATCGTGGTCCGCAAGATCGACTCGCCGGACCACGACTACGAGCTGATCATGGGCGAACGCCGGTGGCAGGCGTCCGGGAAGGCGGGCCTGGACACCATTCCCGCCATCGTCCGGGACACCAGCGACGATGACATGCTCCGCGACGCGCTGATGGAGAACCTGCACCGCCAGCAGCTCAACCCGCTTGAGGAGGCGGCCGCCTACAAGCAGCTCCTGGAGGACTTCGGCGCCACCCATGAGGAGCTCGCCGCGCGGATCGGCCGTTCCCGCCCGCACATCACCAACACGCTCCGGCTGCTGAACCTGCCGCCGGGCGTCCAGCGCCGCGTCGCCGCGGGCGTGCTGTCCGCCGGCCACGCCCGGGCACTGCTCCGCCTCGACAGCGTCGAGGCCCAGGAGCACCTCGCCCAGCGCATCGTGGCCGAAGGCCTCTCGGTACACGCCGTGGACGAGATCATCACGATGCGGGAGGCCGAAGAACCCCCCAAACCACGCCAGGGCCGCCGCAAGCAGCCGGCCGACCCCGTGCTCAGAGAGATCGCCGACCGCCTGTCCGACCGGTACGAGACCCGAGTCCGCGTCGACATGGGCCGCAACAAGGGAAAGATCGTCGTCGAGTTCGCCACCAAGGACGACCTCGACCGCATTCTCAAGGCGATGGACCCCGACGACTAACACCACCACCCGACCCCTCACCCCCTACTGACCGCCCGCCCGGATCACCTTCCGCGCAGCGACCACCGACGCCCCGGCCCACACCGCCGGGGCGTCGTCGTTCTCCCCAGACACCCCCTTCATCCCGCCCCGCCGAACGCCGTCCCAAAGCCCCCCAAACCCGCTGGACCCCCGAGGTACACCCCGCACCAACGGCAACGCCCAAGGAGCGGCACCACCAGATCGTCAACGGCGTCTCGCACCAAATAGAGCGCAATCTCGCCGACTTCCCGCCGATCCCGGAAGATGACCGCCACCCCGCACCGCCCCGTGCATCCGCCCCACAAGGTGCGGGGCAGGCGGAACGGCTGAACCTCCCGGCTCGACCTGTCCATCACCCCTGTGGAAGCCATGGCGAACGACAAGTCGAGCAGGGCGCACGGCGTCGGCGAGGTGGTTGCCCCAGGGTCGGCCGTCGACGTCGGCACTGCACGGCGTATGGGCCACCCTCCGCCGGTACGCCGACGCCGGAGCCGCCGTCCTGGTGATCACCCACGACGTGCCGATGCTCACCTCTGCCAAGATCGCCGACGCGACCGGGCCTGCGTTCTACCGGGCCACCGCCTGCGTGTTCTACCCCGACATCGTGCACCTGCGTGCGATGGCGTCGGGCGGGCGCCGATGATGAGTGGACCGGCCGCCCCCGCTGGGCGATGAACCCGTCGGGACGGGGGACGAAAATCCTCGACCAGGTCGCCGCAGGCATCGCGCGAAGTTGTGCAGATGCGTTGCACCGGGCGACGACCTGGGACACCAGCCCGACGTCGGCGTCCCGGGAGCGCACCGACGTGGCCGCAGTAATCCCGCATTGGCGGAGAAGCCGCCCCAGGACGGCGGGGGCGAGGGCCGAGCAGGGCGGAGAAAGCCGCCCGAGGACGGCGGGGGAGGCGGCCGAGCAGGGCGGGGGAGGCGGCCGAGCAGGGCGGGGGAGGCGGCCGAGCAGGGCGGGGGAGGCGGCCGAGCAGGGCGGGGGAGACGGCCGAGCAGGGCGGGGGACGGCCACGACGAACGCGATCGCCTCGCAGGCGGGGATTTCGTCGGGGTCGCTGTACCAGTTCTTCGCTAAACAAGGAGGCGAGCGCGGGGGCGCCGACCGACCGGTACGTGACGCAGATAGGCGCGGCGCACCGGGAGACGTTGGATTCGGTCGATCCGGCGGCGCTGCCGCTGCCCGAGATGAGCGACCGCATGGTCGCCCTGATCCTGGCGTTCGACGTGGCCAAAGGTCAGCTCCCGGATAGCGGCACGGGTGTTGTGCCGCTGATGCTGCGGGAGGCGGCCAGTGACTTGGCGGCTGGGCAGGGAGGGTGAGGCGCTGGAGGAAGGCCGAGGAAGGCGGGGGAGTCGTTGACATCGTGCAGGAGAACGCCGCGTCCGCCACCACCGCGTCGGCCTGCCTGGACGCCTCCAGCGGGTGCCGTTCTACCGGGGCATCGCCTGCGTGTTCTACGCCGACTTCCTGCACCTGCGTGCGATGTGCGTCGGGCGGGCGCCGATGATGAGCGGACCGGCCGCCCCCGCTGGACGATGAACCCGTCGGGGCCCGGGACGAAAGTCCTCGGCCAGGTCGCCGCAGGCGTCGTGCGGAGTTGTGCAGGTGCGTTGCACCGGGTGACGACCTGGGACACCAGCCCGGCGTCGGCGTCCCGGGCGCGCACCGACGTGGCCGCAGTGATCCCGCAAAGGCGGAGAAGTCACCCAAGGAAGGCGGCCGAGCGGGGCGGGGGAGTCGTTGACGTAGTGCAGGAGAACGCCGCGTCCGTCACCACATCCGCCTCGGCCCTCCTGAACGCCTCCAGGGGTGTTGCCCTGGCGCCCACCCTTCGTGCCGCAGTGAGGCCGTGTGCATGGCTGCGACGCCAAACCGCCTCCCAGGACCGGCCCTACTGAGGAGATCTGCGAAGTGATCGTGGTGCCGGGCGGCTTGGCCTGGCACGCTGCCCTAGACAACGAGCCGCTGCTGGAGTGGCTGGCCACCGCGCACACCCACCGCCCGCCCCTCACGCTGGCGTAGTGGAAGAGCCTTGGCATCCCGTTAAGGCGGCAGCCGGACGTTGTATCTGTCGTTGCGACATGTCCAGGCGAAGCGTTCAGTGTCGAAGTCAGATTCCCTCGCCCCTGCCGTCGTCGGTGCGGGTTGAACTCGCGTCCGTGATCGTGTGGAGTCCGGTCGGGTGGGCTGTGCCGTCCGTGACGTCGAGCGCGTCTTCAGCGGGTTCTCGGCCCGGGCGGATCGACGTCGGCCGCCGCCAGCACGCCCACCAGGCGACGCCACCGTGCCAACCTCTCCAACGTCGCGCACGGTTGCTCGCGTACTCCAGGTCGAACCGGTCCAGCCCCGGATCATCCGCCCCGCGGTGTCGACGTACCACCCGCCCTGACGTCCACCCGCACCCGGCCCCGACGGCCCAGCGCGTCACGCACCGCCTTCACCGCGCCAGGTTGTCGTCGTCCTCCCGTCCAGCGACCTTTACCTTTCGCGGTCCGGCACCAGGACGTCTCTGCGCCGAGCCAGCATCCTGCCGCTGTACGTATATACGAGTGGTGCGGCGCCATATGGATGGGGCCGTGGACCTGGCCGTCGTTGAGGCGGCATCGGGCACCATGTGCAGAGCTTTCCATGAACAGCGAGCTGGGTGACTGGCAGGAGCTGCGAAGCGGGACGCGCGATCCGCGAGGAGACGCTGCTCAATCTGGACGGGCACCCTGGGACGGCTGGAGAAGTAGGTCATGAGCGGCAGGCGTGATCCATCGCTCCCCGACTCGCTCGCGGCTCCGCAAAAGCAACTGCATTCCGCGCCTTCGCCCTCAGGTGAGCCGCGCCCGTAGCGGCACCTTGTCGGCCTGCCCAAATCGGTAGGAGGTGCTGCATCCGAGGTGTCTCCTCCCCGAGGTTTCACGTGAAACCTCGGGGAGGAGACACAGCGCGCGTAGCGCCGCCCGACCTACGTCGCCATCACCTCGTTAGGGCCGAGACCCCGCCAGCGGTTTGCTTCGCCACCGCGGAGAGCTACTCCCGGGGCATTCCAGGACCAGACGCCTAGGTATGGCCCTCCGGCGCGGGCGGGGTAAGGTCATTGCTTCTCTCATGCGCCAGGCGAGGCGAGATCGCACGCGCGCGGTAGCCACTGCACCTCTACAGTGGCGCAGGCCACCCGCCGCCTGGACAGCGACCCGCGCGTCTGGCCCGACGATATGCGGGTTCTGAGGCCACCTGTCGCCTCTCGACCCACGAACCCCTACTTGGGTTGGCGCCCTTATCGGTGAGCTGTGTCTGGCCCTCGTAGCGGGGCGGCAGCGCCCTCGGGTTCGCTGGTGTGGGCGATTAGTGAGCATCTGATTGAGATGGCGGGCCGGCCGTTTCAGGAGCCCCTCGGGTTGGCCTGCTGCCTGGCCCTACCGCGACCAAGCCGGTGGGAACCATGGATTACACCGCGCCAGCTGCCCTCACTGATACGCCGTGCGTCGTCAAGTCAACCGGACGATATTGCGGCCGCAACCGCCCGACGCGGTTCATGAGCAGCGGTGTCGACCGTGTCCAGCCGGTCCGCTCAATGATCAGGGCGGCGGGCAGGTTTGGAGCTTCCTCCGAAGCGGTTGGATCTGTGGTTCTATCGGCCTTCACGATTGGGCCCTATTCCACCGTCGAACTTGGGCGGCATGGGCTGCCAGCGTCGTTCTTGGCGGGGTGCTTTGAGGTGCCTCTCTGCCCAGCGATCCGGCGTACCCGTGGTGCGGTGTCACCGGCGGGTCTCCGCCCCGTCCCCCACCTTGGTGACCCGGCAGAGCGTGGGGAAGGTTGGATTCCGGTCGTTGTCTTACGCCAGGCGCTCTTGCGGACTGGCCTGTTACCCCCTTCGGGCCTAGTTGGTATGTCCGTGAGGGTTACTGCGCACCGCTCTTCGGCGACTCGGCTGCGCTGAGGCGCAGGATCGGATCGAGCAAACCCGGGAAGCGATCATGTAGATCGTCGGCGCGCGGCCGGACCCGCCGATGTCTGCCGTCCACGGTCATGCTGACCACCCCGGCCTCGCGCAGGATCCGCCAGTGGTTGGTCAGCGTCGACATCGGCACATCCAAACCGTCGGCGAGAGCGGAGCAGGACGACTCCGGATTAGCCCAGGCCCGCCGCACCAACTCCAGGCGCACCGGATCACCGAGCGCGTGCAGCACTGCCGCGAGTGTCAGCGACTCGCGTGGGGGCTGAGGTAGCGGTCGCATACCTCGACGATACCGCATCATTCGACACTTCGGGATTATCGAACTATGGTTCCACGGCATCCGCATCTCTGAAGGGGTGGAGGGACCGCCTGTGGCCGTAGGGATTCGATCGAGCCGGGCAGCATTGCTCACAGTGGCCTGCCTGGGGCAATTCATGGTGCTGCTCGACAGCACCATCGTGGGCGCGGCACTGCCCGACATGCAGGAGCGATTGCACACCCAGCTGACCGGACTGCAATGGATCGTCGACGCCTACGTCCTGCTGGTCGCCATGCTGTTGCTGTCCGGCGGAGTCTTCGCCGACCGCTTCGGCCGCAAACGGATGTTCCTGGCCGGCGTCGCGGTGTTCACCGCCGCGTCCGTGGTCTGCTCGGTCGCACCCTCGATCGGCTGGCTGGTCACCGGACGGGTGATGCAGGGCATCGGCGCCGCGGCGCTGAGCCCCGCCTCGCTGGCCCTGCTCGCCGCTGCGTATCCCGTTCCGCAGGAACGCGTCAGGGCGATCGGACTTTGGGCCGGGTTCAGCGGAATCGGCCTGGCAGCCGGACCGTTGGCCGGTGGCATTCTGGTGGATGCCTTCGGTTGGCCCGTCATCTTCCTCGTCAACGTGCCCATCGGCGCGGTCCTGCTGCTGGTCGGTCTGCGCATTCTGGACGAGTCCCGCAATCCCAGTGCACCGGCGGTCGACATCCCGGGGACGGTCCTGTCCGTCCTGGGTGCGGGGGCACTGACCTATGGGTTGATCGAGGGTGGTTCTCGGGGCTGGAGTTCGCCGCTGATCCTGGGCAGCTTCGCCGTCGCGGTGGTGCTCCTCGCCGCTTTCGTAGCCGTCGAGAGCCGTGTTGCGGCGCCGATGCTGCCACTGCGGCTGTTCAGGGAGCGGCTGTTCACGGTGTCCAACACCACCATGGTCGTGGTGGGTTTCGCGCTCATGGGGTCGGTCTTCTTCTTCTCCCAGTTCTTCGTCTACGTCCAGGGCAGCTCGATCCTGCGCGCCGGCCTGCAGACGCTGCCCACTTCCCTCGCCATGGTGATCGTCAGCCCGTATGCGGGCCGGCTCGCCGCCAAGCACGGTTTCCGGATCGTGGTCACCGTCGGTCTGGCACTGGGCGGGCTGGGCCTGCTGGCGCTGGGCTTCGTGCACGAGCACACCGGCTACGGCAACGTGTGGTGGCGGCTGGCGATCATCGGGCTCGGGTTCGGCCTGACCATGTCCCCGCTGACGGGCGCCGCCATCGCGGCGGTCAGCCCGCAGGAGGGCGGTCTCGCGTCGGGCATCAGCAGCACCACCCGGCAGATCGGCGCGGTGCTCGGCGTGGCCGTGCTCGGCGCCATCGTCCACAGCCGGAGTTCCGGTGGCGCCTCCTTCGAGGCCGGCCTCAACAGCGCCTTCATCGCGGCTGGCGCCGTCACCTTGGTCAGTGCCGTGTTCACCGGCCTGTGGCTGGCGAACTCCAAGCCCGCGAAGGTCTCCGCGCCGCAGGCACAACCCACCGACCCACCCACGGTCACGACACCGTCCTGACCCGTTAGGCCCGCAAGCAGGTCTTCTCCTGGACCTGCTTGCGGGCGGGCGCCTACCGCGACATCGTCCGGTCGACTTGGCGACGCACGGCGTATCAGTGAGGTGAGCGGCGCTGTGTGGTCTGTGGTTTCCGCCGGCTTGGTTCCGATAGGGCCAGGCGGCAGGCCGGCCCGAGGGTGCTCCTGAAACGGCCGGCCCGCCGTCTCAGCCAGATGCTCACTGATCGCCCACACCAGCGACAGCGAGGGCACCGCCTCCCTCGGTACGAGGGCCAGGCGCCGCTCACCGATATGGGTGCCAACTCAAGAAGGTCTCCATGGCGCGCATGCCTGGCTCGTGCCCGTACAGGAAATGGTGGTCAGGGTTCCGAGGCTGCCAGGCTTTGGGGGCGGGAGGCCGTGTGAGGCGGTAGATGTTTCACGTGAAACGTTGGGTGAGGAGGTCGCGGCAGACCTGGGAGAGGTCCAAGCCCGCGGCGGCGACGGCGCGGGGGAGGAGGCTGGTCTCGGTCATTCCGGGAGCGACGTTGACTTCCAGGAACTGGACTTCGCCCGAGGAGTCCACGATCAGGTCGGTGCGGGAGAGGTCACGCAGTCCGAGGGCGCGGTGGGCGGTGACCGCTGCGGCGGTGACTCGCTCGGCGGCCTCGGGGGAGAGGCGGGCGGGAGTGACGAATTCGGTGTCGCCCGCGTCGTAGCGCGCGGTGTAGTCGTAGCGCCCGCCGGCCGCGACGATCTCAACGGCGGGCAGCGGATACGGCTCGCCGCCACGTTCGATCACGCTGACCGCCACCTCCGTGCCCTCGACGTACCGCTCGACCAGAGCCGTGTCACCGTAGGCGAAGCAGCCCACCATGGCGGCGGGTAGTTCGTCGGCGTTGCGGACGACGGAGGCGCCGAGGGCTGAGCCGCCACGGGTGGGCTTGACCATGAGGGGCAGCCCCATGCGGTCCACGATTCGGTCGAGTACCGAGGCGGCGCCCAGGTCGTGGAAGATCTCCTTCGGCAACGCCACGGACGCCGGAGTGGAAAGGCCGGCACGAGCGACGACCGCCTTGGCGGTGGGCTTGTCCCAGGCGACCCGGCAGGCGTCCGGCCGCGCGCCCACGTACGGGACGCCAAGAAGTTCTAGAACATCCCGGATCGAGCCGTCCTCTCCGGCCGCCCCGTGCAGGACGGGGAACACCACGTCCGGGGGATCGGTGGCCAGTGCGTCCAGGAGCGTCGCGTCGGTGTCGCGCAGTTCGACAGGGATGTCGAGGGCGCGCAGCGCGTCCGTGACCCGCCGACCGGAGCGCAGCGAGACCTCCCGCTCGTACGACAGCCCGCCAGCGAGGACGACCACGTGTCCGAGTTCCACACCACTGCCTTTCACGTTGAACGGAAAACGCCGGCCCCAGCAGGGGAGCCGGCGTTCCCGACGAAAATCCGTCAGACCAGACCGGGGCCCGGGGTGTCGACACCGCCGGACGCGGCGTCACGGGTCACCCCACCGAAAGTGTCCCGCAGGCGGATCTCCTCCTCCAACACCCCTGCGAGCCGACGGACGCCCTCACGGATGCGGTGGGGCTCGGGGTAGCAGTACGACAGTCTCATGTGGCGTCGTCCGTCCCCGTTGGAGTAGAAGCCGGTGCCGGGCACGTACGCGACGCGTTCGGCGATGGCGCGGGGGGCCATCGCCTTGGTGTCCAGGCCCTCCGGCACGGTGAGCCAGACGAAGAAGCCGCCCGACGGCCGAGTCCAGGTGCAGCCCTTGGGCATCAGGGTCTCGAGGGCGTCCAGCATCGCGTCGCGGCGCTCCCGGTACATGACCCGGAAGTCCTTGATCTGCTCGCGCCACGGCTGGGTCGTCAGGTACTCCCGCACGGCGAGCTGCGAGAGGCTGGAGTGGCAGAGCACGGCGGACTCGGCGGCCAGCACCAGCTTGGCCCGCACCGCATGGGGGGCCAGGGCCCAGCCCAAGCGCAGCCCGGACGCGATCGTCTTGGAGAACGAGCCGAGATAGATGACGCGTTCGGCGTCGTCCGCGCGCAGCGCCCGCATCGGTTCCCCATCGAAGCCCAGCAGACCGTACGGGTTGTCCTCGATGACGAGCACGTCGTACTCGGCGCAGATCTCAAGGATCTGTACACGCCGCGCGCGGGTGAGCGTCACTCCGGCGGGGTTCTGGAAGGTGGGCACCGTGTAGAGGAACTTCACCCGACGTCCCTCGCGGCGCAGACGCTCGAGGGCCTCGCGCAGGGCGGAGGGGATCAGTCCTCCGTCGTCGAGCGGAACATGGACGACGTCGGCCTGATAGGTGGCGAACGTGCCCAAGGCCCCGACATACGAGGGGGCCTCGGCCAGCACCACGTCACCGGGATCCACGAAGATCTTCGCGATGAGATCGAGGGCCTGCTGGGCGCCCACCGTCACGACCACGTCGTCGGGGTTGGCGCGGATGCCCTCCAGCTGCATCACCTCGCAGATCTGCTCGCGAAGTACCGGGTCGCCCTGCGCTGAGGAGTACTGCAGCACCTGCGCGCCATTGCGGGCCACCAGTTCGCCGATCATCTCGCCGACCCTGTCCAGCGGCAGCGCGGACACGTACGGCATTCCGCCGGCGAGGGAGACGACCTCGGGACGGTCGGCCACCGCGAACAGAGCCCGGATCTCCGAAGGCACCATGCCGGCGGCACGGGCGGCGTAGCGGTCGATGTAGGCGTCTGTTCGCGAGTGCTGTTCCACGAGGCACCTCCAAGGGTGATCGGATAACCCAGAAACCTACGGCATGGCCTTGGGCTGACGTGGCGGAACCCCCGAGGGGACGCCACCTGGATCTGAGGGTCCGGACAGCGCCGTTGCCGCCCGGATGGTCCTCTCCCCGTGTGGCCGAAGCCGAGACCCCGCGGTCATGGGCCGTCGACCCCTTCCAGCGGCGACGGGACGGATGGTCCGAGGCACCGATAGGAGGACACTGTGTACCCGTCAGAAACCCGGATCACAGCCCCCTCGACGAATGATCGAGGCATCTTTGCCCAACGTTGCCCCGCTTACCAAACGCCGACCGCCGACCGCGACGGGAAGAAGCCCGCTGTTCGATACGATGCCTCAGGGTCCCGGAACGTTGCCGGGATTTTCCGCGAAGTGGCGCTCCGCACAGCAAGCCCCGCAGCGAGCACGCTCGTTCACCGGTTCCGACCGCGCCACAGAGACGGACCGGCCGAACGAGCTTCAGGGGGTGCCGATCCGGTGTCGCGTCGTCTCGTCAACATCACGTTGGACAATCTCGACGACCTCCCGCGTCGCTGCCGCCGCTGTGTTTTCTGGGAACTCGACCCGGTCAGCCGGGACCGCGCCATGGACACGGGAGACCCGGGTCTGGAAAAGGAGGCGTGGATCTCCTCCACGCTGCTGGAGTGGGGCAGCTGCGGAAAGATCGTTTACGTGGACGACGTGCCGGCGGGCTTCGTCATGTACGCGCCGCCGCTGTACGTACCGCGTTCTGTCGCCTTCCCCACCAGCCCGGTCAGTGCCGACGCCGTGCTGCTGATGACCGCCCACATCCTGCCGGAGTTCGCCGGCGGGGGGCTGGGCCGGATGCTCGTCCAGGGCGTCGCGAAGGACCTCACACGGCGTGCGGTCAAGGCCATCGAGGCATTCGGAGATCTGAAGGGGGAGGACGGCGCCTGCATGGTGCCTGCCGACTATCTCCTTTCGGTCGGCTTCAAGACCGTCCGGCCGCATCACCGCTATCCGAGGCTGCGCCTGGAGCTCAAGTCGGCTCTGTCATGGCGTGAAGACGTCGAGGTGGCGTTGGAAAGGCTCCTGGGCTCCATGACCCCCGAAGGTGCCCTCCGGCCTGTCTGAGCGCCTCTGAGAGCCCCGTCTGTATGGGGCGCCCCGCCTACGAGCCGCGGCCCTCACTCGTTTGGCTCTCTTGAGCCGAGCCGGTCGGCCCGACCGGGGATTCTTCGCCTGGCCGTTGTGGCGACGAGACGTGGGGCCGTGGAACAGACACTCGGTGGCCGAAATTCGCCAGCCGCTTGGCCCGAGTAGTTGGCCGTGGCCGCGGACGACACGGGAGTTCGTCGCTGGACCCTCTGGGCACCTCGGTTGCCACGGGAGTAGAGATTCAGGTCCCGCCAGCGCCTTCAATTCCCCCCCGCGGTGCCCTCGCCTTCCTCGTTAAGCCAGTGACCGCCCCACAGCCTGCTGGCCCATGAAGAGATGACGGACGTGGCGTCCGCAAACCCCGCTCTCGTCTGCAACACGGATGCAGGTCACGACGGCCAGTTCGCCCAAGATGGCCTAGCTCAGGCCGCCGACTACTCGTTCCGCCGCGCCAGCAGCCGGGGCGGCCGGTCCGGCGACGCCGCCCCCGCCTACGGCGCCCCCGGCGACGCCCACGGCGACGCCCACGGCGATCAGGGCGGTCGCGTCCGGCGCGATGGCCAGAGCGTTCACTTCACGCAGCCCGGTCGGCGCGGTGGCCCGCCCGTAGCGGCCACGCCGAGTCCAGTCGGCCAGCAGCGCTGAGAGGGTGTCGTCGCGGTCCTCGCCCGCATGCGCGTGCCCGGCGTCCGCCCAGGTGCGCAGGGCGGCGGCGCGGTCGCCGTCCCGCCAGGTCACCAGCGCGGCGCGCAAGCTGGTCGAGGCCGGACGTCCTGCGGCGGCTTCAAGCCGATCTCCTCCAGGTGGTCCGGAACACGAATCAGCGGGTCCAGCCATAGGAACATCAGGGGCACTGCTGGAGCGGCTGGCTCTTCGAGAGAAAGATCTACGGAAGTTACCTCCGTATGGCTCGTCGCCAGGCCTGCTCAGAGATGTTTCACAAGAAACCTTGGTCACGTCTGTCGGTTTGATGGGCAAGAAGGCCGCCGGTTGCTCCTCTCGTGCAGGAGGTGCCGCGCGCACCCTGCACCGCGCCGACTTCCTCGCCATCCTGCTTTTGTGATTGGCCTCCTCGTGCACCGTGTGGCTCTACGAGAGCGAGGCGGGGGGCAATCGGCAAGTCGGAGGCGATCCACACGGTCATGACTGCATCCCGACTGCTGCCGCGTGCTCCTGTACGGGCCGTCTTTGTGGGGGTCGCGGTGACGGCCGCCCTCCTGAGGGGCGGCGGCGACTGTGCTTATGGCGACGGGCCCCGTCCCGGAGGCCGGAACGGAGCCCGTCGCAATGCGCTCGCCGCGGGAGGGCGAGGGTCAGATGAACTCGGCGAGGTCGCGCAGGAGCGCGGACTTCGGCTTGGCGCCGATGATCTGGCGGGCGACCTGGCCGTCCTTGAACACGAACATGGCCGGGATGCTCACGATGTCGTACCGCTGCGGCACGTTGGGGTTCTTGTCGATGTCCATCTTGACGATCTCGAGCTTGTCGCCGTGCTCAGCCGAGATCTCCTCCAGGACGGGGGCCACCATCCGGCAGGGGGCGCACCATTCCGCCCAGAAGTCGACCAGGACAGGCTTGTCGCTCTTGAGGACCTCGGTGTCGAAGTCCGCGTCGGTGACGGCTTTCATGGCGTCTCCTTCGTGTTCGTCAGGTGGCGGACCGCCTCGCCGGCTCAGCCCTGACGGGTGAGCTCGGCCGGATCCTGCGGCACGGTCTCGGCCTGTCCGCGCTCCTGCAGCCAGCGTTCGGCGTCGATGGCGGCGGCGCACCCGGTGCCGGCCGCGGTGATGGCCTGACGGTAGACGTGGTCGACCACGTCCCCGGCGGCGAACACGCCAGGGATCTTGGTCCTGGTGGTCGGGGACTGCACGATCAGGTACCCGTCGGCGTCGGTGTCCAACTGCCCGGCGAACAGCTCGCTGCGCGGATCATGCCCGATCGCGATGAACAGCCCCGTCACCTCCAGCGTGGACTCCTCGCCCGTCCGGGCGTTGCGCAGGCGCACGCCGGCCAGGCGGTCGTCGCCCAGGATCTCCACGACCTGGCTGTCCCACACGAAACGGATCTTGTCGTTGGCGAACGCCCGATCCTGCATGATCTTGCTGGCGCGCAACTGGTCGCGACGGTGGATCACGGTGACCGACCGGGCGAAACGGGTCAGGAAGATGGCCTCCTCCATGGCGGTGTCGCCGCCGCCGACCACCGCGATGTCCTGGTCACGGAAGAAGAACCCGTCGCAGGTGGCGCACCAGGACACGCCCCGCCCCGACAGCCGCTGCTCGCCGTCGAGGCCGAGCTTGCGGTACCCCGATCCGGTCGCGATGATCACGGTCTTGGCGCGGTAGACCTCGTCGCCCACCTTGACGATCTTGGGATCGGCGGTCAGGTCGACCTCGGTGACGTCGTCGGTCACCAGTTCGGCGCCGAACCGCTCGGCCTGCTTGCGCAGGTTGTCCATCAGGTCCGGGCCCAGGATGCCGTCGGGGAAGCCGGGGAAGTTCTCCACGTCCGTGGTGTTCATCAGCGCACCGCCGGCCGACACCGAACCCTCGAACACCAGCGGCCTCAGGTCGCCGCGGGCGGCGTAGATCGCGGCCGTGTACCCCGCCGGGCCCGACCCGATGATGATGACGTTACGCACGTCGCTCACTGTTCTGCGCCTCTCCTCTGCTCGCCTCAGGTGCAGGACGATGCCGTGACCGCCACGGTGTCGTTGTACGCGCCCTCTGCAACATCATGCCCCTTATGCGAATTCGTACCTTTCGGTGCTCGACGCTCAGAGCGCGTGACCCGGCCTGCCAGTCGCGTCAACCGATCCTAGGGCCCGGGGATTCCCGGCCGGGGCAGCCCGGCCCTCAACTACGACCACCGTTACCAGGGGCACAGCCACATGGGCTTTCTGTGACCGGAAGCTTGAGCCGGTTGGAAGCGGCCTGGCCCCGCCGCCGGGGCGGCATGGAGGCTGGTCTGACGCACTCGGCGGCGGCCCGCCGTGACGTCCTGCCGTCCCTGGCGACAGCAGTCCGACGAACCACGGCTCACGCCGCCCCATGGCAACGGCGACGGCATCGCCAGGCGCCTGGAGAAGCCTGCAGTGCTCGCTAACGAGCTGAGCGGAGGCCACCGGACCCTGGACGCTGGCCGGACGAGGGGCGTTGCCCGGAGAGGGCGGACGAGGGGCCTGGCCGAACGAGGGGCGCTGGCGCGGACGAGCGGTGTTGACCGGGCGAGCGGTGTTGGCGGGGCGAGGGGCGTTGGTCGGACGAGGGACGCTGCTCGGACGACGGGCGTTGGCCGAACGAGGGACGTTGGCGGGGCGAGCGGTGTTGGTCGGACGAGCGGCGCTGGTCGGACGACGGGTGCCCTGGCCGGACGAGCGACGCTGGTCGGACGACGGGCGTGGACCGGGCGAGCGGTGTTGGTCGGACGAGCGGCGTTGGCGGGGCGAGGGACGCTGGTCGGACGACGGGCGTGGACCGGGCGAGCGGTGTTGGTCGGACGAGCGGCGTTGGCTGGACGAGGGGCGTTTGGGGGTGACGAGGGACGCTGGTCGGACGAGGGACGCTGGTCGGACGACGGGGGGCTGGCTGCTGGTAGGAGGTGGTGGGCGCGTGGTCTTGAGGACGCGGGCGCCTGAATGTTTCTCCCGCAGTGCGCCTAGGCGTCCCGCTGCGGCTCGGTTGTCCTCAGGCTGTGGAGGGCGCAGCCGTCGTTGTGACGGATCGTCTACGGCGGCTGGGGGCGACTGGACTTCCGTGGTTTGCGGCTGACTTGGGAGGGCGGTCACGTGCAGAGGTCACTAGGGCACCATGGCTGGTGCCTGGGCGCGGTGCCGCTGGCAGCTCGGCCACACGCGCCGATCCGCGCGTGGCTGGCAGCTCGGCCACACGCGCCGATCCGCGCGTGGCTGGCAGCGTGGTGTCGCTGCTGCGGCCGGACGGTGCGCCACCAGGGCGCCCCGCACGTCGACTACCTGGTGGGCTGGTGTCGCAGAGAGACTCGGCGGAGACCGAGGTGACGGCCTGGAATAGTCGTCGGATAACGGCCACATACACACTGCCGCCCTGGACTTCTCAGGGTTGCGGAACGGCAACAGGGCGATGCACCGCAGAGCGTCGCTTGGTGGCCACCCGGGAGCAGTCATCGTCGCCGAGCCGAGGCCCGTCCCCGACATCCCGACCACCCAGGTGCGGGTGCGCCTCACCGAGATGCCGTCGAAGTCGCTTCCATCAGGGGAGCTGGGTTGTCGCTTGCACCGGGTGAGGCGTGTACGGGTCTTCCGCGCGTTCTGTTTCTGCAGGTTCGGCGGTGATTGCCTGCTGATCGATCTTGTCGCCGGGAGCGGCGCCGCTGGTCACTCGTAGTTTGGGCATGTGGTGGTGGGCCTTGTCCCGGCGGCCTGCTCCGGCGGCGCTGTGCCGACCAGATGCATGATCGTGGGGCGGGCACACGGTGTGAGGGGGGGTGGGTGGGGGGCTGTTGACGGGGGCGCCGGTTGTGGGGGCGGCTGACCTTAGGCTTTGGGCATGGCGAGGATTCTGCTCTTGCACTCGATGTACGGGCTGCGGCCCGCGGTCCACCAGGCGGCCGACCGGTTGCGCGCGGCCGGGCATGAGGTGCATGTCCCGGACCTGTATGACGGGCGCGTCGTGGACACCCCGGAGGAGGGCATCGAGATCAAGGAGGAGATCGGCCGGGACGAACTGCTCAAGCGCGCGGTGACGGCCGCGGCGCCGTTGTCGCAGGAGGGCCTCGTGTACGCGGGGTTCTCCCTGGGGGCGGCCCTGGCCCAGAATCTCGCCCTCGCCGACGAGAAGGCGCGCGGGCTGCTGCTCATGCATGGCACCTCCGACATGGCGGACGACGCGTCCACCGACATTCCGGTGCAGTTGCACGTCGCCGACCCGGACACCTACGAGCCGGTCGACTGGCTGAACGCCTGGTACCTGCGCATGCGCCGCGCCGGAGCCGACGTCGAGGTCTTCCGGTACCCGGGCGCCGGGCACCTGTTCACCGACTCCGATCTGCCCGACTACGACGCGGACGCGGCCGAGCAAGCTTGGGCAGTGGCTCTGGACTTCCTTTCTGACCTCTGAGGCGGGGCGCATACGGCTGTTCGCGTGGTGCCGGTCGCCGCGGCCGGGCCCGCCAGGCCCGCCAGGTCACCGGGCTCGCCAGGTCCACCGGGCCCGCCACGTCCGTCGGGTCCGCCAGGCCTGCCACGTCCGCCAGGTCCACCGGGCCCGCCAGGTCCGTCGGGTCCGCCGGGGCCGCCACGTCCGCCGGGGCGGCGGGCTGTGCTTATGTTGCGCGTGGACGGGCTGTTTTGCGTGCCGTTGGATGTCGGATGGTGGCGCGATGATGATCGTGGAGGGGTGGCCGAGGCGCGCGCTAGCTGTCGGCCGGTGGGCGCCGGTATGGGAGAAGAGACGGGCTCACGGTCGCGGGGGTGCGGCCGTGAGCCCGTCTCTGCGAGGCGCCTAGGAGGCGGGGGCGTCGGTCATATGGGTGCAGACCTAAAAACGGCCGACCCATCTGGTCGGCCCCCGCGATCAGCGCTCTGTTTTCTCGTGTTTGATCAGATCCGTGTCGCCGGACGAACATCCGGGCCCCACCACCCAGACGTCCAGGCCACCGGATCCACCGGTGGGCAAGGCGATCACCGTGGCCGGGCGGCCCTCGTATGTCGCCACGTCCACCACCTTGGGGACCTTGCCCTGGGCTATTCGGTCGACGCACTGGGAGAGCCGGCCGTCCGGTTCGCCGCCGGAGAGCGTGAGCTGGCGGCCCCCGTTGCCGACCAGTCCCGTGATCTGTCGGACGAGCGTTCCCGCGCGGTAGTCCGTGCCGCTGCGCAGGACGGTGTAGCTGGGCCCCTGCATGGCGTTCGGCGACGGCGCCGCACCGGGGGAGAGCGATCTTCGGTCGGGCGGGTCCTGCACGGGCGTGCTCGCCGCGGTCTGGTGCCCCGCGTCCGACGAGTCGCCGAGCAGTTGGTATCCGACCATCCCTCCGCCGCCGACCACGACCACCGCCGCGGCGGCCGCCGACAGGATCCGCCAATGCCGCCTGCCGCGCCGCTGTGCCAAGCTCACCACGGCCGCGCTGTGCATCGACTCCGCGGCGATGGCCGAGTCGATGCGGGAAGCAAGGTCGGCGGGCATGGACGGTACGGGTGCCTCCGCCAGGATCCGGGAGACGTCGGACAGCTCGTCCGAGCGTTCCCGGCATTCGGCACAGGTGTCGAGGTGCGCGGTGACGGAGGCGGCCTGATCGTCGTCGAGAAGGCCCTCGGCCAGATCGGCCAGGGTGTCGTAGTCAAGGTGGGCGGGGTTCATCTGGGCATGCCACCTCCTTCCACACCTCCGACGTTCTTGCGGCCCTCACGGTTCCTGTGGTGCGCCAGCAGCGGGGCGAGCCGGGCCCGTCCGCGCGCGCAGCGGCTCTTGATCGTGCCCGGCGGCACCTCCATGACCTGCGCGGCGTCGTCCACCGAGTAGCCCATCATGTCGACGAGCACCAGTGCCGCGCGTTGCTCGAACGGCAGCTGCGCCAAGGCGGACCGCACGTCCAGCGACACCCCGTGGGCGTCGGTCGGGTCCGGCATCTTGGGCGCCACGGCGTCGAACGTGGCGTCGTCGCCCATGGGCGTGGCCGGGCGCACCGACTTGCGGCGGACGCGGTCGAGGCAGGCGTTGACGACGATGCGGTGCAGCCAGGTGGTGACGGCGGCGTCGCCACGGAACCGTGCCGCCGCGCGGAAGGCCGACAGGCAGGCGTCCTGGAGCGCGTCCGCGGCCTCCTCCGGGTCGCCCAGCGTCCGCATGGCGACGGCCCACATCCGGTCGCGGTGCCGGTTCACGAGTTCGGAGAACGCGTGCGGATCGCCGTCAACGTGCCGTGCGAGCAGTTCCTTGTCCGGTACCTCGTCGACGCTCATGCTCATCGACGCCATGAGCGCCTGCTCTCACTCGCGGCACCACCGATCCGTGTCGGGTAGGTGCAATCGATCCTGCCAACTCGGGTCGACACCACGAAATCCTGGGGGGAGGGGACATTCTGCTCAGAGGCACGATACCGACTGGCACCGTCAGTCGTCACAGCTCGTTCGATCTTGACTACACGGACCGTAACGATGATGTTTTCGCGGTCGCCGGTGGCGTTCCGGCGAACCGTCGCCGGACGGACAACGGCCGGATGGTCACTTTTTGTGGACGGTCCGGCGGCCTGCGATAAATGGGTCAGCCGGCGGTGCCGTAGACGGTGACGTCGTTGAGCTTCGCCTTGAAACCGGGCGGAACGGGATTGGTAAACCAGATCAGGACGTACTGGCCGCGAGCCTCCCGGGTGGCCTTGATGGTGAACTGGCCGCTGCCCTGTTCCTGCCCCACCACTCGCAGGGCGCCGAGGCTGTTGCCGTCCCCGACGCGCAGCTGGATGGGGACGGAGGTGCTCACCGGCGCGTCGACCAGCACATGGTCGACCTTGACCTGTTTGCCCATGTCGAGCACCACGCCGAAACCGTTGGACAGGTTGCCGAAGTTGCTCGACTTGTAGGTCTGGGTCTGCCACTGGGTGCTGGACTTGCCGTCCAGCACCGCCTCCGGGTTCTTGGCGATGGACGTGTCGTGGCTGCCGCGCTTGGGGTCCTCCAACGCGGTGGCGCCCTGGGCGGACAGCTTGGTCGCCGTCGGTGAGGGGGGTGCGGAGGAACGGCCCGGGTCGGTCACGCCGGCCTTGTCGGTGCCCTTGTCGGAGGAGCCGCCGGCGTTGCCGATGGCCCACGCGCTGAGCCCGACGATGACGGTGGCGGCGGCCGCTGCGACGCCCAGCAGGGCGCGGTTGAGCGGGCTGCGCGGCGCGGACCTCGTCCCAGGGACGCCGACCGGGGCCGTCGGCGGCGGGACGGAGTCGTGCCGCGTACGAGGCGCGTGCGGTGCGGGCGCTGGGGCGGCGCCGCGGCGCCGAGGCTGCTGCGGCGCCTGGTGGTGGGACGCGGGAGCGGCCGGCCGGGCGGCCCGCGTGGAAGCGGCGGGGGCGCCGGGCGCATGCGCGGGACGGGTGGGCGCGGACGGTGCCGGCGAGTGGACGCCGCCGAGCCCCGCGAACAGCGGCAGCGGCGTACGGGGCACGCCGCGCATCGCCTTGGCGAAGTCGGCGGGGGTGGTGAGCGGTTCCTGCCCCGGCACCTGCAGGCCGAGGGCACGGCACACGATGGCGTCGACGGCGTGCGAGATGCCCGCCTGGACCTGCCGAGGGGCCCGCACCACGCCGTCCGCCGCCGGCGCGGCGGGCAGCGCCGACAGCTTGGGCTCGCCCGGCCAGTGCGCGGTCAGCGCCGCGTACAGCAGGCCGCCGAGGCCGCGGACGTCCTCGCGGGCGGGATCGTCGGAGTAGACGTCGGCCAGCGCGGCCGCGGTGGCCACGCCGAGCAGCTTGACCGTCCCGCCGGTCGTCCACACCAGGTCACGGGGGGACAGGCACAGGTGGGCCAGCCCGGCGGCGTGCGCGGCGGCGATCGCCTCGGACGCCTCGTACAGCAACGTCGCGGCACGCCCGGGCTCCAGCGGCGCCTTGGCCAGCATCTGCTCCAGCGTCTCGCCGGAGACCCACTCGCTGACCACGTACGCGCTCTCGCCGCTGTCGTCGGCGTCGAAGACCTGGGTGAGACGCGGGTCGGTGAGCCGAGCCGCGGCGCGGGCGGAGGTGACCACCTCGGCGACGCGCGGGAACTCGGGGTCGAAGGTCCGGACGGCCACGGCTCGCGCCAGGATCTCGTCGATGGCCTTCCACTGTGCGGACCCGCCCGAGTCGCTGATGCGCTCCTCCAGCCGGTAACGGCCGGCCAGGCGGGTTCCGGGCTCTATGACTGACGTGCTCACGGCAACGTCCTGCGCAGGTGGTCAGAATCCATGTTCGTGGCGTGGCAGCTTACGCCTCCGACCCTCCTCTTTGCGTTCCCCAGGGTGTCGCCCCGCAAGCCGTAGTCCCCATCATGGTAGTGGTTACACAGATCAGCGACGGCGTTATCGGCGCGCGTGCCGTGTACTTTGCCACGCTATACCCGTGATCTATTCCCGGTCTGTAGGTCATCACCGACCGACATATGTCACCCCGGGACCTACATGTGTCACCCCAGCTCCGGGCCACGTCACGCACCCGTGGGCCCCTTCGCCGCCCCCGGCCTCACCGGCGTCGGGTTCGTCCGGAGGCACCTATCTCTGCAGCCCGAAACCCCTTACCACCCGGCCACAGCACCCCTGTGAGCCTGTGACTCAGCCCTCGCCCCCTCCTCACCCAGCCTGCCGAAGAGCCACCGAACTAAACGACACGCCCTCGCCACGCCCGGTGGCCAGAGGCGAGCATCGACGGGACGCCGCTCGACCAGCGGGAAGACGCACGGCCGGCCCTCGTCCACCCGCGTCCAACCTTGGCGGGACGTCCCACCTTCGTCACCCAGCCCCGCCGTACACCGCACCATCCGCTCCGCGTGTCCTGACGCGACGACCACGTCCTCGCGAAGAGCCCATGCCCACACACGCGGGCGCCACGCGCGACGCACGCGTCAGCAAGCGATCCTGCGGACCAACGTGCCCTGTGACCGCTCTCAGTACCGTCGCACCGTACAGACACATTGACCGTCCGGTCGGCGAAGCGGCATACAGCCCTGCGGCGCCGGTTCTGGCGGCCCCGCATGGCCGGCGGCGTGGGGTTCGTCAGCGGCGGCCGGGGAGGCGGCGGGCGAGCATTCCGGTCATCGTCTGGACCTCGTCGACCCGCAGGAGCCGGGCGAAGACCAGGTAGAGCAGACCGCCGCCGGCGCTGCCGACGACGAGCGCGATCAGGCCGGGGGCCAGGCCGGTGCCGAGGGCGGCCTCGGTGATGGCGTGCGTGGCGTAGGCGAAGCCGAGCAGCGGCCACAGCGCGACGATGAGCTTGAGGTAGGCGCCCGCGATGCGGCGTCCGTCCATGCCGCCCAGCCGCCGCCGCAGGATCACCCAGCTGACCAGCGTGCCGACGACCTGGGCGAGCGCGAAGCCGCCCGCGATGCCCATGACGATCTTGTCGGTGGGCAGCACGTTGTACATGGTCAGCGCCATGCCGATGTTGGTGGAGACGACGGCCACGCTGATGAACGCGGGCGTGCGGGTGTCCTGCATCGCGTAGAAGACCCGCATCATCAGCTGGTACACCGAGAACGGCACCAGCGCGATCGCGAACATCTGCATGACGCGCGCGATGACCAGCGCGTCGGCGTCGGAGGTGTTGCCGTGCGCGAACAGCACGGTGGTGATCTCCGGGCCGAGCACCAGCATCAGCGCCGCCGCCGGCAGGATGATCACCGAGGACAGCCGCAGGCCGCCGGCGAAGGCGGCGCGCACGTCGGCGTGCTTGCCCTCGGCGGCGAAACGGCTCATGCGGGGCAGCAGCGCCGTGATCACCGAGACGCCGACGATCGCGTACGGGAGCTGGAAGAGCTGGTAGGCGTTGAAGTACGGGGTGTAGCCGTACCCCTCGCCGAGTCCCTCGGCCACGCCCCGGTCGCCGGCCCGGTTGGCCAGGGCGGTCACCACGCCCAGCGCGACCTGCGTGGCGACGACGTACATCAGCGTCCACCCGGCCATCCGTCCGACCTGGCCGATCTCGCCGCGCTTGAAGTCCAGGCGGGGCCGCCAGCGGAAGCCGACCCCGCGCAGCGACGGCCACAGCGCGACCGTCTGCAGGACGATGCCGCCGGTGGTGCCGAGCGCCAGCAGCATGAACTGGGTGTCGGAGATGCTGGACGGGTCGACCCGGCCGGAGGAGATCGTCAGGAACGCGCCGCCGACCGCGATCACCACGATGTTGTTGAGCACCGGCGCCCACATGGGCGCGCCGAAGCTGCCGCGGGTGTTGAGGATCGCCCCGGCGAACGCGCCGACCCCGTAGAAGAAGATCTGCGGCAGGAAGAACTGGGTGAACAGCACGGCCACCCGCCGCTGGTCGCCCGTGTAGCTGCCGGCGAGGACGTCGATGAACAGCGGCGCCATCAGCACCGCCACCACGGTCAGGACGGCCAGGCCGATCACCGCGAGGGTGAACATGCGCTGCTCGTACTGCTCGCCGTAGGCGCGGTCGCGTTCCTTGGCGCGCACCAGCAGCGGGACGATGACGCTGGTCAGGATCCCGCCCAGCAGCAGGTCGTAGACCTGGTTGGGAATGGTGTTGGCCGTGTTGTAGGCGTTGGCGAGCATGCCGGTGCCGAGCGCGGCGACGATCACGGCGGTGCGCAGGAAGCCGGTGATCCGGGATGCCAGCGTTCCCAACGCCATGATCGCGCTGGACTTCAGCAGGCCGCCGCCCTTGCCGGACGGCTTCTCCTCCTCGACGACCGCCTCGGCGGTCTGGGCGGCCTGCCCCATGTCGGCGGACAGGGGACCCGCCGGCCCCGGAGCCACCGGCCCGGGTCCGTGCGGATGAGGAGCGCCGCCGACCGCGGCGGGGTGCGGGGGTTGGTGCGCCCCCGGGCCGGGGGGATGCTGCTGGCCGCCCCAACCTGGGCCTGGGCGGTTCTGTCCTGCCGGGTTCATACCTCTGGGACTGAAATCTGCGGGGTTCGGTTCGCCGGAGTCGGCGTCCATGGGCTGCGGCCATCCTGGTGGGGGGCCCTGGTGGCCCGGACGTGCCGGAGGCCGTCCGTCCCAACCGCTCCCGGCAGGCGGCGTCGGGCCCCCGGCCGATGCCTGGGGGACGTTCGGCGTCTCGGGCCTGCTCATTCCGGGATGTCCAGGAGGGGGCTGCCCGTACGGGTTCTGCCGGGATGCCATGCCGCCGCTTCCGGCCGAGCCCTCTGGCGCCCACATGCCTTGTGCCGGCGGCCCGCTCTCAGGGGGCGTCCCCCAGTTCGGGGCTCCCGCCCCACCATGGCCTGCCGCCGGGGGCCCTGACGCGAAGTGTCCCTGGGCGAAGCCACCCGAGCCCGGCGCCTGCGGCCCCATGGCCCCCTGCGCGGACGGCTCGGACGGAGAGGAGCCAGACAGGAAGGGGCCCGGTGCCGCTGGAGGGCCGGACGCGCCGCCGACCCCGTGCGCGGCCGCGCCCCCTGCGGACGGTGGCGCCGCCGGGCCGGAAGGGAGTCCGGGCACACCTGGGGCACCGGGGCCCGGCGCCGAGGGGCCGGGCGCGAACGGGTCGTCAGGCGCCGAGGAGCCATGTGCCGACGGGTCGGGACTGTAAGGGCCCGGGTTGGGTGGTGACGGGGGATAGCCCATGGGAGTGGTGGTTTGTCCAGGGGTAGGGCCCGCGGCGGCCGGAGGCGAGGCGCCCCACGGCGAAGACCCGGCGGGCGGCTGAGGGGACGGTGGCTGGGACTGTTCGTTCTGCCTGGGGGCAGCCGAACGTTGCGGGCCCTGAAGCCCGGCCCCGGGCCGGCCCCCGGAGGGTGGCGGGCCGGGGGTGTGTTGTCCGGGCACGGAGTGGCGCCCCCAGCTGAACGGAGGCTGCCCTTGGGCGGGGCCGTGCCCTTCGCCGGGAGCGGGTGGGGTTCGCCGCGAGGTGGCCGGGTCAGGGGTTGTTGGTGAAGGTCGGGGGGTTGCCTGGGAGGGGGCCGTCTCGGGAGGGGAGGGGGGCGGAGCCGGCTCCTGCTTCGGGGAGGTCGGGGGTTCCGGGGTCCCCGGGTGCTGGGGCCATGGCCCCGATGGGTGCTGGTTCCGCTCCTGTCGACCCGTCACCGCCTGCCTCCGCTTTCCGGCGGCGCCTTGCTCGCATGGCCCGCACTCCGACGCCCACGAAGAGTACGGCAAGTGAGCCGCCGGTGATGAGCAGGGCCAGCCGCCCGTATCCCGTGGTGCGCACCGTGATCTCTTCCGTGCCGAACACCCTGCCCTCGGCCGTGATCAGGCGCAGCCGGACCCGGAAGTTGCCGTTGCCGGCCGCCTGCACGGGGATCTTGCGGCTCACCTTCTCGCCGGGGCCGAGTTCGAGCACCAGGTCCTCGGCGGCGAACCGGCCGATCTGCAGCTTGGCGCTGTTCTCGGAGGTCACCTCCAGGCGGACCTTGATGTTCTGGTCGGGCAGGTTGTTGGCGACGCTGACCAGGATCCGGCCCGAGCTGCCCGCCAGGGCGTTCTGGGACGGGATGATCTTCACTCCGGCCTTGTGGGCGCCGAGTTCGCGGGCGAGTTCCTCGCGTGCCGCCCGGGCGCGTTTGCCGTGCCCGCGCCAGGCGGCCGACTCCATGCGCAGCACGGCCCTGGTGTAGTCGATCCGCACCGGGTCGGCCGTCACCTGGGAGAACAGGGAGACGTCCCGCGCGATCCGGCGCACCTGCTCCAGGTAGGCGGGGCCGAGCTCGTACGCCTCGTAGGCGTCGGGGTAGCCGGTGAAGACCCGGGGCTGCGGCTTGGCCTTGATGGCCGTCTGGAGGTCGACCGCCTTGAGCCACGGCGCCGACTTGGTGTGGCCGAGGATCTTCTGGGCGAACTCGGGCGAGGGGTTCCAGTGCCGGTCCGGGACGACGACCAGGGTGCGCCTGAGGTTCGGCGCCTCCGCCGTGATCATCGCGGTCTCGGCGAGGAAGCGCTGTTCGGCGAGGGCCGCCGCGCCCGGGGACCGGGTGCCCGAGCTGACGACGTCGTTGATCGTGTCGTCGTAGGTGAGGACGCGGCGCGTGCCCTGCTTGGTCTGCACCGCGGTGGTGGCGCTGGGCGTGTAGCCCTGCGGGTTCTCCTGGAACGCCGAACCGCTCAACAGGAACGCCCCGTCCGTGCCGATCTGCCCGTAGCGCGACAGCGCGTCCAGCGTGTCCGGGCCGGCCATGCCGGATGGCGGCCAGGCGACCTTCACCGTCGGCGCGCGGCCGAGGACCTCGGCGGCCACGGCGGTGTTCTTGTAGGCGATGTCGAGGTGCCGGGCCATGGACTCGCCGTACCGGACGAGCGCGACGGCGTCGGGGTCGGCGTAGGGGAGGACGAAGTACGGGTCGTCCTTGGACGCCCTCTTCAACTTGTCGATCCACAGCCGGGCGGCGGGGTTGGCGGACGTGCGGGTGCCCCTGTCGGCGGTGCCGGGACGCTTGACGACGTAGTTCCGGTTCATCGCCTGGACGTCGTCCAGCAGTGCCGGGTCGATCGCCCAGGTGACGGGCGTGGTGGTCGTGGCGGCCGCGTCGACGAGGGAGCCGAGCCGGCCGCGGGTGAGGTCGGTGGCGAGCCGGTCGTCGATGAAGGTGCTGTCGTTGGCGCGGTGCTGGCGGTCGATGAGCGGCCACACCCAGGCGACCGACAGCGGCTGGGTGCCGCGGGCGTTGCCGGTGAAGGTGACGAACGTGGTGAAGCCGGCGAGAACCTGCTGGTAGGAGTTGATGACCTCGACGCCGAGCGGGTACACGCCGAACTGCCGCATGCCGACCGCGGCCGCGTTGCCGGTGAGCCTCCACGCCTGGGTTCCGCCCGCCACGGCCGCCTGGGGCAGCGGGCGCGGGGTGGTGGCGCCCGGCAGCCTGGACGGCGCGGCGGTCGCGTACTGGGCGAGCTCGCCCCTGCTGGTGATGCGCTGGGAGCTGTAGCGCAGCCGGACGGACAGCCCGGCGAGCGCGTGGCCGGAGCGGTTCTGGACGGTGCCGGTCAGCGTGAACCTGGAGTTCTTGCCGGACGCGGTGATGGCCGACGGGGTCACCTTGGACAGCGCGAGCGCCACCTGTGACTGCTGCTGTCTGCCGGCGCGTTGCGGCGCGGGCTCGGCCGGAGCCTGCGCCTGCGGCGCCCCTTGTGCCTGTGGCGCGCCCGGTGCCGCCGCCGGGTTCTGCGGCCGGTCCGGGGAACCCTGTGCCGTCTTCGGTGTCCTGGGTGCGGCCGCCAGCGCGGGCGCCGTGACCGCAAGGACGCAGGACACCAGTACGGCCAGCCAGGCCGCGCGTTTGACCGTTCTCACGCCATGTCCACCCGATGGCCGCCTGTCGCAGGAGGCCCCGCCTGAAGACAGCGGGCGTCGTAGTCCCGCATCACGCGCTCGATGGTAGCCGCGCGACGGCTGCCGTCAGACCTTCCTCCCGCCTCTTCGCCCGATTCCGTTGCAAACCCGCACATGGTCCCCCCTGCTGAGGAGGAGATCCACACCGGTAATGCGCCTACTTCCCAGCAACGCGCGTCCGAACCGCGATCGTTCCTGGCACGTCCCGGGTCATGTCCGGTGCGGTTCGGGTCGGCGGGAGCGGTGTTCCGCCGCCGTCGGCGCCGGATGCGACGCGGGCGCCGGTCTCTTCGCCGGCGCGGAGGCCGGGGGCGAGGCGGAGGGGTAGGCGGAGGTGGACGCGGCGCCGGTCTGTGCGGACGGGAGGGCGACGGGCTTGGCGCCGCTCACCGTGTACAGGTCGAGGCTGCGGATGGCGAGCGCCGTCGACGGCTCGCCGGTGGCGGTGTAGACGACCTCGTCGAGCGGATTGGCGTCCACCACGGACTGGTCGATCAGCAGCGGCATCGCCTCCGGCAGCAGGAGCGGGCAGACGAGGCCGGCGGCGTACTCGGTGACCGCGTTCACCAGGTCCGGCCGGGCCGGGCGGATCAGGCGGGCGCCGACCGCGTGGCGCACGACCTCGGTGGGCGGCAGGGTTCCCGCCGCCACGACCACGCCGGTCAGGAAGCGCCGTTCACGGTGGACGTCGTTGCACGCGTAGACGCGCGTCACCAGGCACCGCCGCGCCGGCAGGCCGAGCGCCCTCGGCAGTTCGTCGGCGTGTGTGATCGCGACGGGCAGTCGCACGATCTGGTGCGGCGTCTCCCGTTCGAGCAGCGCGCGATGGATGGTGAGAGCGTCCTTCATGTTCTGCTCCGTCCTGCGGGGACCCCGCCGACAGCCCCGCGCTCCCCTTCGTCTGCGCCCCCGTACACCCCCCATTCCGGGGGGAATCCCCTCTTACCCGGACAGGCCGGGATAATCCTCGGAGCGGCCGACCCCTGCGGTGGGCCGCTACCCGGCGGGCCCCGCTACCTTTGGTCGTACGGGAGACTGCGGTGGTGTGCGGCGGGCGTCCCCCCGGGGTGCCCAGAACGTAACCCGGGGGCCGCGCGACGGGAAGAGTTCGTCGCGCATTCCGCAGGAAGTTTTCCCGAGTCGCCTCCCGGGTGCCGAACAAATTCTTTTGTCAGCCCTCAACCAAGGAAATACGCTCGATGGCCGTGCCCGACCAGAATGTGACCCAGCAGCAGCCGACACAGCCCGCACGGCCGTCCCAGCAGCAACGGACGGCCATCGCCGAGCTGCTGCGCCGGGTCGCGCCGCTCGCCGACGAACTGGGCGAGCGCTTCCGGGCCGCCGGGCACGAGCTCGCACTGGTCGGCGGGCCGGTGCGGGACGCCCTGCTGCGCCGCGTCGGCAAGGACCTGGACTTCACCACCGACGCCCCGCCGCAGCGCGTCCTGGAGATCATCCGCGGCTGGGCCGACAACGTCTGGACGATCGGCATCGAGTTCGGCACCGTCGGCCTGCGCAAGGGCGACCACCAGCTCGAGATCACCACCTACCGCAGCGAGTCCTACGACCCCAAGTCCCGTAAGCCGCAGGTCTCCTACGGCACCTCGCTGGTGGAGGACCTGCGCCGCCGCGACTTCGCCGTCAACGCCATGGCGGCGCGGCTGCCCGGGCACGAGTTCGTCGACCCGTTCGGCGGCCTGGCCGACCTGGAGCGCAAGGTGCTGCGCACGCCCGGCCGCCCGGAGGACTCGTTCAGCGACGACCCGCTGCGGATGCTGCGCGCCGCCCGCTTCGCCGCCCAGCTCGGCTTCACCGTCGCGCCCGAGGTGGTGCGGGCCATGACCGACATGGCCGGACGCATCGAGATCGTGTCGGCGGAACGGGTCCGCGACGAGCTGTCCAAGCTGGTGTGCGGCGCGTACCCGCGTCAGGGGCTGGCGCTGCTGGTCGACACCGGCCTCGCCGACCACGTCCTGCCGGAACTGCCCAAGCTGCGCCTGGAGATCGACGAGCACCACCGGCACAAGGACGTCTACGAGCACTCGCTGATCGTCCTGGAGCAGGCGATCGCCCAGGAGGAGGGCGGGCCCGACCTGGTGCTGCGGCTGGCGGCGCTGCTGCACGACATCGGTAAGCCCAAGACGCGCCGGTTCGAGGCGGGCGGCCGGGTGTCGTTCCACCACCACGAGGTCGTCGGCGCGAAGATGGCCCGCAAGCGGCTGACCGAGCTGCGCTATCCCAAGGACGTCGTCGCCGACGTGTCGCGGCTGGTCGAGCTGCACCTGCGCTTCCACGGGTACGGGACGGGCGAGTGGACCGACTCGGCCGTCCGCCGGTACGTGCGCGACGCCGGGCACCTGCTGCCGCGGCTGCACAAGCTCACCCGCGCCGACTGCACCACCCGCAACCGCCGCAAGGCCGAACGCCTCCGCCGCACCTACGACGACCTGGAGGCCCGCATCGACCGGCTCGCGGAGGAGGAGGAACTCGCCAAGCTGCGTCCGGAGCTGGACGGCAACGAGATCCAGCGCGTCCTGGGCATCTCGCCGGGCCCGCTGGTCGGCAAGGCGTACAAGTTCCTGCTCGACGTGCGCCTCGACCGGGGTGTGATCGGCAAGGAGGCCGCCACGGAGGAGCTGCTCCGCTGGGCCGCCGCCCAGGGCCTCCCCACCCCCACCGCCACGGCGGCCGACGCGTCCGCCCCGGCGAGCACGCCCGGTTCGGGTGACGCGCCCGACGGCCCGGCGGTGAACGCGGCGACGACGTCCGGCCGGCCCGGTGCGGCCGACAGCGCCGCAGCGGACACGGCCGACGCCGATGGTCAAGTGACAGGTGATCGAACCGCACCCGGCCGGGACGATGCCGCCGAGGCCCCCACGGCCGAGGACGGCGCGGGCGAGGGCGGCCGGGCGTGATCGAGGTCAGGTTGGGGCGGATGAGCCCCGCGGAGATCGAGCGGCTGCAAGCCTTCGACCGCGACCACATCTGGCATCCGTACGCGCCGATGCCCGCCGCCGTGCCGCCGGAGCTCGTGGTGTCCGCGTCCGGGGTGCGGCTCACCCTCGCCGACGGCACCGAGCTGATCGACGGGATGTCGTCGTGGTGGGCGGCCATCCACGGCTACAACCACCCCGAGCTCAACGCCGCCGTCACCGGGCAGCTGGGCCGGATGGCGCACGTGATGTTCGGCGGGCTGACCCATCCCGGGGCGGTGCGGCTGGCCGAACGGCTCGTCGAGCTGACGCCCGAGCCGCTGACCAAGGTGTTCTTCGCCGACTCCGGTTCGGTGGCCGTCGAGGTCGCCATCAAGATGGCGCTGCAGTACTGGCGGTCGCGGGGGCGTCCCGAACGGCACCGGCTGCTGACCGTCCGCGGCGGCTACCACGGCGACACCTTCGGCGACATGGCCGTGTGCGACCCGGTCAACGGCATGCACCAGCTGTTCACCGACGTGCTGGCGCGGCACGTGTTCGCGCCGCCGCCCCCGCTCGGCTACCTCGCCGAGCCCGACCAGGCGTACCTGGACGAGTTGGCCGCGCTGGCCGCCGCGCACGCCGACGAGCTGGCCGGGATCATCGTCGAGCCGGTCGTGCAGGGCGCGGGCGGCATGCGCTTCTACGCCCCCGAGTACCTGCGGGCGCTGCGCGAGCTGGCCGACGAGCACGACCTGCTGTTGATCCTGGACGAGATCGCCACCGGGTTCGGCCGCACCGGCGAGATGTGGGGCTGCGACCACGCCGAGATCGCCCCGGACATCATGTGCGTCGGCAAGGCCCTCACCGGCGGGTACATGACGATGGCCGCGACCCTGTGCAGCGACCGGGTGGCGCACGGCATCACCACGGGCGAGGCGGGCGTCCTCATGCACGGCCCCACCTACATGGCCAACCCGCTGGCGGCGGCGGTGGCTGCGGCGTCCATCGACCTGCTGCTGTCGCGCGACTGGCGGGACGAGGTCGACACCATCGAGGCCGTGCTGACCGCAGGCCTGGACGGCGCCGAGGAACTGCCCGGGGTGCGGGACGTGCGGGTGCTCGGCGCGATCGGCGTCATCGAGGCGCGCGAACCGGTGGACGTCCCCGCCGTCCAGAAGATCGCCATGGACCACGGGGTGTGGCTGCGTCCGTTCGGCCGCCTCGTCTACACCATGCCGCCGTACGTGTGCACGGTCGAGGAGACCGAGCGCATCGCGGACGCCATGTACGCCATCGCCGAATCGCTCTGACGGAATCGCCCCGACGAACCGTCCCGGCGAGGTCAGGCGGTGGCGGAGACACGGGACAGGCGCGTCGCGCACGCCCGGAAGGCGACCGCGGCCAGCACGTAGGCGACCACCACGACGACGAGCGTCGCGTAGGACACGCCGTCCAGGGGAAGCCAGGTGGCGGCGATGGCCGCCGCCGCGGCGAACGTGGCGTTGAACAGCATGTCGTAGACGGCGAACACCCGGCCGCGGTAGGCGTCCTCGATCGACTCCTGCAGGGTCGTGTCGACGCACAGCTTCACGCCCTGCGACACCACCCCCAGCACGAACGCGCCCACCACCCACGGCCCCCGGGCGAACGGCAGGCCGAGGACCAGCAGCGCCACGCCGCCCCCCGCCAGCAGCCAGGTGATCCACGTGGCCTTGCTGACGCGCCGCACCACCGGCGGCGTGACCAGCGCGGCGGCGAAGTACCCGGCGCCCGACACGCCCAGCATGACCGCGAACGCGGCCATGCCCGCGTCCGGGTCGGTGGTGAAGTGGTTGCGGCACAGCAGCAACGTCATGATCAGGACGATCCCGTACAGGAAGCGGTGCACCGAGATCGCCGCCAGCGACAGCGCCGCCGGGCCGTGCCCGATCATGTGCCGCGCCCCGTCGGCGAGCCCGTGCAGCACGTTGCCGAGGGCCTCGCGGGTGTGCGGGGCGGCCCGGTCCAGGTGCGGGCCGAGCAGCCGCCGCGGCAGCGTCGTGGCGACCAGCGCCGCCGCCACCCACAGCGCCGCCGCGCCCAGCAGGATCAGCGCCGTCCCGTCGTCGTGCGGGCCGAACACGCGCCGCATCAGGTAGCCCAGGCCCGCGCCGACGAACGCGATCACGGTGCCGGACGTCACGGCGAACGCGTTGGCCGTCACCAGGTGCTCGCGCCGTACGACGTGCGGCAGCGCGGCCGACAGCGCCGCCAGGAAGAACCGGTTGACGCCCAGCACGACCAGCACCGTCACGAAGAACACCGCGCCGTCCTGCCCGGCCGCCACCAGCGCCGCGACGAGCACCGTGAGCAGGGCCCGGACGACCGGCGTCCACATCAGGATGCGCCGCCGCTGCCACCGGTCGATGAACACCCCGGCGAACGGCCCGAGCGCCGAGTACGGCAGCAGCGTCACCGCGAACGCGGCGGCCGCCTTGCCCGCCGACGTCTGCCGCTCGGGCGAGAAGAAGACGTAACCGGCGAGCGCGACCTGGAAGACGCCGTCGGTGAGCTGCGACGTGAGCCGGGTGCCGTACAGGCGGCGGAAGTCCCGTCCGCGCAGGATCGCCCGCAGCTCGCTAGCCCTCACCCGATCACCCTATGCGCTAGATCGCCCGCCTCCTGCCAACCCGTCCCGTTGTGCTCATGCGTCCCCCGGCCGCGGGTTCGCGGGTCAGTCGGCCAGCCAGAGGCGGGTGTAGTCGTAGCCCGCCGCCGTCGGCAGGAAGACCGCGCCGCGGACGCGGGCGGAGCGGTAGATGGTGTGGGCGCGGTTCAGCAGCGGGACGATCGCCGCGTCCTGCATGATCAGGTCGTCGGCGCGCTGCCAGAACCCGGCGGCGCGGGCGGCGTCGGGGGCGGTCAGCGCGGCGTCGATCAGGGCGTCGACCTCCGGGTTGCGGTAGCCGCCGTAGTTGCTGGAGTTCGGGCCGTAGCCGCGGCCGTCGAACAGGGGCTGCACGACGGTGCGGCCGTTGTTGCCGTACCAGTCGGGCGTCCAGCCGGGGGCGGCGATGTCCCACTGGCCCGCCTCCGTCCGCTCCGGCGTGGAGAGCGTCTTGCCGTAGAAGTCGCCGCCGGTGTCGGGGATCAGCTCGGCCCGCACGCCGCACGCCGCCAGGTTCTGCCGGATCGACTCGGCGATCAGCTTGTGCACGCTGTTGGTGCGGTACGGGAACTTCAGCGACAGGCCGTCCGGATGCCCCGCCTCCGTCAGCAGCCGGCGGCAGCGCGCCGGGTCGCCAGCCTCGCCCGGCGTCGGATACCGGTCGGCGGGCGCGTACCCGGAGGAGCCCGGCGGGATCACCGTGTGCAGCGGCTCGGCCACCTCCGGCCCGCCCACGATCTTGATGAGCGCGGTGCGGTCGACGGCGTACTGCAGGGCCTGCCGCACCTCGCGGCGGCCGAGCGCGCCGTCGTTGTTCGGGCTGCGGGTGTTGAACACCAGGTACGGGCTGCTGCTGGGAGTGCGGTGGACGGCGAACCGCTCGTCCCGCCGCGCGCGCAGCCGGGGGATCGCGGCGGTGGGGACCGGCTGGTCCCAGGCGAGGTCGGCGGTGCCCTGTTCCAGTTGCTGCTGGACGGTGGCGGGGGAGTCCTGCCCCAGCGTGATCTGGATCTTCTCGACGTGGCGTTCGCGCAGCGGATCGGTCTCGCGCCGCCACACCGGGTTGTGGGTCAGCACGTACGACATGCCCGGCCGGTAGGAGGTGATCTGGTACGGGCCGTCGGAAATGGTGTGCTGCCGGAACTCGGGTCCGTCGGGGACGTACGCGTCGTACTCCCTGGGGGCCGCGGCGGTGTACGGCAGCGTCAGCAGGTTGAGGAAGTCGCTGGCGGGCTCGCGCAGCGTGAACACCAGCGTGTGCGGGTCCTTGGCCTGGATGCCGTCGATGTCGTGGGAGTTCTGGTACGCGGCGATGGCCTTGGCGTCGTCGGCCCTGACGTGGCCGAAGCCGCGGCAGAACTCGTCCATGCCGCGGATGGTGGACGTGTAGTAGCCGCGCCCCGGCGCCGGGGCCGCGGGGTTGCAGAGCCGCTTGAAGCCCCGGACGAAGTCCTCGGCGGTGACCGGGCGCGGCGGGCGGGTGTTCCACAGCACGCCCTCGCGCAGCCTGAGCGTGTAGGTGCGGCCGTCCTTGCTGATGCCGCCGTTCTCACGGCTCGGGACCTGTGTCGCCATGTCCGCCTGGACGGGCAGGGTCTCGTTGAAGTCGTTGGACGCCTTGATGCCGAGCAGCGTCCGCGCGTAGGTGCGGTTCAGCCCGTACGCGCCGACGCTGTTGGCGCCGGCGGTGTCGAGGTGCGGCACGTCGGACGAGCCGACGACGCGCAGCGTGCCGCCGTCGCGCGGCGGTCCGTCCGTGGCGCGGCCGGACCCGCCCCCGCCGCACGCCGTCAGGCCCATGGCCAGCCCGGCCAGTCCCGCTGTCACTTTTCCCAGGTCGCGTGCCATCCAAGTCCTCCAGTCGGCCACTGGAACGGTACGCACATTCACTGACGGTGCAACAGTAGGACCAGAGCGTGACAACGTCCGCTACATCAGCATTTTCGTCATGAAGGACATGCCCGGTGACGACGGTGGATCGCCGTCTGGAGCCCTGATCGCCCGCCGGTTGACCATCTTTCCCGACCGCGGCCGGAACATCGGTCCGGCACACGCCGAACGGGCGTGTCATGGGCCGCGGTCCGGCGACCCGCGCCGCCTACCGGCCCAGGAGACGTCGATCACACGCGCTTGTACTCAACCCGGGTTGAGTTAGGAGGGTTGCGTTCCGCCCGGCCGCCACGGAGGCGCGGCGGCGTACGGGCGCGACGGAGGTGGAAAGCGATCCCATCGTGGACTCTGACCGAGGCCGCACCATCGCCGCGGCGGCCGGGCCGACCACCGCGCAGAGCCTGGTCCTCGACCCCGCCTGGGGCGCGGGGCGGGACGCAGCGGTCGTGGCGCGGCTGCGGGCGGCGGGCGCCGTCCTGACGGGGAAGACGACCGTGATGGAGTTCGCCTGCGGCCTGCCCGAACCGGCCAAGCCGCCGAACGGCCGCCCGGACGTCCGGGCGGCCGTTTCAGCGTTTCGGTGTTTCAGCGGGCAGAGGTCAGCGCTCGACCTCGCCGCGGATGAACTCCTCCACGGCCTCGCGCGCCCGGTTGTCGTCGTACTGGACGGGCGGGGACTTCATGAAGTAGGAGCTGGCCGACAGGATCGGGCCGCCGATGCCGCGGTCCTTGGCGATCTTGGCGGCGCGGATCGCGTCGATGATGACGCCGGCGGAGTTGGGGGAGTCCCAGACCTCCAGCTTGTACTCCAGGTTCAGCGGGACGTCGCCGAACGCCTTGCCCTCCAGGCGCACGTACGCCCACTTGCGGTCGTCCAGCCACGGCACGTGGTCGGACGGGCCGATGTGCACGTCGCTCTTGGCCATCTCGCGCGGCACCTGGGAGGTCACCGACTGCGTCTTGGAGATCTTCTTGGACTGGAGCCGGCTGCGCTCCAGCATGTTCATGAAGTCCATGTTGCCGCCGAAGTTGAGCTGGTAGGTGCGCTGCAGCTCGACCCCGCGGTCCTCGAACAGCTTGGCCATCACGCGGTGGGTGATGGTCGCGCCGATCTGCGACTTGATGTCGTCGCCGACGATCGGGACGCCCGCCTTGGTGAACTTCTCCGCCCACTCGGGGTCGGAGGCGATGAACACCGGCAGGGCGTTGACGAACGCCACGCCCGCGTCCAGGGCGCACTGGGCGTAGAAGCGGTCGGCCTCCTCCGAGCCGACCGGCAGGTAGGACACCAGCACGTCGGCCTGGGTGTCCTTGAGCACCTTGACGACGTCCACCGGCTCGCGGCTGGACTCTTCGATCATGTCGCGGTAGAACTCGCCGAGCCCGTCGTAGGTGTGGCCGCGCTGCACCACGACGCCGGTCGGCGGCACGTCGCAGATCTTGATGGTGTTGTTCTCGCTGGCGTTGATGGCCTCGGACAGGTCCATGCCGACCTTCTTGGCGTCCACGTCGAAGGCGGCGACGAACTCCACGTCGCGGACGTGGTAGTCGCCGAACCGGACGTGCATGAGACCCGGCACCTTCGTCGCGGGGTCCGCGTCCTTGTAGTACTCGACGCCCTGGACGAGCGAAGCGGCGCAGTTGCCCACTCCGACGATGGCCACGCGCACCGAACCCATCCGGTTGCTCCTTCTCTGTTACGGGACACGGGTGCGTTCCACCCCTCCCCGGTCATGCGGCCGCGGCGTTCAGCGGCCGTCGTCCCGGGGCGTGTCCTGGTTCTTGTCCGAAGTTTTCGCGTTCTCCTGTGCCGCCCGCTCGCGCCCGATGAGCTCGTTGAGCCACCGGACCTCGCGTTCGACCGACTCGAGCCCGTGGTTGTGCAGCTCGAGCGTGTAGTGGTCGACCCGTTCCCGGGTCCGCGCCAGCGCGGCGCGCAGTCTCTCCAGCCGCTCCTCCAGCCGGCTGCGCCGGCCTTCGAGGATCCGCAGCCGCACGTCGGCGCGGGTGTGGGAGAAGAAGGCGAAGCGCACGCCGAAGCCCTCGTCCTCCCACGCCGCCGGTCCGGCCTCGGTGAGCAGGTGCTGCAGCCGCTCCTTGCCCTCGGCGGTGAGCCTGTAGACGATCTTCGACCGGCGGCTCTGCAGGGCGATCGCCACGTTCGGCTCCTCCGGCCGGTCCTCGACGATCAGGCCGCTGGCCAGCAGCTGCTTGAGGCACGGGTAGAGCGAGCCGTAGGAGAACGCCCGGAACATGCCGAGCAGGGCGTTGAGCCGCTTGCGCAGCTCGTAGCCGTGCATGGGGGACTCGTTGAGCAGGCCGAGCACGGCGAGCTCCAGCACGCCGGTGCCCCTCTTGCCTGCCATCGCGTCCCCCTCGGGTCGCCGGTCGATGTTCCCGCCCCGGATCGGGGGCCGTCCCCCGAGAGGCGCCGCGGGCCCCGGTCGAACCGACCGCTGGTCGGCGCCGCCCGGGCCGCGCGATGTATCGAGTCAATGTATCGCTTCGATACATCGCAAAGATACGTAGCTCCCGCGCTTCCTGGCAAGTGGCCCAACCCCGGAAATCCGTACCGTCTACCGCCTGGTCGGGGGGTAATTCGTCACCTTCCGTACTGGTTTGCGATCTTCCATGGCGCGCGGCCGCGACGTACGCTGCTGGCATGTCGGGGCGGAGGGACCGCCGATGAGGCCGCGCCTGGTCGTCGACTACGGGCTGGCCAAGCGGGCGGCGCTGGCCGAACTGCGGTCCGGCCAGCTGACCCGGGACGACGCCTGCGACGCGCACCCCTACCTGCTGCGCGCGGCCAAGTACCACGGCGAGCCCACCGACAAGCGCTGCCCGGTCTGCCGGCGCGAGCGCCTCACCCATGTCACCTATGTGTACGGGGACGAACTCGGACGGTACGCGGGCCGTGTCAAGGCGACGTCCGAACTGGCCGAGATGGCCCAGGAATATGGCGAATTCCGCGTGTTTGTTGTCGAGGTATGCCAGGGTTGCGCCTGGAACCATCTAACGGTGTCATACGTCCTCGGGCACGGAGACGAGCCCCGCGGCCAGCGGGGATAGCTCCGGGTCACGCGTTCCGCCCGGCGTGTCAGCGCGGGGCCGGACGAGCGGATCGTGCACAGCCGTCTCCCGCTCATCAGCGTGCACAGTAATCTTCGGACGACGCACCATCCGTACCCCCCGTTGATGAGGTCGCGTGAGTATTCCAAGCCAGCCCCGACCAGGACCCGGGTCGCAGTGGCCGGGCGGGCAGAACGGTCCCCGCTCCGGCCGGTCCGGGACGCCCAGCAGGCAGGGCATGCCGAACGGCGGCGCAGCCGCCTCGGGCATGCCCGGCCGCCCGCCGCAGCCGGGTCGCGGTCCCGGCGGGCGAGGCGCACCAGGCGGACCGGGCGGACCAGGCGGGCCGGGCGGCGGCATGGGCAGGTCGCAGGGCGGGCCGGGACGTCACAGCGCGGGCCGGGCGCCCCAGGGGCCCGGTGGCGGCGGACCGCGCCGCGCCGCCAGCGG
>NZ_BAAAZG010000003.1:0-77669 GCF_039536785.1 Actinomadura miaoliensis
ATCTGGCTCCGCAGCCTGCCAGCCCTCCCATGATCTGAACTAAGAACAGGCCCTAGCGCCAATAGCCCAATCCGGCCAACAGGTGGCGAGGACCCCAGCAGGGCCGTTGACTGGTCTGCCGTGAGAGACAAGATCACCCGGCTCCGGCGCCGAGGACAGTACGCCGCAGCGCGGCCGACAGCACGCGCGGCCGGAACGGTGCTCAGGTGGTTGGGCCTGGCCGCACTGGCAGCGGTGTACGCGGTGGCGATGTGGCGGATGCCCGACTGGATGCACCAGCACGACCCCAAGGACCGTCACAATGCCCGGCTCCTGGTGATCTCGGTCGGCGGCGCCGCCGTGGTGGTGGTCTCCCTGCTCTACACCGCCCGCTCTTACCAGCTCAACCACCACGGACAAGTCACCGACCGCTTCACCAAAGCCCTCGAACGCCTCAGCTCCGACGACATGGACGCCCGCCTCGGCGGCATCTATGCCCTGGCCCACGTCGCCAACGACTCCCGCCCCCACCACAACGACGTGGTTGAAGTCCTAGAAGCCTTCCTGCGCCGCCGGGCCCCCGCCGCCCGCCACGACACCGGCCCTACCCTGGCCGCGCGCCCCCACCTACCGTCTCGGCCCGCCGCCGATGTCCAGGCCACCCTCACCACGCTCGGCACCCGACCGCACCGTCCAGAACGCCGCACCCTCGACCTCAGCGGCCTCCACCTGGCCCACGCCCGCCTAGCCACGCTGGACCTCAGCACGGTGAACCTGGAGGTCGCAGACCTGCGGAACGCGAACTTGGAGCGCGTGGACCTGCGACGCGCGAACCTGCATGACGCGGTCTTGTCAGACGCAAAACTGCACGGCGCGAACCTACAGGGCGCCAATCTGGCGCACGCGGATCTGAAGCACGCGGTCCTGCGCGAGGCGAACCTGGAGCGCGCGACCCTGCTGCATGCCAACCTGCGGGCCGCGGACCTCGGAGGCGGGAACCTGTCGCACGCGAGCTTGGCGGGCTCGAACCTGCAGAGAGCCTTCTTGAGACGCGCGGACCTGTCGGACGCGGAGCTGTCGGACGCCGAGCTGGCGGACGTGGAACTGGCGGACCTGCACGACGAGGACCTGTCGGGCGCGGACCTTTCCGGCGCGAACCTGTCGGACGCGCTCCTGCAGCGCGCGCTCATGCGGGGCGCGATTCTCAAGGGCGCGTTCCTGCTCGGCGCTGACCTGTCAAGCGCTGACCTGGCACTCGCGGATCTGTCACTCGCGGACCTGCTACTCGCGAACCTGTCGGGTGCGGACCTGTCCGGCGCGAACCTGTCGGGCGCGGCCCTGCGGGGCGCCAACCTGTCGGGCGCGAACCTGCATGGCGCGGATCTGCGGCGGGCGTGCCTTCGAGAGAGCAGGGGGCTGTCAGAACAAGACGTGCGTGCAATAGCGATCGTGGACGAGCAAACCCGCTTCTGAACAGGTGTACAGCCCCCGCCAAGCACCAGTTCCGACGCTACCCGTCCCCCGGGCGTCCCGGCACCTCCCCGACCGCCAATGCGCGAACCCTGCCGCCCCAGGGCCCCGTGACCAGAGCCAATCGACCTCAAATCCGGGGCACAGAACCGCCAACCACCGCCACATCGCACCATCCACGCCATAACCAGCGCCGACCCTCCCCACGACAACCCCGGTGCGACACCACCAACAGCGCAGTTCACCCACGCCCCGCCTGGCGTTTAATTGATCACCAAGACCACGCCATCACGGCGACATGCCAACCCACAAGACGTGCCAACATCACGGGCCCCACACGAGCAGGGCAGGGGAGCGGCGAGGGAAGGACGGGAAAGGCGGGATGGGCGTCTCCAAGGCGCGGCGGGCAGAGGTCGCGGCCCGCCGTGCGAAGGCGATCCAGCTGCGGCTAGTTGCGGTGGAGTCAGAGATCCACATGGTGTCGTGCCAGACGTCGGTGTCGGCCGCCAGGATACGGGTCAGCCGTTTGATCTGCGGCAGAGCCTCGTCCGTCGTGACCGGAGGTCAGGCGTTCGGCGAGCGTCAGGGCGGTGATCGTCTTGTTGTAGGCAAGGGTGCGCGGTGGTGATGTGTCCGACCGCATCGAAGCGTGCGGCTTTAACGATCTCGACTCCGCTAATCTGGAGGACCGCGGAGTCGTTGTTGATCTCGATCCCCATGGGGGCGCTTTTTCCGAGCCACGGGAGCCAGGACCGGGAGCCACCGTATACAGGTTTGCCAAGACTCGCCGCGTGCTGGCCAGGGCGTTGGAGTAGGCGAAAGGCTCCCCGTTCGACTCGAATCAACCTAGATCGACTCCTCTGAATTGCTTCACGCCGAAGAGGTCACTGGTTCGAACCCAGTATCGCCCACCCCGCATGAAGGTGAGAGCCCACTTCCGATCTTCCGAAAGCGGGCTCTCGGCGCGTCTGTGCGATGTCAGTGCGTGGATGCCTGCCTGACTGCCTGACGACGGCCATTGATCGTCGGCCGGGAAAGATGCAGTTCATGGCGCTTGCTCCGTCCTCAATGACCGGCCTGATCTGGTGCCGATAGACCGTCTCCGTGACGACCGTCCCCTTTGTGCCCCACAAGTCGGGAGACGTCCTCTAGGGCCATCCCGTTGTCCGACAGCAACGACACGAAGCTGCGGCGCTTACCCCGCGGCATCCAGTCGGGCCACCAGCCCAGAGCGAGCGATCACGCGCCGGAACTCCCGCCGGACGTTGCCCGCGCTCACCGGAGTCCCGCTCCGCGTGGCGAACACCAACCGGTCCGCGCCCGCGGGGACGGGGCGGCCCCTCAAGCGCTCAGGTGGTCCCAGAGTGCAGCGAGGGCGTGGACGCGTCGCCTCCGATGGGAAACGGCCGTGAGACGCTCTATTTGATCAGCCTCCGCAGGAGCGAGACATGGTCGACGCCGGCCGTGGAAAGGACCTGCAGCGCCTTGGGAGGCGGAACCTGCCCCAGCCGCACCGGCTTGCCCACGAGACCGGTTCGGGGAAGCCCTTCGCTGCCGGCGAGACGCGATTCAGGGGTGGCCGGCTGGCGGATTTCATAGACCCTCCAGGCGTAGCCCCTGGGCGCACGCCAGGACGAGAACGGGACGCTGCCAGGCGATGAACGCCCAATGGCCGTTCGCCACGGCGTGCACCAGCGCGACGTCCAGATGCGGCCCGAGGAGGGTGGCGATGCGGGCGGCCACGGGAATGGGATTGTTGAACTTGCCGGTTACTCGGTACAGCCCGTCATCGTGCTCGATGGTCAGCCCATCCCCGGCGAGATCGGCGACGACGGGGGCGATCGGGTCGTCATCGGTGGCCAGTTCCAGCAACCTCCACCACTCCGAGCGGCCCAGCACGTAGGCGCGGGGAAGCCGCGCGGGCAGAAGCAGGTCCTCGGCCAGCTCCATGTCCGCCTGGACGATCAGGTCCTTGACGGCCTGCCAGGTCTGTGCGGCGAGTATGTCGGCGGGGGCGCCGCCCGTCAGCGAGGCGCCGCTGCGCAACAGCCCCATGCACACGGCGGCCAATGCCGCTACATGTCCCATGGCCTCTTCGGGCAGGTCGTCGTGAGGCCCAGGCGGCAGCCCGCGGGTGAGGCGGGCCAGGTCCGCTCGCCAGGAGTCGTCGTCAACATCCCAGACGCCGTGGGCCAGCAGCTGGACGAAAAGCCGGGCGATCAGGATGCGCACCGCCACTGGCGCCGGTTCCCGCCGGTCGGGAATGGTCCGGGAGACGGCCCGTCTGATCCACTTACGCCATTCGGAGCGTTCGGACGACGACATCTCCCGGACCACGGCGTCCTCGGCTTCCTCGTCCGAGCCGTCCGCCTCCTCGACGTCTTCCACTGCGGCGTCGGCGGACAGGCCCCAGCGCGAACGCGGCGAGGGATCGGGCATGCCGGCCTTGCCGAAGAGTTTGACGGTGAAGGGACGGCCGAACGCCCGTTCGCACTCCTCCAGATACGCAGCCCAGCGGTCGTGGACGACGGATGCCGTGACGTCGGTCCGGCCGTGGCTGAGACTCGCGGTCCGCTGCTCGGCGAGTTGCTCGGAGAGCCGCAGCAGGTCGGCACGGAAGCGACGGGCCAGCTCCTCGTCGGTGAAGATCTCCTCCTCGGTGTAGGCGTGGCGAAGCCGGGGACGGTTCTCGTCGGCCTGGCGACGTGCACAGCGGGTGGGGTGGACGACGAAAACCGGAGGCGACTCGACGCGCTCCTGCGCCCGCGGGGCGATGACCCGTACGACTGCGCCGGCGAACTCCGCGGCCGCGAAATCACCAGTGGTCTGCCCAGCGGGGATGGTGCCGATGCGCGTCCAGGAGCCTGGTGATCCGTCAGGGGAGGCCTCGACGGCGACATCGATGTCGTAGGGCCGCGCCAGAGTGACCTGCAGCAGCCCTTTGCCTGTGAGCAGCGCCCCGAGGACGAGCAGCGTCGTCCGGCCCGTTGTCGGCTGGACGGTGCGTCGTCCCCGCAGCCGGGCGGGGGAGGTGGCGTCCCCCTCCGGCATGAGCGGGGACGGGATCGGCGTCAGGACTCCCAATTCGCAGTTGCCCCCGGCACTGACAGGTCTGAGCAGGGCGCTTTCGGTCAGGTTGGCGCTGCCGGTCAGGGCGGTCCATGTTTCGCCCTTCCGCCATTCCAGCAGCTTGCCGTGACGTGGCCGGCGCTCGGGCAGCAGCCGCACCTCCGTCTCCAGCCCCTCGACCGAACGCAGGATCGCGTCACCGTCGTAGCTGCTCCAGCGTTCCTGCAGGCCGATGACGATCCGGGACGGGGCGAAGTGTTCGACGATCCGGCTCAGCGCCGTCCCGTTCTGGTCCACGAACGGCGCGTACAGGTGCAGTTCGTCGACCGGACCGGAGGGCAGCTGATCGAGCAGTCCGCTGTCGAGATTGTGCAGCACCTGAGCCGGATGGGGAGAGGTCCGGAACTCCTCCAGCCGCGCGGCCGTCTCCCGCAGGAGCTCTCCCACGTAGTCGGGCGACCGGACCGGCCCGTACAGCCTCCCCAGCCAATCGCCGACCTGGCGGATGCCTTCGGGGGCACCGGTGCGCTGACCGCGCAGCACGGTCCACAACTCGTCGTTGTACCCCCAGCCCGCCATGGTCGGGTTGCCGGAACCGATCGCGGCCACCAGATCGTGCTCGCCGATCAGCAGTGCCAGCTTGGGATGGAATGCCCCACGGCAGGCCGCCAGCCCATGGAAGTAGGCGCGTCCGGCCATTCGCACGTCGACCGGGTCGTACAGACCTTGCGAGGCGTCGCCGACGACCGTGACCCGCGCCCCCAGGGCACGGGCGGTCGGGATGGCCACCTTTTCCAGGAAGGGCAGGTCCACCGTGAAGCCGAGCAACAGCAGCTCATGCAGGTTGGCCGCGTCGGTACGGTCCCGCCACTCGCCGAGGAGGGTGAGCGGCGAGGCGAACTCCCACGTCATTCCCCCACCTCCAGCAGCTCCAGGCCAAGCGGCGTCACCGTCGCGGTCCCGTCGTCGGCCAGTGCGACGAGACCGAGCTGACGGGCGAAATCGGCGACCTGGTGAAGCCGCGTCCCGATGTCGCCGTCACCCTCGTCACCGGTCTTGTAGTAGCGGCCACCGCGTTCGTGAATCCGGGAGAACACCCGCATCCGGCCGGAGCCGTCGGGGCGCATCTTGGCCAACGCGACCCGGCGGGACTGCGTGAGCATGTCGTCCACCAGCCGCTCCGCCAGGTCGTGCATGGGGCGGTCGATGTGGTCAACGATCAGCCGGGACACCCACAGGGGGTTGAGGATGTCGTTCGACGTCCCCAGGAACGTGGCGCGCGCCTCGCCTGTCAGGTCCCTCTCACGCAGGCCTCCGAGCAGGAGCAGCTTCACGTTCACCAAGGGGTCGCGCCGGTCACCGGCTGTTTCCAGCACCTGCCGTTCCGCCGGCGCCGGGTGCCCGCCGGCCATCGTGTCCGGCAGCTCGTTGAGGACGACCCGCAACGACGCGTCGGGCATCTCGTCGACCAGCCAGGCGCGCAGCTCGTCATGGCTGCGGTCGGCCTCACCTTCCGCGGAACCGATCGACCTGACCAGCCCGGCCCACAGGCGCCGCCACGCGCTCACCGAGTAGTTCCTGAGCAGCAATCCGCGCCAGCCGAGGACATGGGGGAGCGCGCTCAACACCGGGTCGTTCTCGACCTGATCACCGAAGGCCACCGCCGAGCGAACACATTCCTCCCAGTTCCCGCCGGCCTGGGAGCCGTGCAGCAGCGTGGCCCGCCCGAACATCCGGAACGTGGCGCGGCGGCGCCGGTCATCGGGCTCCCACGTCTGTGGATCGTGCCGCCCTTCGCGCTTCGCGGTGAACAACCCGCGCAGCCATGGCACCTCGGGCAGGTCAGCCGCCTGCATGGCCAGGGACGCCAGCTCACCAAGCCGTGCTGTGGGCAGCAGGTCGCTGTCGGCGGCTCGCACCAGCGGTGTGAAGAGCTCACGGACCTCCACGGGACAGGCGTGCCTGCCCGGGCGCAGTGCACCGTCATCGATGGAGATGGTGCCGAGGGTCGTGCTCGGCCCGCCGTACTGAGCCCAGAAACCCCAGGGCCGCGGGGAGTAAGAGCGCTCCTTGTCCGCAACCCCGGCAACCGGCTGGAGTTCCAGTTGGTCTCCGAGCGACAACCTGACCCGATCGATCCCGTGGGCCATGCCCGGCCACCGCTCGGGGTGGTCGTGTACGAGCGAGACCCCCGCGAGAACGACCTCGCAACGGCGCAGCAGCCGCTGACACGCGGCGCCGTCCAGACCTTGCCTGGCAGCGTGGGCGGCCAACGCCGAATACAAGGCGTAATAGCGTATATATCGGGTGACTGTGGAGATACCGGGCACCAGCAATTCGACCACCCGCAGGATGGGCGCCTCCACCTGTAGCGGGTAGCGGCCCGACCGTTGCTCGAGTCCCCGCACCGACCAGTCAGGTCCTTCGACCAACGTCGTCATCGGCTGTCCCTCCTGCATCGACCCTTGAGAAACCCATGCGAGACCGGCCGGTTACGTCCAGGAATCACCCCCCAACAATGCTTGCTGTGAGGCTAGGAACAATGCGGGAAACTTCCATTATGGGACGAATGGCGCTGCGGCTGAAGATCTTCACTAGGATCCGCGCCGGTTTCCGTCCGTCCTCTCGGCGCGCAGAGCCCGAAGCCGGGCGCGCAGCGGCGTGGACGGGACGCCGTTCAGGTTGAGGGGCGGGTCCAGCCGTCGAAGCAGGGCCTCCTTGATGGTGCGGAGATCGTCTGCGTCGTCGCAGGGGACGGCGGCCACGGACAGATGGCGGGTCATCCAATCCGATAGCCGCGAATCGTCCTCGTGCCGAAGCCGGAGCGGTCCCCTGAGGGCGGCGGCAAGTGTGCGGCGAAAGGTGGACAGTTCGGCATTCTCGGACAGATGCATGGTGACGATGCGGGACCACAGGGTGCCGGCGGACCGTTTGCCGCTCGGCCGGCGTGTGGCTCCCGCCTGGCCGACATAGATGAGCCCCGCATCCAGACGTTCACCGATGCCGACGGAGAGATCATGCGCGCCGTCGGCATCGACCCACCAGCCGTACACACCTGGTGAGGACAGCCGCGTCCGCTCGGAGCGCCGCAGTTCGGGGATCGTGAGGGCCGCCGTCCTGTCCGACAACGCGCCGGCGAGTTCGTCCACCACCCGGTCGATCTCACCGCACTCGGCGGCAGTCTCAGACGGGCCGGTACCGGACGGGAACCGGTTGTACCAAGCGATGATCTCGCCCCTGGAACGGGCATCGACCGGATCGATCACCACCGCGCCCAGATCCTCCAGGAGAGGACGCAGCGGCGCGATGTACGCGTCACCGGCATGGATTTCGATCCGCCGTCCGGCCACCGGCCCATGCAGCAGAAGCTGCTGGGTGACGAAGGACGCCCAGGCCCGCCGATACGAAACAGGCTGATCCCCCAGATACATGTCATAGGGGGCGATCACTTCGTCCGGCGCGACAAGCCCCCAGCGGCTGCTGAGGATGAACCATGGCAGGGCCGTCCGCTCGGCGTAGGTTCTGCGCCGCTGAAACAGTGGGCTGCGATACAGGTCCTTGGCCGCCATCGCCCGGTCTGCCTTGGTCTTCACACACCCCACGAGGACCAGCCCCATCACCGCTGTTTCGGCGGCAGGCGGCCGAGCCGTACTGGACAGTGACGAAATGCGCTTGTAGCGGCCACGGTCCACCCGGACCAGCAAAGGGGCTTGCGCGGCGAGCCCCCGGGCGTGCTGGGCCTTGTCCGGCGGCTCGGTCAGTCTTCCTACCTGGGTGACGATGGTCCGCTCGGCGATGTCGGGGTAGTTCTGGCGGAACCAGTCAATGACCTGTTGTCTGGTGAACGGCTCGGGAAGACTGCTCACACACTCGACCAGAAGCTCTCGCACGGGACGGTCGTACTTCATGACCTCGCCAGGGGGTAGCGGCTACTTGAAACCACGCGTACCCAGGAGCACGCCGGCCCGAACAACCACAAACTCGGAAACTTGGACTGCCACGTCCAAGCACCGTCGCGGCGGACGACGTTGCTCGTGGGAGGATGCGCGCGTGGATCTGCGTCGGAACTGCTGCCTCCACCTGTCGATCCCACACGGCCGGCGGAGCTCGCGCGTGAAATCGAGCGCATAGGCGACCTGTTGTACCGCGGCGAACCGCATAGGCGGCGATAGCCTCGTCCAATGGGTTGACCGGCCACGACTACGACGTCTTTCGACTTCGCCGAATACCACTCGTAGCGCGGTCTTGAGGACTTCGCCAAGGAAGCGGCACGCCCGGCGTGGCCACAGGTCCCCGACATCATCCGCAACGAACTCGCTGAGATCACCGCAGGCTGCGATCCGCCACCCACCGAAACCGACTACTGTTCGCGCCTGCTGAGAGCCAGCCTCCCCACCCAAGCCTCGCCGCCTGATCTTCACGCCCCCGCCGGCCTCGAAGACGTGCCCGCCGAGGACATCGCCAGCGAGATTCTCGAGCTTTTGGTGTCGCGCGACTGTTCGAGGTGATTCGTGCATGGGGTCGATCCATCTGAACGGTCGCACACCACGCACTGACGGGCGATCGGCTCACGGTGGCGAGCATTACCGGCCGACCGCCCTGCTGGCCGGCCCGGCGCCCGGCCTACGCCAAGCCATGCGGATCGCGGCGCGTAAGGCCCACCTCATCCTGGGCGGCACACTCTCACCGATCGACCGGCCGGGGAACCAAGGACCGGTTGCACTACTTCGGCCAGGCATCGCCAGCCTGGCTCCAAACGTCAGCGCAGAAGCCAGCGCCGCCGCTGAACAGTCACCTTCGCCTACTCCCTCCTCACGCCTTGATCCGTGCGCAGCGGCGGCTTCGCTGACTCTGTGCACAGCGAGAACGCTTTCGTGCTGACCGGCCGCCGACGCCTGGCCGGGTTCCTCGTTCGCTGCCGATGACCGCGGTGTGGGCCGGGCGGCTTCATCACCTGCGGCGCTGCGTCGAGGTCGCCCACATTGTTACTGATCTACATTGTAAAGGACGTGGCCTGTTCAAGACGGCACAACAGCCGACAACACTGGTCCCGTTGCCGACTGACCAGCTCAAACATCTTTGACGGACTGACACTCCGCAGGAGGTCCCTTGACGCCATGCGGCTCCGGTTGACCAGGGGCATGCGGACGTGCATCGCTCGGCGACGGGCTTCACGGGTGAAGCAGCCGTTGGTGACCACGAGTCGTCCATCCGCACTGTGAGGGGCCTGGCGGTGCCGTCAACCTCAAGGAGCTTGGGGGCGCCGTGGTTGAGCGGCGGGCCGTCAACTCAGCCCGCCCGCATTGCGTTCACTCCCTCCCCGGTGCACGGGCGCACCATCGTGCAGCTCAGCGGGCGCGAGTACGCGGTGCGGCGCGCGCTTGTGGCCCGTGCGTTCCGCGGTGCTGACCTGGGGGAGAAATTCCTGCCGTTGATCGAACGCGATGCCCGCGAGTGGACGTCTTGGCTCGCGGGACTCGGGCGAGGACGACTTCATGCTCCTCCCGCCTGCAGGATGCCCTGCGGACCCGTAGTGACGGAAATTGAACCTGCGGTACCGCGCGGATGTGCCCTAGCCTGCGTCACGTGTCAGAAACCGTGACCGCAAACCTCCTGGCGCCCGGGGTGTTCGACGGCGTTGCCACCACCCGTGAGGAGCCATTGGCGTTCACGTCCCAGCGCGCGCCGTTCCCGATCACGGGACGAACATGGCATGTGCCGTCTGGATCGCCCGTCGGCCCGCCGATCCTGTCCTTCCCCGCCGACCGGTCGAGCTGGGCGTTCGATGTCCTGCCCGGCCCAGGTGGTGACGCGCCGCTGGTGGCCTGGGCAGACCGCCAATGCCTGCGCGTCCGTCACCTGGGTACCGGAACTGAGATCACCATCGATCCCAAGCGCCCCAAGCCGCCGGTGTCGGTCGGGCTGGCCGTGCACTGTGGCACAGCGGCCGTCGTCGCCGTCTTCGGGCCCGTTGACGCCGAGGTCGTCGTCTGGGACGCCTTCACTGGGGACCAGCGTGCCGTCTTCCGTGTGTGGCTCGGCCATTGGGCCGGGCTCGACCGCTGGATCCTGCACCTGACCGGCCCGCTGATCGGCCTGACGTGCGACACCGAACAGATCGATGAGTGGGACGACGGCACCGTGGACGTCGTGGACGCCTACTACCTCGCAGTCTGGGACATCGAACGGGGCGAGGAGATCACCAGCTTCCCGTCCCCGGGCTGCCGGCGGGCCGCGGCGGTTGACGGACCGGACGGCGCCTTGCTGATTCGGCCGGAGTACCCCGGCGTGCTGGTGTGCCGGCTCGACGGCAGGCGCGTCACCGCGCTGCAGACACCCGATCTGCCCGAACAGGTGGCCGCCGCCACCGTGGCGGGCCGCCTGCTCGTGGCCGCAGACGTGCCCAACGATCCATGTCTGCTGCTGGCCTGGGACGCTGCCCACCCCGCCTCCTGTCACCGCATCGCTTTTCCCGGCATGGTCAACGACTTGGCCTTCACCACGGACGGCACCCTCCTGGCCGCCACCGACGAGGGTCTTTACACGGCTGTCGTCCGGACCTGATGCGGCGGGTGCAACTTGGAACGCCCCAGTGCCGCACTGCTCAAAGCGAGCCTCGGGGGCGGGGCGCGCAGTGCGGTTGCCTCCGCGGAGCCGCGGGGGAGTTGGGGAGGGATGGATCATGGCTGCTGCTCACGATCACGACAGGTCGGCGCACCACGAGGTAGCGGTTTCCCCAGTGCTTGATCGTGTTCGGGGGCGAGCGGCGGAACCGGCGTTGGGCTGCGGCCCCGGCTTGGTGGTCGATGGGACACGCAAAGGTCGGCCCCGTGGAGCGGCGGCGTAGGTTGTTGCCGTCCCGCTTGACGGTGTACTTCATGCTGGCGTTGTGCTTGCCACCGGGAGTCGCCATCGGACTGCTGAACCGCGGTCTTTTGGGCAATCGGTCTTCGTTGTGTCGGCCGCGGGGCTGGTCGGGCGAACAGGTGCTGCGGACGCTGCTTCGACAATGCGGGGCCGCTGGCGACCTCGGAGAACTCCCGGAGCATGGTGGCGCAGGCTGCGGTTGCCGGCGGTGGGGCGCCCAGTTCGACGTGCCGGGGACGGCCGGACCTTCGACGGGCCGTCCGCGGCGCCATGTCGCTGGGTTTTCTGCAGGTCAGGTCGGTGGTGTTGTCGGAGATCGGCACGTATGAGGTGCTGGATGCGGCACTCGGTGGCTATCGCGTCGGGCGACACGGCCTGGCAGTCGGACTGACAGGGGGCGACCGGCCCGGCGACTTGATGATCCCCGATCGTCCGGCGATCTTGTCACCGATGAGCGGCGGCTGACCGTCCGCAGGTGGACGCTCGTGTGGGCTGACAAGCAGGCTTAGCGGCGGTAGCGGGCTCCCCGCGTCATCGGGTTTGTTCGACCGTCCTCTCCAGTCCCGCAGCGTTTCGGCGAGAGGGGGAACGGCGTTGGGCGGTGACGGGTCGACCTATCGGGGCAGCTCTGCAGCGGGTCGACGCGGCGCCAGGTGCCCTCGAGATCGAGGCGGACGTGGGCCTGGGCATAGCCGTCCAGGCCGCGCCGTCTCCTTCGGCGATGACTCCGTCGGTCCGCCAGTTGATGACGTCTCAGGTGTCCTGGCCGGTCTGGCCGTCATGATGCGGCAACCGGCCCTGCTTCTGCGGCGGCGAGTTGCCCGTCCCACTGCGATGTGGACGTGGGGGAATGAGTCGGCGCCGGTGCTGCGCCCGGATGAGGCAGGAGGCCCAGGCCTCGACCGATCCGGGCCTTCAGTTCACTGATTTACGAGCGGCGGGTTACCCCAGCTTTTTGAAGGCCGCCTCTCCCCGCTTCCACAGGGTGACGTCTCCCAGCGGGCACTCGGGGAAATCGCCCCGCAGCAACCGGGTGAGGAACTCCGCCATCCCGCACTCGTAGCGACTGAACTGCATCTTCCCGCGGTTGAAAACCAGGACCGGCCACGCGGCCGAATCCTCACCGGAGGCGTCCCAGCACATCATGTCGGCGCTGGCGGCGGCTCCCCAGGCGATCAGCCGGGGCGACGTGCCCTCCAGTTCGGGGGTCTTATAGGCGTTCGCCCAGGTGTCCTCGGCGTTTCCCGTCTCCTCGACCATCCCGTCCCAGCCCGCCTCGGGCAGCGGTGCTTTAGGCTGCGGCGCGAGGACCACCAGAAAGTCCTGGACGACTCCGGCTCCGTACACCTCCATGAACCGCCGGTAGTCAGGCGGGAACGGTCGGCCCCAGGACTGTGCCATCCGGTCCCAGTCGACGGCCCTGCCGCCGTCCTCCGGCGGCGGCATCAGCCGCAGCAGAGCATCCACGTCGGCTGCAACACCCATCAGTTCTCCTTTCCGCGGACCGGCACGGTGTCGTTCGGCCTTTCAATCCAGCGCTGGGGCTTGCTGGTCAGACGCCCAGTGGGCGTGTGTTCCCACCCGCCGACCCGAAGGCGGGCAACGATCGAGCAATCGACCGGCGCGGCGCCACCACCAGGCCACTGGTCCTCGGCTGGACGGTTGTCAACAACCCTGGCCGGGCGGCTGACGGCCCCGGCCGTCGCAGTGGTCCGCGGTAGGTGGCGGCGGGGCCGCTCCACAGTAGCGGGGCCGCCCGGTCGTCGCGGCCGCCGGTTCGCGATCGCATCGGGGCGCTTGGCAGCAACTCGGGAACCCAGAGGCGGAGCGGGAGTGCAGGGCCGCCCGTCGGCCGCGAAGGGGGCAAGGGGCGTCCGTCCCTCAGGCCAACGGGTTCTGGCGAGGGCGATCTGATCGGCAAGCGCCGTCAGGCAGGCCGCTACGGGACGGGGTGGGACAGTGGCGCAGGCTGGACAACCGGTGGGCGGTCTCCGCCCGGAGTGACCCTGCGCTGCGTCCGGCCTACGGCGTCTTCTACGTCGGCTGGGGTTCCTGGCTGCGCGGCAAGGCGATCGCGCTCGGGGACACCACGCAGACGGCCCGCTTCCACAGCGACACAGCCGCGCTCGCCGCCGAGTTCGATCGATCCGGACCGTTCCTGGACGCCTATCCCGGCCAGGCATGGCCGGTCGACAGCGTCGTCGCTTCCGCCACTCTACGGCTGCACGACAGGCTGTTCCCGCCGCGCTACCAGGCGACCCTGCACGCTGGACAGAAGCGGCGCGTGCGCGGCTCGACCCGGCCACCGGCCTGCTCCCTCACCAGGTCCGCCCGCAGTTCCAGGGCGCACGGGGCACCTCGCAGTCGATGATCCAGCGTTTCCTCGTAGAGGTCGATCCTGCCTGGGGACGCCGGCAATACGCCCAGTTCCGGCGGCTCTTCGTCGTCACCCGGCTCGGCCTGCCAGCGATCGCCGAGTACCCGCCGGGCCTATCGGGCCAGGGCGATGTCGACTCCGGCCCGCTCATCCTCGGGGTGAGCGCGTCCGCGACCGTGGTGGCACTCGGCGCCGCCCGGGTCCATGGCGATGACCGTCTTGCCGGGCCGCTGTACGCGCTCGGCGAGACCGCCGGACTACCCGTGCGCCTTCCCAAGACCAAGCGCTACGCCTTCGGCACTCTCCCCGTCGGTGACGCCTTCCTGGCCTGGTCGGCAACCGCGCGACCAGTGACCCAGGCCTCCTACTCCGGGGTAGTGAGCCCCTGGTGGAGAACACCCTGGCACCTGCTGAGCCTCGCCCTGGTCGCCGCGCTCTGGTTCCCTTTCCGCCGCCGCAGACCAGCCCGCACGAAGAGCGAGAACCCCCTCATCACCAGGCCGCCGCCCGCACCCGGCCCTGAGCACGGCCGCAGACCGTCGCCCGCCCCGGTCCCGCTCCGGCGCCGGGGGGGACACACAGTTCCTGTGAAAGCCGGTTGTGGCTCACGAGCAGTTGGAACGGGCGTCCATAAGCGGTCCAACTTGTTGTGTCCCGGCAATCGCAGCCCTGGTTGAAACCCGGACGGTCTGGGCCCCAACCAGCTTCTCGCTTGCTGACACGCGTTGCGTTACCCGCGCGGATGACACGCCCCCTCTGATTTGATCGCCCGTGGCTCACCGGCACCCTGCACTCTGCCTGCTCTGCTGCGGGTGGCTGTGCGCTGGGGGCGCCCCCTTGACGTTCGCGTGGCTGACTGGCACCTTGCTCTCTGCCTGGTCTGTTGCGGGTGGCGTGTTTCCTGGTGGCGCCCCCTTCACGTTTCCGCGGCTGGCCGGCAGGCCTCTACTTCGCTGGGTCCTGTTGTGGGTGGCGTGTGGGCTGGGGGCACCTCCTTGACGTTCGCGTGGCTGACCGGCACCTTGCCCTCTGCCCGGTCTGTTGAGGGTGGCGTGATTTGTGGAGGCGTCCTCTTCACGTTCCGCGGCTGGCCGGCTCTACTCCGCTGCGTCCTGTTGCGGGTGGCGTGTGCGCTAATGGCGCCCCCTTCGCCTTCCCGTGGCTAACCGGCAGGCCTGCGCTCTGCTCCGCCCTGTTGCGGGTGGCGTGTTTTCTGAGGGGCGACCCCATTCGCTCACCGGTGGCTGACCGGCAGGGCCTGTGGTTCGCTGCGCCCCGCTATGGGTGGTGTGTTTCCCCGCAGGAACGACCCCTTCGCCCACGTGTTGACCGGCAGACCCTGCTCTTCACGCGCTCTGTTACGGGGGTCGGTCAGCTCAGGCGGCTATGTCGCGTTGGGCGATGACTTTGGTGAGGTGGACGCGGACGAGGGACTCGCCCGGGACGCCGTTGCGGGCGCCGAACTCCTCGGCGCGGTCCTCGCCCATGTAGCGGCCGCCGATCACGGTGGCCCAGCGGCGCAGTTCGGGGAGGTCCTCCGACAGGGTCGCCTCGCCTCGCATGACCACGAAGGAGAACGGAGGCGTGTCGTCGTCCACGCAGACCGACACGCGCGGGTCGCGGCGCAGGGCGCGGGCCTTGAGGGTCTCGGAGCCCGTGGTGAATATCAGGTCGTCGCCGTCCAGGACGAACCAGATCGGCGTCACATGGGGCGCGCCGTCGTCGCGGATCACCGCCACCTTGCCGGTGCGCGTGCCCTGGGTGACGAACGCTCGCCACTCGCTGTCGCTCATCTTCGCCATGCCCTCCAGCCTTCCCCAGCGGACGGGCCGCTACCGTGGGCGCATGCGGATCGACACGGCGCAGGGTCCGGCGGAGGTCACCCTCGACGAGACCGGCGACCCGGCGTTCCTGCTGGTGCTGACGCACGGCTCGAACGGCGGGGTGGACGCCGCCGACCTGCTGGCCGTCCGGGAGGTCGCGCTGGGCCTCGGCGGGGCGGTCGCGCGGGTGCTGCAGCCGTTCCGGGCGGCGGGACGGCGCGCGCCCGGCTCGCCGGTCCGCCAGGACGCCGCCTGGCTGGAAGTGATCGGGGTGCTGCGGGAGCGGTTCGGGGACGTGCCGCTGGTGCAGGGCGGGCGCAGCAACGGCGCCCGGGTGGCCTGCCGCACCGCGCGGGCGGCGGACGCGGCCGGCGTGGTCGCGCTGGCGTTCCCGCTGACCCCGCCCGGCAAGCCGGACAAGTCACGCGCGGACGAGCTGCGCGCCGCCGGCGTGGAGGTGCTGGTCGTCAACGGCGACCGCGACCCGTTCGGCGTGCCGGAGCGGGCGGACGCGACCGAGGTCGTCGTCCTGCCGGGCGAACGGCACGACCTGGACAGGAACCCCGCGGCCGTCGGCGCGGCCGTGGAGCCGTGGCTGCGCCGCTGGACGGCGCGGGCCCCCGTGCCGGGCGGCCGCCCGAGCTGAGCACAGCGGCCGGCCCCTCCGGCCCGGGCGGGGCCGGAAGCGGCCGGGTGGAGCTGACGTCGGTGCGGCGGCGCCGCCCCGAGGATGATCACCCCGTGTACTGGTCCCCCGTGGAGAAGCGGTTCCCCCGTGGCGACCGGTCAGACGGCGGACGGCGCCGGCGCGGTGCGCGCCGGGACGTCCGTCGGTCTGTGCGGTGCGATGACACCCCCGTCGGGCAGCAGCTCGCCGGTGTCCTCGAACAGGACGACGCCGTTGCACAGCAGGCTCCACCCCTGCTCGGGGTGATGGACCATCGTCCGGGCGGCGTCGCGGTCAGGTCCGTCGGCGGCGGGACATGGCGGCTGGTGCGGGCACATCTGCGTGCCTCCGGTCTCGACAACTGGTGTGGGTTTGCATGTGTTTGACGTCACCCAGTGTGGAACGGTTCGACCCGCCCGGACCATAGCCCGAAGGGACGATTGTGAACTGGTACCGGAGGACGGGCCGGGGTGTGACACGCCTCACTCAAGAGTGCCAGACGTCTCCGCGCGGCCCCCATCGGCCACCCGGCGAGCCGTGACTTTACCGGGACCAGGGGCGCCCCGACCCCTACGATGGCCCGGGGGGCGTGGGCCAGGGGGAGGTGAGGCCGCAGATGCGCGTCGCTCTGTTCGTCGCGTGCTTCAACGACGCGCTGTTCCCCGGCACCGGCCGGGCCGTGACCGCCCTGCTGGAACGTCTGGGGCACGAGGTGGTCTTCCCGCCCGGCCAGACCTGCTGCGGCCAGATGCACTGGACCACGGGCTACCAGCGGGAGGCCGCCGACCTGGCCCGCCGCTTCACAACGGTGTTCGCCGAACACGACGCGGTGGTGACCCCGTCGGCGTCCTGCGCCGCCACCGTGCGCGCCGCCTACGCGCGCATCGCCCGCGCCGACGGCGACGCCGAGCTGGAACGCGCCGCCGCCGGGCTGGCCGTCCACGAGCTGTCGGAGTTCCTGGTGGACGTGCTGGGCGTCACCGACGTCGGCGCCTACTTCCCTCACCGCGTCGCCTACCACCCGACCTGCCACTCCCTGCGCACGCTGCGGCTGGGCGACCGTCCGCTGCGGCTGCTGCGCGCCGTGCGGGGCCTGGAGCTGGTCGAGCTGCCCGCGGCCGAGGAGTGCTGCGGGTTCGGCGGGACGTTCGCGATGAAGAACGCCGACGTGTCGGTGGCGATGGTGGCCGACAAGGTGCGGCACGTGCGCGGCACCTGCGCCGACGTGCTGTGCGCCGCCGACAACGCCTGCCTGGCCCATATCGGCGGAGCACTGTCGCGGCTGCGCGGCGGGGTCCGCGTCATGCACCTGGCCGAGATCCTGGCCGCCACCGGGGCACCGGCCGCGGCGGGGCGGTCGTGAACGGCGGCTCCTCCGCCGGGGGGAGGGCCTCCTCCGCGGGGCCCGTGTCGCTGCCCATGCCCAAGTTCGCCGTGGCGGCGCGCACCGCCCTGTCCGACACCGGGCTGCGCCGCGACCTGCGGGCCGCCGCCGCGACGCTGCGGCAGCGGCGCGAGGCGGCCGCGGGCGAGCTGGGCGACTGGCAGGAGCTGCGCGAGGCCGGACGCGCCGTCCGCGACGAGACCCTGCTCAACCTGGACGGGCACCTGGAACGGCTGGAGAAGTCGGTCACCGAGGCGGGCGGCGCCGTGCACTGGGCCGCGGACGCCGCCGAGGCCGCCCGCCTCGTCACCGGCCTGGTGCGGGCCACCGGGCACGGCGAGGTGGTGACGGCCGCCGCGCCCGCCGCCCGCGAGATCGGCCTGCACGAGGCCCTGACCGAGGCGGGCGTGACCGTCCACCCCACCGACCTGGCCGAACTCGTCGCGCGACTCGGCGACGACCCCCGGCCCGCGGCCCGTGCCGCGCCCCCGGCGTTCCACCGCGACCGGGCGCGGCTGCGCGAGCTGTTCGCGCGGACGCTGCCGGACGCGCCGCCCGGCCTGCCCGACGACCCGGCCGCGCTCGCCGCCGCGGCCCGCGCCCATGTGCGGCGGCGGTTGCTGTCGGCGCGGGTGGCGGTGTGCGGCGCCGACTTCATGGTGGCCGACACCGGCACGCTGGTGCTGCTGGAGTCCGAGGGCAACGGCCGCACGGCCGTGACCGCGGCGGACACGCTGATCTGCGTGGCGGGCATCGACGCCGTCGTGCCCACCTGGGACGACCTGGAGGTGCTGCTGCAGCTGCTGCCGCGGTCGGCCACTGGGGACCGGATGAGCCCCGCCGTGTCCACCTGGACGGGCGTCACGCCCGGCGACGGGCCCCGCGAGCTGCACCTGGTGCTGCTGGACAACGGCCGCACCACCGTGCTGGCCGACGAGGTCGGACGGGCCGCGCTGCGCTGCGTGCGCTGCTCGGCGTGCTCGCACGTGTGCCCCGTCTACGAGCGCACCGGCGACGAACCCTACGGCCCGCGCGGCGGCGGGCCGATCGGCGCCGTGCTGACGCCGCTGGTCGAGGGCGTGGACGGCGCGGCGCACGCGTCCCTGCCGTACGCGTCCACGCTGTGCGGGGCCTGCGCCGACGTGTGCCCCGTCAAGATCGACATTCCGGAGCTGCTCGTCCACCTGCGGGGCGCGGTGGTGGAGTCGCGGCGGCGCCGGCCGGTGCCCACGCCCGAGCTGCTGATGATGCGCAGCGCCGCCTGGACGATGGGCGAGCAGGGCCGCTACGAGGCGGCGCTGCGGTCGGGCGCGCGGTGGGCGCGGCTGCTGTCGCGCGGCGGCCGCATCCGGCGGCTGCCCGGTCTGCTGGGCAAGTGGACCGAGGCCCGCGACCTGCCCGCCCCGCCGGTGCGCAGCTTCCGCGCCTGGTGGCGCGCCCGCGCACGCCGTGGGGGACAGCGGTGAGCTCGCGCGAGCGGATCCTGCGGCGCGTGCGCGACGCGCTGGGCGAGGCGCGCGGCACGAGCGTGGACGTGCCGCGCGGCTACCGGCGCCGGCTCACCGAGGCCGATGCCGCCACCCGCGCCGACGTGATCGCGATGTTCACCGAGCGGGTCGCCGACCACCGCGCGACCGTCCGCCACGCCGGCGCCGACGATCTGGCGACCTCGGTCGCGGCGGCGCTGTGGGCGCGTGAGGCGCAGCGCATCGCGGCCCCGGCCGACCTGCCGTTCGGATGGCTGTCCGAGCTGGACGGCGTGCACGCCGTCGCCGACACCGGCCTCACCGACCTGGAGACCCTCCAGGCGCTGGACGGCGTGGTGACCGGCTGCGCCGTGGCGATCGCGCAGACCGGCACGATCGTGCTGGACGGGGGCCGCGCGCAGGGACGGAGGCTGCTGTCGCTCGTCCCCGACTACCACCTGTGCGTGGTGCACGCCGACCAGATCGTCGGCACCGTGCCTGAGGCGGTCGCGCGGCTGCGGCCGGAGCGCCCGCTGACCTGGATCAGCGGCCCGCCCGTCGCCGGCGGCCCCGAGGCGCGGCGGGTGGAGGGTGGTCACGGCCCCCGCACCCTGGAGGTCCTCGTCGTCGAAGACTGATCGGTAGGGGCGGCCGAACAGGCCGGGGGCCGACGCGGCGTGTGGGTCAGGGGGCGACGGCGGCCATGATCTGGTCGAGGGCGGTGGTGAAGCGGGCCTGCCAGTCGACCGGGCCGTCGGGTCCGGCGGCCGCCGCGGTGGTGGCGCCGTCGTCGCCGGTGCCGCGCACCTCGAGCGCGACGTGCCCGATGACGAACGCCAGCAGCGTGTGGGCGGCGACGGACGCGGCGTCGTCGGGCACGCCGCCCCGGTGGATCAGCTCGCGCAGCGACGCGGCGGTGGAGGCCAGGGCGGCGGGGTTGCGCCGCGTGACCAGCAGCGGCAGCACCCCGGCGTGCTCCAGCAGCCGCTCGCGGTAGGCGACGGCCCAGCGGCGCAGCGCGTCGCGCCACTCGGCGGCGCCGGGCGCGGCGGCGGCCGGCGCGACCGCCACGTGCGCGACCAGGCCGTCCAGCAGCTGTTCCTTGCCGCGGGGCAGGTGGTGGTAGATGGCCATGGCCTCCACCTCCAGGGCGTCGCCGAGGCGGCGCATGGTGAGGCGCCCGAGGCCCTGTCCGTCGACGATCGCCAGCGCCGCCTCGATGATCCGCTCGATGGTCAGCGGCGGGCGGTTCTGGGCGTTGATGCTCGGCTGTCGAACCATAATGACCATTGACCTTACTGCGTAAAGGGCGTGGGCGGGGTGTCCGCTGTCACGACACGCCGGGGACGGGCGTACGCTAACCCCCGATCACACCTCGATCACGTGCCACGAACGGCCGGTCACGGCAGGGTAGAGTCGAGCACGGCCGGTCACGGCCGCGGACGAAGGAGGGGACCGCCATGGCCTTGGGTCGCCGGGTGAGCAAGGACGTCGCCGAGCGCTACGCCGCCGACGAGCGGCTGGCCGGGACCTACCGCGACCGGCTGGCGGCCGCCACCGAGGCCGAGCGGGTGCTGCGCGCCGCCGAGACCGAGGCGCGGCCCGCGGACGAGCTGCGGGCCCTGTCGATCGCGTTCGACAAGGCGCTCACCGAGGCGCTGCTGGCCGCCGAGGCTGCCGAGCGGGTCGCCATGGGCACCCGCGTGTACGCGTCCGACGGCGCCGACGCCGGGGCCCGCCGCGCCGCCGAGATCGCGCGCCGCGAGGCCAAGGCCAAGCCGGCCGTGCGGCCCTGGACCGAAGAGGTCGACCGGCTGCGTACCGCGCGCGAGGCCCACCGGCTCGGCTACCGCACCGGCCCCGGCGTGGCGGCCTGACACGGGCCGCGCACCGGTTCGACACCCGCCCGGCGCCGGGCGGGGGCGGCCGACCCGGGGGGGACGACACAGCGTCACCGGGTGGCACCGGCCGCCGACTTCTGAGAACGTAGCCCCTCGGGGAACGCCGGGACGCTCCGCGTCGCCCGCGCGGCACCGTGCCGCGGCCGACGCCGCCGACGCGTCCCGGTCGAGGGATTCGCACGCACCGCACGCAGCTGCGGCCGCCGGTCCGGCGCGTCGGCCGGCCATCGAAGGTGCTCTGACCGCGGGGGGAAAGTCACGTGGAGCGCACGCCGCCTGACCGTCATCGCGTTCTGGAGTCCTACCGGGACGGGGTGCAGGCGATCCGCGCGCTGGCCGGGCGGGTGGCGGACTGGGCGGCCCCCACCCCGTGCACCGAGTGGCAGATCATCGACCTGGCCGGCCATCTGCGCTGCGTCGCCGAGAACTACCTGGAGTACTTGCAGGACTCTCCGGACAGCCGGCTGGCCAAGCTGTTCGCCCGGGACGCCGCGACCGCGGTGCTGATCCGCCAGCAGGCCCGGCAGAACGCCGCCGAGCTGGCCGTGCTGCCGCCCGAGCCGGGCCCCGACCGGATCATGGCGTTCACCGTGTCGGCGGGTGCCTACGCCGACCTGATGCCCGACATGTGGGACCGCACCCACCTGGTCTACCGGGGCACCAAGTACACCGTCGGCGACCACGCGGGCGCGGCGTGCGTGGAGTGGCACCTGCACGCCTGGGACCTGGCGCGCGCGATCGGCGACGACTACCGGCCGCGCGATCCCGAGCTGCTGGTGTCGGCGTGGCACTGGGGCGTGCCGCACCTGCCGCTGGCGTCCGGCGACGCCTGGGAGGCGGTGCTGCGCTCCTCGGGCCGGTCCCCGTCCTGGCCGGATTCCGGGTCGGAGGCCGGGTCCGGATCCGGGTCTGGATCGGGCTCCTGACCTGGGCGTTTCTCCTCGGCCGGGCGCGGCCCGGTTTCACACGACCGTGTTACGGGTGTGCGCAGGATGTAGCACCACGGGCACATGACGTGCCGCCCCGCGTAACCCGCCGTTCCTACCTTCGCGGATGTCCGCAGGATCCGTCCGGCAACGCCGCCGGCCGCCAACGACACCCGAAGGAGACGCCATGACGGCGCTGACCGACGAAGCCGCCCCGCGGACGGGGGCCACACCCCGGGGTGGTCGCTGGATCGACCACTGGGAGCCCGACGACGACCGGTTCTGGGCCGCGACGGGGCGGCGGGTCGCCGCCCGCAACCTGGTGTTCTCGATCTTCACCGAGCACCTGGGCTTCTGCGTGTGGCTGCTGTGGAGCATCGCGGTGCTGAACCTGGCCGACAACGGCGTGCGGCTGTCGGTGGGCCAGACGCTGTGGCTGACCACGCTGCCCAACCTGGTGGGCGCCGCGATGCGGATCCCCTACACCTTCGCCCCGGCCCGGTTCGGCGGCCGCAACTGGACGGTCGTCAGCGCGCTGCTGCTGTTCGTCCCGTGCGGGCTTTTCGTCTACGCGATCGAGAATCCGGGGATCCCGTACTGGGCGCTGCTGCTGATCGCGGCGACCACCGGCCTGGGCGGCGGCAACTTCGCCTCCTCGATGGCCAACATCACCCACTTCTACCCGACCGGGCGGCAGGGCCTGCCGCTCGGGCTGAACGCCGCCGGCGGCAACCTGGGCACCAGCGTCACGCAGCTGGCGATGCCCCCGCTGATCACCGCGTTCGGGCTGGTCGCCGTGGGCTGGGTGTGGATGCCGTTGATCCTGCTGGCCGCCGTGAGCGCCTACTTCTTCATGAACAACCTGACCAAGGCGACGTCGGCGTACACGCTGCGGGAGATGGGCGCCGGCGCCCGGGACGGGCAGACGGTCGTGATGTCGGTGCTGTACATCGGCACCTTCGGGTCGTTCATCGGCTACTCGTTCTCCTTCGGGGTGCTGATCAAGAACACGTTCCCCGACATCACCGGGTCGCACTTCATCTGGCTGGGGGCCTTCGCCGGGTCGCTGGCGCGTCCGTTCGGCGGCTGGCTGGCGGACCGGTTCGGCGGCGCCCGGGTCACGATGGTGAACTTCTTCCTGATGGGGCTGGGCGTCGCGGCGGTGGCCGTGTCGGTGCGGGCGGGGAGCTGGCCGATGTTCCTGGCGGCGTTCCTGTTCGTGTTCGTCACCACCGGGGTCGGCAACGGCTCCACCTACCGGATGATCCCGGCGATATTCCGGGCGCGGGAGCTGGCCGAGGTGGACCAGAGCGACGGCGCCGCCACCGAGCGGGCGCTGACGCGGGCCCGGCGGACCGCGGCGGCCGCGATCGGCATCATCTCGGCGGTCGGCGCCGCCGGGGGCGTGCTGATCCAGCAGACGTTCCGGATCTCCATCGAGGAGACGAAGGGCATCGCGCCCGCGCTGCTGATCCTGGCCGCGTTCTACGGGGTGTGCGTGCTGCTCACCTGGTTCTTCTACCTGCGGAAGGTGCGGGTGGGGCAGACGCGGATGAGCCTGGCCGAGGCGGGCGTGTGAACTGTCGGGCCGGTCGCCGTCGCGCGGGACGGCGACCGGCCCGCGCGCCTTCGGCCGCCGGGCGTACCCCTACGCCCGGCGGCGCTGGTCGTGGCGGCGCCGGGCGGGGGCGGAGCCGGTCAGGCGTGGTCGGCGACCAGTTCGGCGCTGCGCGGGTCGGCGGTGCGGGCGCAGTGCGCGCAGCAGTACCAGTGCCCGCCCACATCGACGCCGTGGCCGAGGATGCGGCACTGGCAGTGCTCGCAGATCGGCGCCATCTTGGTGATCGCGCATTCGAACGAGTCGAAGACGTGCACGGCGCCCTGGGCGTGCACCTCGAAGCTCAACGCGTAGTCGTTTCCGCAAACTTCGCAGGCTGCCATCGACGGTCCCCCCGTTCTTCGTCCGTCGCCTGCGGCCTACCCGTCCGGGCGCGTGTCTACCCTGGACGGCCGGGGCGGGGGCCGGGGGCCAGGGGAGTGGGGCCGTACCCGGGTTCGCGGCCGTCCTCCAGGTAGACGGCGCGGTGCTCGACGAGGCCGCGCAGGCTGGGCTCCATGCGGCGGGAGACGTGCGGCGGGGCGAGTTCGGGGACCTTCTCGGGCGCCACCAGCACGTGGTCGGACAGCTCCTCGGGGGGCAGCCGGATCGCGGCGATCTCGGTGTCGGTCAGCGATCCGGCGAACACGAACACGTTGACCGCGTCCACGCCGTCGCGGGGCGGCCCCCAGTCCACGCAGACCAGGCCGTCCAGCCGCGGGACCAGGCCGAGTTCCTCCTCGCACTCGCGCACGCACGCGGCCAGGGGCGACTCGCCCGCCTCGATCACCCCGCCGGGCAGGAACCAGCCCTCCTTGTAGGTGGGCTTGACCAGCAGCACCCGCCCGAGGTCGTCGAGCAGCAGTGCGGCGGCGGCGCCGCGGGTGCGCGGCAGTGAGGCGTAATAAGCAAGGTCGGGCATGTACCGAGGTTAGGCGTGTCGGCCGCGCCGTGATCGGGCCGGGCGCGCGGGTGGGGACGGTTCGTGCCGCGGGCCCGCCGTGGCGCCGCCGATCCGTGCGGCGGACGGAGCATTTGCGACGAAACGGACTCGACAGATCTCTGACAACGCTTGACATGTGCGCGTCGAAGATCGTCGGGAGTGCCCGGACGGCGGCGCGGGCGGCGACGTTCTGACCCTGGTGATCGACGGTGCGTGAGCCGCTTTTAACAGCGGGGTCACACGCGGGACCCCGACGCGAAACGGGCTCCGCACAACCTCGGAAACATGACCGACACCCCGACCCACTGTCCCTACTGCGCCCTGCAGTGCGGCATGAACCTGGGCGGCGGGCCCGCACCCGCCGGCGCGGTGCGCCCCGGCTCGGGGCCGCCGCTGCGGGTGACGCCACGTGCGGACGTCCCGGCCAACCAGGGCGGGCTGTGCCAGAAGGGCTGGACGTCGGCCGAGGTGCTGACGGTGCCGGACCGGCTGACCACGCCGCTGATGCGCGCCCGGCGCGGTGCGCCGCTGGAGCCCTGCACGTGGGACCGGGCCCTGGACCGGATCGCCGCCGAGGCGCGGCGGCTGCGGGACGCGCACGGGCCCGACGCGGTCGCGGTGTTCGGGGGCGGCGGCCTGACCAACGAGAAGGCCTACCAGCTCGGCAAGTTCGCCCGGATCGCGCTCGGCACATCGCAGATCGACTACAACGGGCGGTTCTGCATGTCGTCGGCGGCGGCCGCGACGGGCCGGGCGTTCGGCATGGACCGGGGGCTGCCCGGGCCGATCACCGATCTGGCGGCGGCCGACGCGATCCTGCTGGTGGGCGGCAACGTGGCCGAGACGATGCCGCCGTTCATGCGGCACGTCACCGCGATGCAGCGGGCGGGCGGCGCGTTCGTCGTGGTCGACCCGCGGCGCACCGCCACCGCCCGGCAGGCCGACCTGCACCTGCAGCCCACGCCCGGCACCGACCTGGCGCTGGCCAACGGCATGCTGCACCTGGCGCTCACCGAGGGCCTGGTGGACGAGGAGTACGTCGCGGCGCGCACCAACGGGTTCGCGGCGGTGCGCACGGTCGTGAACTCCTACTGGCCCGACCGCGTCGAGCGCATCACCGGCGTGCCCGTGCCGCACATGCGCGAGGCGGTGCGGCTGCTGGCGCGCGGGCGGCGGTCCTACGTTCTGACGGCGCGCGGGGCCGAGCAGCACGCGCGCGGCGTGGACATGGTGACCGCGTTGATCAACCTGGCGCTGGCGCTGGGCCTGCCCGGCCGCGAAGGCTCGGGGTACGGGTGCCTGACCGGGCAGGGCAACGGGCAGGGCGGACGCGAGCACGGCCAGAAGGCCGACCAGCTGCCCGGCTACCGCAAGATCGACGACCCGGCGGCCCGCGCGCACGTGGCCGCGGTCTGGGGCGTGGACCCGGCGGTGCTGCCGGGGCCGGGACGGTCGGCCTACGAGCTGCTGTCGGCGCTGGGCACCGCGGGCGGGCCGAGGATGCTGCTGCTGTTCGGGTCCAACCCGGTGGTGTCGGCGCCGCGCGCGGCGGCGGTGGAGGAGCGGCTGGACGCGCTGGAGTTCCTGGTCGCGGCCGACTTCGTGCTGTCGGAGACCGCGGCCCGCGCCGATGTGGTGCTGCCCACGGCGCAGTGGGCCGAGGAGTCGGGCACGATGACCAACCTGGAGGGCCGGGTGCTGCGCCGCCGCCGGGCCGTGCCGCCGCCGGACGGGGTGCGCACCGACCTGGAGATCATCGCGGCGCTGGCCGGGCGGCTGGACGCGCCGGGCGTGTGGAGCGCCGAGCCCGCCGAGGTGTTCGACGAGCTGCGCGCCGCCAGCGCGGGCGGCCTGGCCGACTACTCGGGCATCACCTACGAGCGCATCGAGCGGGAGGGCGGGGTGTTCTGGCCGTGCCCGTCGCCGGAGCACCCGGGCACGCCGCGTCCCTTCCTCGACCGGTTCGCCACGCCCGACGGGCGGGCCCGGTTCACCCCCGTGGAGCACAGCGGGGCGGTAGAGGACGTCGACGCCGACTACCCCGTCTACCTGACCACGGGCCGGGTGCTGGCGCAGTACCAGAGCGGCGCGCAGACCCGGCGGGTGCGGCCGCTGACCGACGCGGCGCCCGAGGCGTTCGTGGAGATGCATCCGGACCTGGCCGAGCGGCTGGGCATCGACGACGGCGCGGACGTGCGGGTGGCCAGCAGGCGCGGCACCGCGACGGTGCGGGCCCGGCTGACCGACGCGATCCGGCACGACACGGTGTTCATGCCGTTCCACTGGGCGGGGGAGGGGCGGGCCAACCTGCTGACCAACCCGGCGCTGGACCCCGTGTCGCGGATGCCGGAGTTCAAGGTGTGCGCGGTGCGGCTGGAACCGGTGGCCGCACCGCGGGCGAGCCAGATCGACGAACCGGGCGCGGCCCGGGAACCGAGCGGAGCGAGCAGATGAGCCGATCCTCCACAGACAGCGGCGCGCGCGCGACGGGCCGGCGCGGGACGCCGGCGGGCATCGTGGTCGTCGGCAACGGCATGGCCGGATCGCGGCTGGTCAGCGAGATCCGGGCGCGCGACCGGCGGGTGGCGCTGACGGTGTTCGGCGCCGAGCCGCAGCAGCCCTACAACCGGGTGCTGCTGTCCAACGTGCTGGCCGGGGTGACCGGGCCCGAGCAGATCGGCCTGGTGGACCCGGCCTGGTACGACGCCAACGACGTCGACGCCCGCCTGGGCGTGGAGGTGGTGCGCGTCGACCGGGACGCCAGGCGCGTGCACGCCTCCGACGGCAGCGTCACCCCGTACGACACGCTGGTGATCGCGACGGGGAGCACGTCGTTCGTGCCGCCGATCCCCGGCACCGAGGACGGGCTGCCCGGCGGGGTGGTGGCGTTCCGCACGCTGGCGGACTGCCGGCGGATCCTGGACGCGGCCGACGGGGCGCGGCACGCGGTGGTCGTCGGCGGCGGGCTGCTGGGCATCGAGGCGGCGCGCGGGCTGGCCGGGCGGGGCCTTGCGGTGACGGTCGTGCACCTGGCCGGTCATCTGATGGAACGCCAGCTGGACCAGGGCGCGGGCAGTGTGCTGGCGCGGACGCTGGGCCGCCTGGGCATCCGCACCGTGCTGGGCACCAGCGCCGGGGCGCTGGCCACCGACGGCGACAGGCGCGTGAACGCGGTGGAGCTGGAGTCGGGCGAGCGGCTGCCCGCCGACGTGGTGGTGATGGCCTGCGGGGTGCGGCCCGAGGTGGGGCTGGCGCGGGAGGCCGGGCTGAAGGTGGACCGGGGCATCCTGGTGGACGAGACGCTGCGGTCGTTGAGCGACCCGCACGTGCGGGCCATCGGGGAGTGCTCGCAGTACGGCGACACCGTGTACGGGCTGGTCGCGCCGGCGTGGGAGCAGGCGACGGTGCTGGCCGACCTGCTGACCGGCGCCGACGCCGGGGCGCGGTTCACCGGGGCGCGGCAGATCACCCGGCTGAAGGCCGCCAGCGTCGACCTGGTGGCGATGGGGGAGACGCACTTCGGCGACGACGATCCCGAGGTGGAGGTGATGCGGTTCGCCGACGCCAGCCGCGGCACCTACAAGAAGGTCGCGATCCGGCGGGACCGTCTGGTCGGCGCGATCCTGCTGGGGGAGACCAGCACCGCCGGGACGCTGACGCAGTTGTACGACCGTTCCGCGCCGCTGCCGTCGGATCGGCTGAGCCTGTTCTTCCCCGGGATGGGCGGCGTGCAGGCCGCCGATTCGCCGGTGCGGATGCCGGACGCGGCGACGGTGTGCCACTGCAACAACGTCTCCAAAGGACAAATCCGGGCCTGCTGGGAGAAAGGGGCACGTACCGCCGACGAGGTCGCCCGGGAGACCCGCGCGAGCACCGGCTGCGGCGGGTGCCGGGACGCCCTGGAGGGCATCGTGGCGTGGCTGGACGAGCAGGACTCGGTGCCCGTCGGGTGAGCCCCGTATGAGCCGCGTGTGAGCCCCGCACGCGCCCCGCGCCCGCCGCCCGGGCCGTACTCGCCCGTGCCGTACCCGCCGTGCGATGAGCGCGGGGAGACACAGGCGCAACGAAACCCCGCCGTCACGACGGCGGGGTTTCACGCTTTTCGGAACATCGACGGGAATTCTTCCGCCGTCCATTGCGGGATGACCACGATTCGATTTCGGCGTGAGCGTCTTTTAACACGCCGGTGACAAACGGGACGCAACCGCGAAACGACCCCTGCTGAGGATCTCAGCATGACCGACGCAGGAGGAGACGGGCACATGAGGTTGGTCGTCGTCGGGCACGGGCCCACCGGGCACCGGCTGGTCGAGGCGCTGCGCGAGCGCGACGGCGCGGGCGCCTGGCGGGTCACGGTGATCGGTGAGGAGACCCGGCCCGCCTACGATCGGGTCGCGCTGACCTCCTACCTGACCGAGGACGCCGACCTGTCCTACCCCGCCCACGACGAGGGCGTGACGCTGCTGACCGGCGACCCGGTCGTCGCCATCGACCGGGGGGAGCGCACCGTGCGCACCGCCTCGGGACGGGTGGTCGGCTACGACGCGCTGGTGCTGGCCACCGGGTCGACGCCGTTCGTGCCGCCCGTGCCGGGCCGCGACCTGCCGGGCGTCTTCGTCTACCGCACCATCGACGACCTGGACGCCATCCGCGCCCACTGCCGCGACCTTACAACGTCAAGGCCTGGGGCTGGAGGCGTCGTCGTCGGCGGCGGGTTGCTCGGCCTGGAGGCCGCCCGCGCGCTGCAGGGCCTGGGCGTCGACACGCACGTGGTCGAGGTGGCGCCGTGGCTGATGCCGCGCCAGCTCGACGAGGGCGGCGGGGCGATGCTGCGCCGCCACATCGAGGCGCTCGGCATGACCGTGCACGCCGGGACCCCGATGGCGGGCCTGGAGGCGGGCGAGGACGGCGGGGTTGCGCGGGTCGCGCTGGCCGGCGGCGCGTCCGTCGACGCCGGGGTGGTGGTGTTCTCCGCCGGCATCCGCCCGCGCGACGAGCTGGCCCGCGGCTGCGGCCTGCCGGTCGGCGAACGCGGCGGCATCGTCGTCGACGACACCTGCCGCACCGAGGACCCGGCGATCTGGGCGGTCGGCGAGTGCGCGCTGGTGAACGGGCAGGTGTACGGGCTGGTCGCGCCGTGCTTCAGCATGGCCGAGGTGGTCGCCGACCAGCTGCTGGCGGCCGTGTCGCGGCAGGACGGCCGCGCCCGGTTCGAGGGCGCCGACCTGTCCACCAAGCTCAAGCTGATGGGCGTGGACGTGGCCAGCTTCGGCGACCCGTTCGCCGGCCCCGACCAGGGCGCCCTGGACGTCACATACACCGACCCGGTCGCCGGGGTCTACAAGAAGCTGATCGTCAGCGACGACGCCCGCACGCTGATCGGCGGGGTGCTGGTCGGCGACGCGTCGGCCTACCCGACGCTGCGCGCCTACGTCGGCGCCGAGCTGCCCGGCTCGCCCGAGCAGGCGCTGTTCGGCGGCACCGAGGCGGCGGGCGGCGACCTGCCGGGCGGCACGCAGATCTGCAACTGCAACAACGTCACCGCCGACGCGATCCGCTGCGCGATCCGCGAGGAGAACCTGACCGACCTGGGCGCGGTCAAGAGCTGCACCAGGGCCGGGGCGACCTGCGGCAGCTGCGTCCCGCTGGTCAAGAAGATCCTGGACGCCGAGCTGACCGCCGCGGGCATCGAGGTCAGCAGGGCGCTGTGCGAGCACTTCGACTACAGCCGCGCCGAGCTGTTCGACATCGTGCGGGTGCGCGGCATCACCACGTTCACCGAGCTGATCGCCGAGCACGGCCGGGGCCGCGGCTGCGACATCTGCAAGCCGGTGGTGGCCTCCATCCTGGCCAGCCTCGGTAACGGGCACATCCTGGACGGCGAGCAGGCCGCGCTGCAGGACACCAACGACCACTTCCTGGCCAACCTGCAGAAGAACGGCACCTACTCGGTGGTCCCGCGGATCCCCGGCGGGGAGATCACTCCCGAGAAGCTCATCGTCATCGGCGAGGTCGCCCGCGACTTCGGCCTCTACACCAAGATCACCGGCGGGCAGCGGATCGACCTGTTCGGCGCCCGGGTGGAGCAGCTGCCGCGGATCTGGAAGCGGCTGGTCGACGCGGGGTTCGAGTCCGGGCACGCCTACGGCAAGGCGCTGCGCACCGTCAAGTCGTGCGTCGGGTCGACCTGGTGCCGCTACGGGGTTCAGGACTCGGTCGGCATGGCGATCCGGCTGGAGCTGCGCTACCGGGGGCTGCGCGCCCCGCACAAGCTCAAGTCCGCGGTGTCGGGCTGCTCGCGCGAGTGCGCCGAGGCGCAGGGCAAGGACTTCGGGGTGATCGCCACCGACAAGGGCTGGAACCTGTACGTGTGCGGCAACGGCGGGATGCGGCCCCGGCACGCCGACCTGCTGGCCACCGACCTGGACGACGAGGGCCTGGTCCGGCTGATCGACCGGTTCCTGATGTTCTACATCCGTACGGCCGACCGGCTGCAGCGCACCGCGACCTGGCTGGAGTCGCTGGACGGCGGCCTGGACTACCTGCGCGAGGTGATCGTCGACGACCGGCTGGGCATCTGCGCCGAGCTGGAGGCGGCGATGGACCGGCACGTGGGGTCCTACTCCGACGAGTGGCGCGACACGCTGGAGGATCCGGACAGGCTCAGCCGGTTCGTGTCCTTCGTCAACGCGCCCGACGTGCCCGACCCGAGCATCGTGTTCGAGTCCGAACGCGAGCAGATCAAGCCGGTCCTGGTGACCGGTCCGCGACTGGAGGTGGCGAGCCGATGACCACGACGACCGACCTTCGCCCCACCGGGCCCGCGCCCCGCGACGGCGGCGGGCGCTGGCACCCGGTGTGCTCCTACGACGACCTGATCCCCGAACGCGGCGTGTGCGCGCTCGTGCAGGGCGTCCAGGTGGCGATCTTCCGCACGTTCGGCGGGGAGCTGTACGCGCTGTCCAACCTGGATCCCTTCTCCGGCGCGCACGTGATCTCCCGCGGCATCCTCGGCACCCGCGGCGGCGTGCCGACGGTGGCGTCGCCGATGTACAAGGAGGTCTTCGACCTGCGCACCGGCGCGTGCCTGGACGACCCGCAGGTGGCGCTGCCCACCTTCCCGATCCGCCGGGACCCGGCGACCGGCCGCGTGGAGGTGGCCCTGACTCATGAAGACCGACAGTGAGCCGCTGGCGGGATTCGCCGTCGGGGTGACGGCCGCGCGGCGCCACGAGGAGCTGGCCACGCTGCTGGAGCGGCGCGGCGCGCGCGTGGTGCACGCCCCGGCGATCCGCCTGATCCCGCTGTCGGACGACACGCGGCTGCTGGAGGCGACCGACGAGTGCATCCAGGCGCCGGTTCACCACGCCGTGGTCACCACCGGGATCGGGTTCCGGGCGTGGCTGGAGGCCGCCGACGGGTGGGGTATGCGTGACGCGCTCATCGAGCGGCTGGCGAGCGTGGAGATCCTGGCACGGGGGCCCAAGGCGCGCGGCGCGATCCGCTCGGCGGGGCTGCAGGAGACCTGGTCGCCGGAGTCGGAGAGCTGCGCGGAGGTGCTGAAGTACCTGCTGCGCAAGGACCTGGCGGGCAGGCGGGTGGCGGTGCAGCTGTACGGGGAGGAGCTGCCGGAGTTCGCCGCGGCGCTGCGCGCCGCCGGGGCCGAGGTGGTCGAGATCCCGGTGTACCGGTGGTCGCGCACCGACGACCCGACGCCGCTGCGGCGGCTGGTGGGGCAGGCGGTGGCGGGCACGGTGGACGCGATCACGTTCACCAGCGCGCCGGCGGTGGCGGCGACGCTGGCGGTGGCGGCCGAGGACGGGCTGGAGGAGCCGCTGCTGGAGGCGTTGCGTGCCAACGTGGTGGCGGCGTGCGTGGGGCCGGTGACCGCGCAGCAGCTCACCGAGCGGGGCGTGCCGACGGTGCAGCCCGAACGCGCCCGCATCGGGGCGCTGGTGCGGGCGCTGGTGTCGGACCTGCCGGAGCGGCGGGCGCGGCGCGTGCAGGTGCGGGGGTTCTCGCTGGAGCTGCGGGGGCACGCGGTGGTGCTGGACGGGCAGTTGCGCCCGATCGCGCCGGCGCCGATGGCGATCCTGCGGGCGCTGGCGCGGCGTCCCGGGCACGTGGTGTCGCGGGCCGAGCTGTGCGGGGTGCTGCCGGGCCGGCTGGTGGTGGGCACGTCGGCGGGCGGGCGGGACGCGCGTCCGCAGGCCGACGAGCACGCGGTGGAGATGGCCGTGGCGCGGCTGCGGCGCGGCCTGGGCCGGTCGGGCATCGTGGAGACGGTGGTCAAGCGCGGCTATCGGCTGGCGTGCGACCCGGTCCGGGTGGAGCTGAGCGGCTGATGCGCACGGGCGGGATGCGCACGGGCGGGATGCGCACGGGCGGGATGCGCACGGGCGGGATGCGCACGGGCGGGATGCGCACGGGCGCGATGGGGGAGGGCGCGATGGGGGAGGGCGCGATGGGGGAGGGCGCGATGGGGGAGGGCGCGTTGGCGGACGGCGCGTTGGGGCGGGACGCCTGCACGGTGGGGCGGGACGCGTCGGGGGAGGGCGGAGTGCCGACGCTGCTGGCGGTGGCGCACGGCACCCGTGACCCGGCGGGTCCGCGGACGGTGCGGGCGCTGCTGGAGCGGGTGCGGGCGCTGCGGCCGTGGCTGCCGGTCGCCGAGGGCTACGCCGAGATCGCCGCGCCGACGCTGGAGGACGCGGCGCGTCCGCTGCGCGGCCCGGTCGTGGTGGTGCCGCTGATGCTGGCGCGCGGCTACCACGCGCTGATCGACATTCCCGGGCGGGTGAAGCGGGTCTGCCCGCAGGCGGTGATGGCGCGTCCGCTGGGCCCGCACGGCATGCTCGCCGCGGCGCTGGCGGAACGGCTGGTCGCGGCGGCGGCGCCGGGACGCGGGGACGCGGTGGTGCTGGGCGCGGCGGGTTCGTCCGACCCGGCGGGGGTGAGCGACGTGCGGGTGGCGGCCCGCCTGCTGGCGCGGCGGCTGCGGCGGCCGGTGCCCTACGGGTTCGTCGCGGCGGGCGGCCCGGCGCTGGCCGAGGTGGTGGCCGAGCGGCGCGCCCGGGGCGCCGCTCGGGTGACGGTGGCGTCCTACCTGCTGGCGCCGGGGTTCTTCCACGACCGGATGGCGGCCTCGGGCGCCGACCGGGTGTCGGCGCCGATCGGCGCGCACGACGCCGTGGCGCGGCTGGTGCTGCGCCGTTACGACGAGGCCCGGCTGCGTCTGTGCGGCGCCGTGCCCGTCGCCTGAACCCCGGTCCGGGCGCCGCGGGCCGTCAGGCGGCGTCCTCGGGGCCGGTTTCGGACGGGCCGTGTTCGGTGAAGCGGGGGTCGTGGTGGGCGAGCACCCGCACGATCATGTCGGTGAACTGCTCCATCTCCTCGGGCGTCAGCGGCGCGAACAGCCGCTGGTTGAGGCGCAGGCCGGCCTCGCGGCGGCGGGCGAGGAACAGCCGTCCGTCCTCGGTGACGTCCAGCCGGTAGCGGCGCCGGTCGGCGGGGTCGCGGTGGCGTTCGACGTAGCCGCGTTCCTCCAGCACGTCGACGAGGCTGACCACGTCGGCGGGGTCCATGCGCAGGCGTTCGCTGACCTGCCGCTGTGACATCGGCCCTTCGGCGGCCACGCACGCCAGCACCAGCACGGCCGGGCCGCGCATGCGTCCGGCGGCGTCGGCGCAGGGCAGGGCGCCGGCCGACTCGCGGCGGATCAGTTTCGTCAGCTCGGCGACCAGGTAGGTGGGGGCGCGCAGCAGCGGCTCGTGCGGCGCGGGGCCGGGGTGCGCGCAGTCCGGTCGCTCCGCTGGTCCTGGGTGCGCCACAGCGGTCTCCTCCGGCAGGTCTGATATCTCGCTTGACGACACGATAGGGCATTCCTACTGTTGGGCAGGCCAAGTGAATCAGTCAAGGGAGGCCCGCATGCCGAGCGGGGAACCGGCCGTCGAGGTGGACGGCCTGGTCAAGCGGTTCGGTGACGTCGAGGCCGTACGGGGGATCGAGTTCACCGTCCGGCCCGGCGAGATCTTCGGGTTCCTGGGCCCGAACGGCGCCGGCAAGTCCACCACGATCAACATGCTGTGCACGCTGCTGCGGCCCAGCGCCGGCACCGCGCGGGTGGCCGGGCACGACGTGGTGACCGAGCGCGACCAGGTGCGCCGCAACATCGGCCTGGTGTTCCAGGACCCGACCCTGGACGGCTATCTCAGCGGTGAGCAGAACCTGCGCTTCCACGCCGAGCTGTACGGGGTGCCGCGGACGGCGGCGCGCGAGCGGATGCGGCAGGTGCTGGAGATGGTGGGGCTGTGGGACCGGCGCGGTGACCTGGTGCAGACCTACTCGGGCGGGATGAAGCGCCGCCTGGAGATCGCCCGGGGGCTGCTGCACTCGCCGCGGGTGCTGTTCCTGGACGAGCCGACCGTCGGTCTGGACCCGCAGACCCGCTCGTCGATCTGGGAGTACATCCGCCGGCTGCGCGACACCGAGCAGATCACGATCTTCATGACGACCCACTACATGGACGAGGCCGAGTACTGCGACCGCATCGCGATCATGGACGCGGGGCGGATCGTGGCGCTGGACACCCCCGAGGCGCTGAAGGCGGGGGTGGGCAAGGACCGGGTGCAGATACGCACCGACGACGACGAGGCGGCGATCGCGGCGCTGACGGAGCGGTTCGGCGTGGAGGCCACGATGGCCGAGGGCGCGGTGACGTTCGCGGTGGCGGCGGGGGAGGCGTTCGTGCCGAAGCTGTTCGAGGGGCTGGGGGTGGCGATCCGTTCGGTGAGCGTGTCGCGGCCGTCGCTGGACGATGTGTTCATGTCGTTCACCGGCAAGACGATCCGTGACGCCGAGGCGTCCAGTACCGACTGGATGCGCATGGTCGCGCGGGGAAGGCGGTGACGATGGACGCGACGGACGCCACGACGGCGCCGCAGGTGGTGCGGGTGCGGGTGCCCGAACGCAGCGTGCGGCACGACCTGCGGGCGGTGAAGATCGTCCTGCACCGGGAGCTGATCCGGTTCTGGCGGGACCGGATGCGGATGGTGGCGAACCTGATGCAGCCGGTGCTGTGGCTGCTGGTGATGGGCACCGGCCTGTCCAACCTGATGGCCGTGGGGCAGGGCCCGGCCGGGGACGTGGATCTGAGGACGTTCATCTTCCCCGGCGTGTGCGCGATGTCGGTGATGTTCACCGCGCTGTTCTCGGCCGGGTCGATCGTGTGGGACCGCGAGTTCGGGTTCCTCCGGGAGATGCTGGTGGCGCCGGTCAGCCGCGCCGCGATCGTGGTCGGCAAGTGCCTGGGCGGCGCCGTGGTCGCCACCGGGCAGGGCGTGCTGATCCTGGCGCTGGCCGGGCTGGCGGGGGTGCCCTACGACCCGGTCCTGCTCGCCGAGCTGCTGGCGCTGATGTTCCTGACGGCGTTCGCGCTGACGGGGTTCGGGGTGCTGCTGGCGGCGCGGATCACCAACATGCAGTCGTTCTTTGGGATCATGCAGATGGGCATGATGCCGATGATGTTCCTGTCGGGCGCGCTGTACCCGCTGGGCGGGCTGCCGGCGTGGCTGAGCGTGCTGACCCGGTTCAACCCGCTGACCTACGCGGTGGACCCGCTGCGGCAGGCGGTGTTCTCGCACATGGACGTATCGCCCGAGCTGCAGCGGGTGTTCAACCCGGGGGTCACCTGGAACGGGTGGCTGGTGCCGGTGTGGCTGGAGGTCGTGCTGGTCGTGCTGATCGGGTTCGTGATGCTGGCCGGGGCGATCGCGCAGTTCCGCCGCGGCGACTGACCCGCGACTGACCGGTGACTGACCGGCGGCGGGGCCTGCGCGGTCCCGGTGGCGGGGCGGGTGGCCGTGGACGGCGAAGGGCCCGCCGGATCGTGGGATCCGGCGGGCCCTGTCGTGCCGCGGGGGCGTGCCGATGGGGGAGAGGGGCGGCGGCTCAGACGGCGAAGTCGAGCAGCGGGTAGGCGTTGCTGGGGTGCCGCAGCTTGGACAGCGACTCCTTCTCCAGCTGGCGGATCCGCTCGCGGGTCAGGCCGAGCGCCTTGCCGATCTCGTCCAGGGTGCGCGGCGTTCCGTCGTACAGCCCGAACCGCATCGCCATGATCTTGGCTTCGCGGGGGGACAGCACGTCCAGGGTGCGGCGCAGCTGGTCGGCCATGAGCTGCCGGTCGACCAGCTCGGACGCCTCGGGGGTGTCGACGTCCTCGATCAGGTCGCCGATGCGGGTCTCGCCGTCCTCGCCGATGGTGGAGTCCAGGCTGATCGGCTGGCGGCTGGTGCGCAGCAGCTCCAGCACCTGCTCGGGGCTCTTGTCCAGCTCGACGGCCAGTTCCTCGGGGGTGGGCTCGCGGCCGAGGCGCTGGTGCATGTCGCGTTCGACGCGGCTGAGCTTGCTGAGCATCTCCAGCACGTGCACCGGCAGGCGGATGGTGCGGGCCGAGTCGGCGAAGCCGCGCTGGATGGCCTGCCGGATCCACCACATGGCGTAGGTGGAGAACTTGTAGCCCTTGGTGTAGTCGAACTTCTCCACGGCGCGGATCAGGCCGAGGTTGCCCTCCTGCACCACGTCCAGCAGCGACAGCCCGCGGTCGGAGTACTTCTTGGCGACCGAGACCACCAGCCGCAGGTTGGCCTCCAGCATGTGCGCCTTGGCGCGCTGCCCGTCGGCGGCGACCCACTCCAGGTCGGCGCGCAGCTGCGGGTCGTCGATGGTCTCGTGGGTCAGCTTGTGCTCGGCGTACAGCCCGGCCTCGATGCGCTTGGCCAGCTCCACCTCCTGCTCGGCGGTCAGCAGCTGGCGCCGTCCGATCGCCTTGAGGTAGGTGTGCACCGAGTCGCCCATGGTGGTCGACTGGTCGTCCAGGTCGGCGGAGGTGTCCTCCACCTCGACCTCGGTGACCTCGAACGCCTCGTCGTCGTCGGTGTCGCCGGCGGTGGCGGCGGTGTCGGGCCCGGCGGCCGGCGTGTCGTCGGAGGCGGGGGCCGTGGCGGCGGTGCGCCTGCGGCCCGTCCTGGCGGTCTTGGTCTTGGTGCTCGCCTTGACGCTCCTGGCGCTCTTGCCGCCGGTCGCGCCGACCGCCGTCTCGCCGGTCTTGTCGGTGCTTTCGTCGGCGGTGCCGTCGCCGGGGGCGGCGTGCGCGGTGCCCGCGGTGTGGGCCGGCGGCGCGTCGCCTCGGCGGGCGCGCGGGGCGCGGGCGCGGGCCCTGCCGGAACCCTCGTCCTCGGTGGCCAGGCCGATGCCCGCCTCGGACAGCTCACGCAGGATCGAGCGGCCCTGTGCGGGGCTGATGCCCGCCGCCTCGAAGGCGTTGCGCACCTCGTCGAGTGAGAGGCGCCCGTGGGCACGACCACGCTCGATCAGGTCGTCGAGCGCGGGGCTCGACGACTCCGCGAGCGGGGTCTCTGCTGCGGTTCGTGGCATGGGGACACCCCCCTCCCTTCGGTGGTGTGGTGCGACGCGGAGGCGCACTTGCGGCTTCGACGCGCGCACTAATCCCAAACGCCGGGGGGACGCCGTCTGTTCCCGGCGGCCCACATCCAGCGTCCCACGGCGGCCGCGGACCCCGGTGCGGTGAGGGCCGCGGACGCCCAGGCAGGCGACGTGCCGCACGCGACGATCTCCCCGCCGCCAACCTTACCTTACTACGTAAAGACGCCTGGTTGTGATACTCCTCTCACCATCGTGCAAGGTGGTTCTGAACACACGGTCAGGACGACGACGGCGGCGGGGCGACCCGCCCGTAGCGGGCGATGACCCGGTGCCGCAGCTCGGGGTCGTCGCGGGGCACCGGTTCCAGGAACACCTCGTCGATCTCCTCGTGCCGCTCCCGCAGCTCCTGGGCCATGCGCACGCAGGCGCGTTCGACGTCGGCGGAGGTGAGGGCGTCGCGGAAGTCCAGCCGCGCGCACACCAGGACGCGGTCGGCGCCGAAGGTCATGGTGACGATGTCGACGACCCATTCGATCTCGGGGGCCCGGCCCAGGTGCGCCCGCACGTCCCGCACCAGCCGCGGGTCGGCCTGGTTGCCGACGAGCAGGTTGAGGTTGATGCGGCCGAGCACCAGCGCCACGGCGGTCAGCAGCACGCCGATCAGGATGGAGCCGACGCCGTCCCAGGCGGCCGACCCGGTGAGCTGGTGCAGGCCGAGCCCGGCGAACGCCAGCGTCAGGCCCGCCAGGGCGGCCGAGTCCTCCAGCAGCACGCTGACGGACGTGGGGTCGTCGGTGCGGCGGATGTGGGTCCGCACCGGCAGGCCCTCGTCCCGGGCGTCGCCGCGCACCTGCCGCCACGCCTGCCGCAGGGAGATCGCCTCCAGCACGAACGACACCGCCAGCACCGCGTACCCGGCCAGCGGGTCGGCCTCGCCGCCGCGGTGGCCCAGCAGCGTCTGGACGCCCTGGTAGAACGCGAACAGCGCGCCCATCCCGAAGATCGCCACGGCGACCAGCAGGGTCCAGATGTAGCGTTCCTTGCCGTAGCCGAGGGGATGGCGGCGGTCGGCGGGGCGGCCGCTGCGGCGCAGCCCCACCATCAGCAGCACCTCGTTGAAGGTGTCGGCGACCGAGTGGGCGGCCTCGGCGGCCATGGACGCCGAGCCGGTGATCAGCGCGGCGGCCGTCTTGGCGACGGCGATTCCCAGGTTGGCGCCCAGGGCCAGCAGTACCGTCAGCATGCTCTCCCGGTGCCGGCCGCGCCGCGTCCCCTGGTCGTCCCCCTGCGGCCGCCGCCCGGCCTGCTGCTCCGTCTGCTGCTCTGTCTGCTGCTCGGCCTGCCGGTCCGTCTGCTCGGTCTGGTGCTCCGTCATAGGGACCTCCGTCCTCCAGCGTGTCACGCCCGTGCCCCGATACCCGCCCGCCCCTGGCTCAGCCCTGCCTGCGGCCGGGCGGCGCAGGCGTCAGGGGGCGGGGCGGCGGAGGGCCTGGCGGTCGGGTTTGCCGGACGGCAGCAGCGGGATCGCCTCCACCAGCTGCAGCTCGCGCGGCGCGGCGTAGGCGGGCATGGCGGTGCGGACGAAGGCGCGCAGGTCCTCCAGGGCGGGCGGGGCGCCGGCGGGCACGACGACGGCGGTGACGCGTTCCCCCCACTCGGGGTCGGGACGGCCCACCACGACCACGTCGCGCACGGACGGGTGGCGGGCCAGCAGCGCGGCGACCTCGCCCGCCACGACCTTCTCCCCGCCGGTGTTGATGACGTCGTCGGCGCGGCCGCGCACGCGCAGCCGCCCGTCGGGCTCCAGGGCGCCCAGGTCGGGGGTGAGGTACCAGTCGCCGTCGCGGGCGGCGGCGGTCAGGTCGGGACGCAGCCGGTAACCGGTGAACAGCACGGGCCCGGCCAGGCGGATGCGGCCGTCGTCGCCGACCTCGGCGCGCACGCCGTCCAGGGGGACGCCGTCGTAGACGCATCCGCCGCAGGTCTCGCTCATGCCGTAGGAGGTGTGGACGCGCGCGCCGCGCCGGCGGGCCTGGGCGAGCAGGGCGGGGGAGGCGGGCGCGCCGCCCAGGACGATGGCGCCGACCTTGGCCAGGTCGGTTCCGGCGTCGACCAGGCGCCGCAGCTGGGTGGGGACCATCGCGGTGTGCAGCGGCCGGCCGGAGGCCAGGGCGGCGTCGAAGGCGGTCGGGTCGAAGCGCGGCAGGATGACCGGTTCGGTTCCGGCGACCAGGGACCGCACCAGCACCTGGACGCCGGCGATGTGGCTGGTGGGCAGGCAGCACAGCCAGCGGTCGCCGGGGCGGGCGCCGATGCGGGTCAACGTGGCGGCGGCCGAGTGCCGCAGCGCCGCCGCGGACAGTTCGACGATCTTGGGGGTGCCGGTGGATCCGGACGTGGCGATCAGCACGGCGGTGTCGGCGGCCGCCGGTATGCCGCCGTGGCGTGCGCGCAGCCCGTCGGCGGTGTGCACGGCGTGCGGGGCCAGGGCGTCCAGCAGCGTGCGCAGCGCGGGGGCGGGCAGGTCGGGCGACAGGGGACAGATGGCCGGTCCGGTACCGTCCAGCGCGACGGCCAGCGCCTGGAACAGCCGCCGGCCGGGGGGCAGCACGACGGCGTGCACCCGCCGTTCACCGGTGCGTTCGCTCGCGTGCGCGGCGGAGGCGGTGGGTGTGCTGTCCATGTCCCGGCCAGCCTAGACGATCTGTTGAACGCGTTCGAATTCGGCGGGGGCGGCCGAAGCGGTTGAATTGGGGACGCAGGGCACCCCGCACGCCGATCAAGGAAGAGGGCACATGCCACAAGCGGGCAAGGTCTCCGAACTGTTCGACCCCGACGCCTGGAAGCCGGTCGAGGGGTTCGACTTCACCGACATCACCTACCACCGGGCCGTCGACCACGGGACGGTGCGGATCGCGTTCAACCGTCCCGAGGTGCGCAACGCGTTCCGCCCGCACACCGTCGACGAGCTGTACCGGGCGCTGGACCACGCGCGCATGTCCAGCGACGTGGGCTGCGTGCTGCTGACCGGCAACGGGCCGTCGCCGCGTGACGGCGGGTGGGCGTTCTGCTCGGGCGGCGACCAGCGCATCCGCGGCCGCGACGGCTACCGGTACGCGGCGGGCGAGACCGCCGAGACGATCGATCCGGCGCGGGCGGGGCGGCTGCACATCCTGGAGTGCCAGCGGCTGATCCGGTTCATGCCCAAGGTGGTGATCTGCGTGGTGCCCGGCTGGGCCGCCGGCGGCGGGCACAGCCTGCACGTGGTGTGCGACATGACGCTGGCCAGCCGCGAGCACGCCCGGTTCAAGCAGACCGACGCGGACGTGGCCAGCTTCGACGGCGGGTTCGGTTCGGCGTACCTGGCGCGGCAGGTGGGCCAGAAGTTCGCCCGGGAGATCTTCTTCCTGGGCGACACCTACGACGCCGAGGCCGCGCACCGCATGGGCATGGTGAACGCGGTGGTGCCGCACGCCGAGCTGGAGGCGACGGCGCTGGAGTGGGCGCGCAAGGTCAACGGCAAGAGCCCGACGGCGCAGCGGATGCTCAAGTACGCCTTCAACCTGGTCGACGACGGGCTGGTGGGGCAGCAGCTGTTCGCCGGTGAGGCGACGCGGCTGGCCTACGGCACCGAGGAGGCGGTGGAGGGCCGCGATTCGTTCCTGGAGAAGCGCGACCCCGATTGGTCGCGTTTCCCGTGGTACTACTAGGTTTTCTTCGAGCTTGTCACGGCAGGGGGTCGGATCCGGTGCGGGTGTATGCCATCCCGATGCGGACGCGGTTTCGCGGCATCACGCGGCGGGAGGGCGTGCTCGTGCGGGGTCCGGCCGGGTGGGGGGAGTTCTCCCCGTTCGCCGAGTACGGCCCGGCCGAGTGCGCCCGCTGGCTGGCCGCGGCGCGGGAGGCGGCGTTCGAGGGGTGGCCGGCGCCGGTGCGCGACCGGATCCCGGTGAACGTGACGGTTCCGGCGGTGGGGCCGGAACGGGCGCGCCAGATCGTCGCCGCGTCCGGGTGCCGGACCGCGAAGGTGAAGGTGGCCGAGCGGGGGCAGGACGAGGGCGACGACCTGGCGCGGGTGGAGGCGGTGCGTGACGCGCTGGGCCCGTCGGGCCGGGTGCGGGTGGACGTCAACGGCGCGTGGGACGTCGACACCGCGGCGCGGATGATCCGGCGGCTGGACCGGTTCGACCTGGAGTACGTCGAGCAGCCGTGCGCGACGCTGGAGGAGCTGGCGCGGGTGCGTCGCCTGGTGGACGTGCCGGTGGCGGCCGACGAGTCGATCCGCCGGGCCGAGGACCCGCTGAAGGTGCGGGCGGCCGAGGCGGCGGACGTGGCGGTGCTGAAGGTGCAGCCGCTGGGCGGGGTGCGCGCGGCGTTGCGGGTGGCCGAGGCGTGCGGGCTGCCGGTGGTGGTGTCCAGCGCGGTGGAGACGTCGGTGGGCCTGGCGGCGGGTGTGGCGTTGGCGGCGGCGCTGCCGGAGTTGCGGTACGCGTGCGGGCTGGCGACGCTGTCGCTGCTGCACGGCGACGTGGTGGACGACCCGTTGACGCCGGTCGGCGGCGAGTTGCCCGTGCGCCGTCCGCAGGTGGACGAGGCGGCGCTGGCCCGGCACGAGGCCGACGCCGCGACGGCCGGGCGGTGGCGGACGCGGGCCGCCGAGGCGCAGTCGCTGCTGGGCGGGCCGCCGGTGATCGGGGTGGTGCGTTGATGAACCCGGCGACCGCGCTGGCCACGGTGCTGGTGGACGAGCTGTTGCGGTGCGGCATGACCGACGCGGTGCTGGCGCCGGGGTCGCGGTCGGCGCCGTTGGCGCTGGCGCTGCACGAGGCGGCGGTGGCGGGCCGGATGCGGCTGCACGTGCGGATCGACGAGCGGTCGGCGTCGTTCGTGGCGCTGGGGCTGGCCAAGCGGTCGGGGCGTCCGGTGGCGATGGTGTGCACGTCGGGCACGGCGGCGGCCAACTTCCATCCGGCGGTGATCGAGGCGCACCAGTCGGGTGTGCCGCTGGTGGTGCTGACCGCCGACCGTCCCCCCGAGCTGCGCGACACCGGCGCCAACCAGACCATCGACCAGGTCAAGCTGTACGGGACGGCGGCGCGGTGGAGCTGTGAGATCGGGGTGCCGGAGAACCGTCCGGGGATGGTGGCGTACTGGCGGTCGGTGACCAGCCGGGCGTGGGGGCTGGCGCAGGCGCCCGAGCCGGGGCCGGTGCACCTGAACGTGGCGTTCCGTGAGCCGCTGATCCCCGACGGGGACGAGTCGTGGTGCGAGCCGCTGGACGGCGACGCGACGGGCGCGTGGACGAAGGTGCGGGCGGCCACGCCGGGGTCGGTGCTGCACGTGCCGGCGACGCGGCGCGGGGTGCTGGTGGTCGGGGACGGCGCGGTGAACGTCAAGCGGTACGTGGCGGCCGCGTCGATGGCGGGCTGGCCGGTGCTGTCGGAGCCCAGCGGCAACGCCCGCTACGGCGACCACGCGCTGTCGGCGCACCACTTCCTTCTGGGGGTGCCGGAGTTCGTGGAGCGGCACCGCCCGGAGGTGGTGGTGACGCTGGGCAAGCCGGGCCTGTCGCGGCCGTTGCTGTCGCTGCTGCGCCGCGCCGAGGAGCACATCGTGCTGGCGCCGGACCTGGCGCGGTGGCCGGATCCGGTGCGGTCGGCCACGCAGGTGGCGCAGGACGTGGAGATCCCGGTGGTGTCGGGCGACGACGCGTGGCTGCGGTCGTGGCGGACGGCCGACCGGGCGGCCGCGGCGGCGGTGGACGCGGTGCTGGACGCGGCGCCGGAGGTGACCGAGCCGCGGCTGGCGCGGGACCTGGCGGCGGCGTTGCCGGGCGGGTCGCTGCTGTTCAGCGCGGCCAGCATGCCGATCCGGGACCTGGACCAGGTGATGCGGCCGCGCCGCGGCATCCGGGTGATGGCCAACCGGGGCGCCAGCGGCATCGACGGGCTGGTGTCGACGGCGGTGGGCGCGGCGCTGGCGCACAGCGGCCGCTCGTACGCGCTGCTGGGCGACCTGGCGTTCCTGCACGACCACAACGGGCTGGTGCTGGGGCCGGACGAGCGCCGTCCCGATCTGGCGATCGTGGTGGTGAACAACCGCGGCGGGGGGATCTTCTCGCTGCTGCCGCAGGCGGCGCTGGACGGGCCGTTCGAGCGGGTGTTCGGCACTCCGCACCAGGTGGATCTGGAGCATGTGGCGGCGGCGCACGGGCTGCCGTACCGGCTGCTGGAGTCGGCGGCCGAGCTGCCCAAGGCGATCACGGGGGACGGGCTGCGGATCGTGGAGGCCCGTACCGACCGCGACGCCAACGCGGTGCTGCACGCGGCGATGCGCAAGGCCGCCCACAAGGCCGTCCGCGACCTGCTGTAGCGCCGCCCCGGGACCACCGGGGACCACCGCCCGGGAAGATCGTTTATTGTGTCGCGGCGCGGTGGGGCGCCGTCGTAGCCTGTGGCGGGTGACCGCACTTGAGCAGCTCGCCGACCGGTACGTGACCGAGTTCGCCGCCCTGGACCCGTGCCGGGCGGCGATGATGGGGATCTCCGGGCAGGAGTCGCACCTGACCGACTACGGTCCCGGCGGCTGGGCCGCGCGGCGGGAACTGACCCGCCGCACCCTGGCCGCGCTGGACGGCACGCCGCTGGACGGTCCCGCCGAACGCGTCGGCGCGGCCGTGCTGCGGGAACGGCTGGAGGTCGAGCGGGCGCTGGACGAGGCCGGGGTGCCCGACGCGTTCCTGGACACCACCGACGGTCCCGTGCAGCGGCTGCGCATGGCGTTCGAGCTGCTGGACCGGGGCCCCGGCACGCCGTGGGAGGCGGTGCTGGCGCGGCTGCGGGCACTGCCGGCGATGCTGGACGGCCTGCGCACCAGCCTCACCCGGGCGCGGCGGGACGGCCGCGTGGCCGCGCGGCGCCAGGTCGCCCGCAGCGCCGCCGACTGCCGTGTCATGACCGGCTACCTGACCGGGCTGGCCGCCCGTCACGGCGAGTTCTCCAAGGACGCCGCGTTGGGCGGCGCGCTGCGGGACGCGGCGGCCGCCGCGGCAGGCGCCCTGACCGGCTTCGCGGTGTTCCTGGAGGAGGAGCTGGCGCCGCACGCCCCCGAACGCGACGCGCTGGGCCGCGACCGGTACCTGCTGGGCGTGCGGGACTTCCTGGGCACGCGCCTGGACCTGGAGGACACCTACGCCTGGGGGTGGGCGGAACTGGCCCGCCTCAAGGCCGAGATCGCCGAGGTGGCCGCGCGGATCCGTCCCGGCGCGACGGTCGCCGAGGTGCGGGCGGCGCTGGACGCCGACCCCGCCCACCGCGTCCGCGGCGCCGAGGCGTTCCGGGCGTTCCTGCAGGAGCTGGCCGACGCCGCCATCGACGCGCTGGACGGCGTGCACTTCGACATCCCCGCGCCGCTGCGCCGCATCGAGTGCCGCATCCCGGCCGGTGACGCGGGCATCTACTACCTGTCGCCGGCCGAGGACGGGTCGCGTCCGGGCACGGTGTGGTGGAGCGTCACCGAACCCGACGAGGACGTCGTCACCTGGTCGGTGCCGTCGACCATGTACCACGAGGGCGTGCCCGGCCACCATCTGCAGCTGGGCACGGCCACGCTGGCCACCGGCAGGCTCACCCGGTTCCAGCGGCTGGGATGCGAGCTGTACCCCGGTCACGGGGAGGGCTGGGCCCTGTACGCCGAGCGGCTGATGGACGAGCTGGGCTTCTACCGCGACCCCGCGCACAAGCTGGGCATGCTGGTGGGCGGCCAGCTGTTCCGCGCCGCCCGGGTCGTGCTGGACATCGGCCTGCACCTGGAGCTGCCGATCCCCGCCGGGACGGGGTTCCACGAGGGGGAGCGGTGGACGCCGCGGCTGGGCCGGGAGTTCCTGCGCGCGCACGCCACGTTGACCGACGCCGGCGTCGCCTTCGAGATCGACCGGTACCTGGGGCGTCCCGGGCAGGCGATCGCCTACAAGGTGGGCGAGAAGGTGTGGCTGGAGGCGCGTGAGGCGGTGCGCCGCCGTGACGGCGAGGCGTTCGATCTCAAGGCGTTCCACCGCCGGGGCCTGGAGGTGGGCCCGATGGGCCTGGACCTTCTGCGCGCCGAACTGACCCGCCCCTGACCCGCGCCTGACGCGCTGCTGCGGCGGTTCCTGGCGAGAAAACCTGTTGGGCGGGTGGCGCCGGCGCCCCTAAGATCAGCGGCATGGGAGCGATAACTGAGTTCGACGGCATCGTTGTCCGCGGTGCCGTCGTCTTCTGGCGGCTGCGCGGGCGGCGTCCGGCTCTGAACCTGCCGGGCCGTCGCGCCGATGTGTGATCTGACGCCTGCTTCTCTTCTTCGCGTGCACTGATCCGCGTTCTTCGGCGCGCGCACTTTCGCGTTCCTTTCGCGTGGTGCCGTCGTGCTCCCATGCTCTTCGTGGTGTCCCGCAAGTTCAGGGCCGTGACCGGTCCCTTGCCCATCCGGACGGGCCTGTGCCCGTCCCGTCTGGCCGGTCGCGCCCCGCCTTCTCGTCCGCGTCGCCGGTGACGGCGTCAGCGCGCGGCCCGGCTGTGGCGTGTCCGGCCGCGGAGGACATCCACGATGACCCGAAACTCCACGCCACGCACCTCCGGCGCGTCCGGGCGTCCGGGCCCCCGGCGTCCCCGGTCCGGCCGTGACCGCGCCCGCCGTTTCCTGTCGCAGAACTTCCTGGCCGACCCGCGCGCGATCGATGTGATCGTGCGGTCGGTGGCCGCCCGTCCCGGTGACCTGGTGGTGGAGGTCGGCGCGGGGGACGGGCGGATCACCGCCGCGCTGGCCGCCGGCGACGCCTACGTCATCGCCTACGAGATCGACCCGGCGCTGGCCGGGCGGGTGCGTGAGCGGTGCGCCGACCTGCCCAACGTGCGGATCGTGCGCGGCGACTTCCTGCGGGCGCGGCCGCCGCGCGGCCCGTTCGCGGTGGCGGGCAACATCCCGTACTCGCTGACCTCGGCGATCGTCGAGTGGTGCCTGCGCGCCCCGGAGCTGACGTCGGCGACGCTGGTGACCCAGCTGGAGTACGCCCGCAAACGCACCGGCGACTACGGCCGCTGGAGCCTGGTGACCGTGCGGTCGTGGCCGCTGTTTCACTGGCGGCTGGGGGAGCGGATCGGCCGGGAGCTGTTCCGTCCCGTCCCGCGGGTCGACTCGGCGATCCTGCGGCTGGAGCGCCGCCCGCGGCCGCTGCTGCCCGCCTCGGCGCTGGCGGACTACGAACGGTGCGTCGCGCTGGGGTTCACGGGGGAGGGCGGCACCCTGCGGGCGTCGCTGCGGCGCGAGCATCCCCGGGGGAGGGTGGACGCGGCGCTGCGCGTGGCCGGGGTGGAGCGGGACGCGGTGGTGGCGTTCGTGCATCCGGATCAGTGGCTGCGGCTGTTCCGCGTCCTGCACGGCCTGCCGCCCGCCGAGGCTCGGTCCGGCACTCCCCGCCCCACCTGAACCTTACTTTGTCAAGGCGCTGGGTTGGTGCACTACCAATACCTGACAGGTAATCCTCACCGTGCAGAACCACCATCACCAAGGGAAGAACGCCTCACTTAGCGTGATGTTCGGCGACCGTAGGTGAGTATGGCGTCGTTGCACGGGCCGGCGGCCCAGGTCGGCCGGCCCGTGCAACGGGTTGAGTGGTTCGCCGCCGAGGTGGGCGTAGCGGCAGGGCTTCCAGCGTCGCCTCTGGCATCGTCCCGACGAACATGACGGGCGCGCCGGGCATGCGGGTGTGCCGCTTGCCCGGCGGGCGGTCGTGCCCACTGGCGGCAGGTGTCGGTTACCTGCCGCTGCCCGGCTGACGTCGGGTTGTGCCAGCCTGTGGAGCCTGCCCGGGGCGGGTTCGGTGTGGGAGCGGCGCCGCGCTGTGGCCATCACGGCGCTGGTCGGGGCCCGGGCCGGTCAGGCGGCCCGGTCGGGGGTGATGCGGTACAGGACGTGGCGGCGCAGTGGGTGTCCGGCGGGCAGGACGGGGTGGTCGAAGTCGTCGCGGGGGTCGCGGGTCATGCCCAGGCGGCGCATGACGGCCTGGGAGCGGTCGTTGGGGACGGCGGTGAACGACACGATCTCGGGCAGCCCGGCCGTGGTGAAGCCGTACTCCAGGGCGCGGCGGGCGGCTTCGGTGGCGTAGCCGTGGCCCCAGGCGTGGTGGGCCAGCCGCCAGGCGATCTCGACGGTGGGGGTGAAGTGGGCGTCGAAGGCGGGGGTCCACAGGCCGGTGAAGCCGAGGAAGGCGCCGGTGCCGGTGTGCTGGACCGCCCACAGGCCGAAGCCGTGCCGGTCGAAGTGGGCTTCGATGCGGTCGATGAGGGCGTCGCTTTCGGCGCGGCTCAGCGTGGCGGGGAAGTGGTGCATGACCTGCGGGTCGGCGTTGAGGGCGGCGAAGGGGGCGCGGTCGGTGTCGCGCCAGCGTCGCAGGAGGAGGCGTGGGGTGGTCAGTTCCGGTCCGCTGTTCACCGGGTGACCCTACCGGCGGGCGGCTGGTGGCGGCGGGGCACGCGTCGGCCACCAGGGCGGGCGGCGGTTGCCCCGGGTTGGATTATGACCTTAATGTTACGGTGTGCCACGACATGCGGATCCGGTGGAGCGTCGTCGTCAGGTGGCGGAGGCGCTGCTGGCGGTGGTGGAGGACGAGGGGCTGGAGGCGGCGAGCATCCCGCGGATCGCCCGGGAGCTGAACGCCTCCACCGGCCTGGTGCAGGCGTATTTCCGCAGCAAGGACGAGCTGCTGCTGTTCGCGGCGCGGCATCTGGGTGATCTGATCAGGGCGCGTGTGGCCGCCGCGGTGCGTGCCGCCCCCGAGGGGGATGTCAGGCAGCGGCTGCTGCGCGCGATGTGCGTCGTGGCGGGCGCCGATGATGAGCGGGCGGCCGAGGGGCGGATCTGGCTGGCGTTCCTGGCGCGGGCGGCGTTCCATCCGGCGTTGCGTGAGGTGCATGTCGCGGGGGCGGCGGAGATCCGTGAGCATTGCCGGCGGGCGTTGGAGGCGGCGCGGGAGTTGGGGCGGGTGCCGCGGTGGGTTGACGCGGAGGCCGAGGCGTGGGCGTTGGCGGCGTTCGCGGACGGGCTGGCCGTCCAGCGTGCCGTCGCCCCGGAGGCCATGGCCGATGATCAGGTCCGCGTGTTGCTGGGGCGGTATCTCGACCGGATCTTCGTTGGCGCAGGCGGGGCAGGCGGCGCAGGCGGGGCAGGCGGCGCGGGCGGCGGGGGAGGTGAGTGTGTGTGAGTGTCGCTGTGCTGCTGTCGTTGGCGGGGTTGGCGTTGCTGGACGGCACCAGCGTCGGCACGTTGTTCATCCCGGTGTGGCTGCTTTTGGTGCCGGGGCGGGTGCGGGCCGGACGGGTGGTGGTCTACCTGGGGACGCTTGCGGTGTTCTACTTCGCCGTCGGTGTGGTGGTGGTCGGTGGTGCGGGTTCGGTGGCCGCCGCGGTGGGTGGGGCGCTGGACGGTCGTGCCGCGCTGTGGGGGCAGCTGGCGGTGGGTGTGGGTCTGTTCGCGCTGAGTTTTCGTTTCGATCCCAAGCGGCGGGGTGAGGGGCGGGGCGGGGTGTCGCGTTGGCGGGAACGTGTGGCGGCGGGGTCGTCGTCGGTGGTGTGGGTGGTGGGTCTTGCGTTGGTGGCGGCGGTGGCCGAGGTCGCCACGATGCTGCCGTATCTGGGGGCGTTGGCGATGCTGGCCGCGTCCGATCTGCACGCTGGTGTCGTGGTGGTGCTGCTCGCCGGCTACTGCGTGGTCATGGTGCTTCCGGCGGGTGTGCTGCTGGTCGCGCGGGTCCTCGCCGCGTCGCGGGTGGAGCCGGTGCTGCGTCGGGTCGACGCCTGGATCGGTGACAGGGGTGCGGGCGCCACAGGGTGGTTGCTGGCCATTGCGGGGTTCCTGGTGGCGCGGGACGCGGCCGCGCGTCTTTGGTTCATGGAGGGGTGAGTGACACGGCCCCGGGGGCGGGGTGGGGTGGTCACGTGGTGGTGGTGAGCAGGGCCATGAGGGCGACGCCGAGGGCGAGCCAGGCGGTGTAGTCGCCGATGTGCCCGGAGTGCAGGTGGTGCAGTCGTGCCGCGGTGGCGTGCAGTACGCGGGGGACGCGTTGGGAGACGCCGAGTGCGGCGACGGCGGCGGCGAGTGCGGCGGACAGGGCGATGCTGAGGATGCCGGGGACTGTCCAGGGGTGCGGGGTGTGTCCGGGTGGGGGTGGGGCGGGGTGCTGGTGGAGGATCGCGGCGGCGTAGGCGGGCGGGTCGGTGAAGGTGGCGGCGGCGGAGGTGACGGCGGGGCCGGGGATCCAGGTGATGGCCAGGCCGGCGGCGAGCAGGACCAGGCCGGGGGTGAGCATGGTCCAGGGTGTGCGGGTCAGTGGGACGGTGGTTTCGCGGTCTTGCCTGTCGCCGTCTTCACCGCCGCCGTTGTCGGTGTTGTCGGCGTTGTCGGTGCCGGGGGTGGGGTCGGGTGGTGGGGGACCGGCGCCGCGGAAGACGCGCAGCCAGACGCGCAGGACGGCTCCGGCGGTGAGGCCGGAGGCGATGACGGCCAGGGGGGTGACCCACCACCAGCCGGCCTGTTCGGCGGCGTGTTCGATGAGGGTTTTGCCGAGCCACATGCCTGAGGGGGGCAGTCCGGCCAGGGCCAGGGCGCCGATGAGGAACACGGTGGCGGTGACGCGCATGGTGCGGCCGCGTCCGGCCAGGTGGTGTTCCTCGACGGTGGCGTGGCGGTTGAGCAGGACGCCTGCGCCGAGGAACAGGGCGCCTTTGACGGCGGCGTGGCCGGTGAGGTAGTAGGCGGTGCCGGTCAGGGCGTCGCGGTCGAGCAGGGCGATGCCGATGAGCAGCAGGCCGGTGTGGCTGATGGTGGAGTAGGCCAGCAGCCGTTTGATGTGGCGTTGGGTGACGCACATGACCGCGCCGAGCAGCGCGGCGGCGGCGCCGAGGGCGGCGGGTGCGGTGAGGGGGACGGTGTCGTGGAATGCGGTCCAGTAGAAGCGGGCGGTGGTGTAGACGCCGAGTTCGACCATGACGCCGGAGAACAGGACGCAGACGGGGGTGGGGGCGACGGCGTGGGCGTCGGCGAGCCAGAAGTGGAAGGGAACGGCGGCGGCTTTGATGAGCAGGCCGGAGCAGATGAGGACGAACGCGGCGGTGATGAGGGGCCGGTCGGCCGGGGGGAGGGTGTGCAGGGCGTGGTCGAGGCGGGCGAGGTTGAGTTCGCCGGTGCGGGCGTAGGTGAGGGCGATGCCGGTGAGGGTGAGGTAGGCGCCCAGGGAGTTGGTGATGCCGAAGTTGAGGGCGCCGTGGACGGTGGCGGGTTCTTCGGCCTGGTAGCCGGCCAGGACGAACGCCACGACGCTCATGAGTTCGAAGAACACGAAGGCGTTGAACAGGTCGCCGGTGTAGGTGAGGGCGCACATGGCGGCCAGGAACAGCAGGGTCAGGGCGTGGAAGATGGCCTGGACCTCGGTGAAGTAGCGCCAGGTGAACACCAGGGCGGCCAGGGTGAGGGCGGCGATGGTGACGGCCAGTCCGGCGGCGAAGGGGTCGGCGGTCAGGGGGATGCCGACGCCGGTGGCGGGCTGCCAGCCGCCGAGCCAGGTGACGTCGGTGCCGTGACGGGTGGTGTGGTGCAGGGTGAGGGCGGCCAGTGCGGTGACGGTGGCGGTGGTGGCGGCGGTCAGGGCGTCGACGGCCAGGCGGGGCAGGTGGCGTCCGGTGGCGGCCAGCAGCGCGGCGACCACGACCGGCAGCGCGATCGTCGTCTGCAGGATCACGGCCGGGGCGCCTTCGGGCCGGCGGGTCCCGTGTCGGCCGGTCCTGTCTGGGTGGGTCCTGTGCGGGTGGTGGCGGCCGGTTCCAGGGGGCGCAGGTGCGCGGGGTCGAGGGTGCCGCGGCGTTTGGCGACCTGCACGGCCAGGGCGAGCAGCAGGGCGGTGACGGTGGCGCCGACGACGATGTCGGTGAGGGTCATGGCCTGCACGACGGGGTCGACGGCGGCGTGGGCGTGGCGGCGGGCGGGGGTCAGGTCGGAGAAGACGGGGGCGGTTCCGCCGGCGCGGTAGCCGATGGTCAGCAGCAGCACGTAGGTGCCGGACTGGGTGACCGACAGGCACACGACGGCGTGGATGAGGTTGCGGGTGGTGACGATGCCGTAGATCCCGGCGAGCAGGATCCATCCGGCGGCCAGGTGGGGCAGGTGGGCGGTCAGGGTGCTCACCGGCCGGCCTCCCCGGTGCTCGGCGCGGCGCCGGGCGGGATGCCGGGCCGGGCGTCGGGTCGGCTGTCGGGGGGTTGGCTGTCGGGGGGTTGGCGGATGAGCAGGGCCTGTTCGAAGAACTTGGCGAGCAGCAGCACCATGGCGCAGCCGACCTCGACGCCGACGGCGGTGTTGAGGGGGATGATCTGCCCGGCGGCGGCCAGGGCGAGTATGACGAACGCGCCGGCGGCCAGCGCCTCGCCGGTTTCGAAGGCGGGGATGGGGCGCAGGCGGCGCAGGGAGGGGTAGTCGCCGGCCAGGTACAGCATGTGCAGGGCGGTGCCGAGCAGGACGCCGCCCTGGAAGCCGCCGCCGGGTGACAGGTGGCCGTGGGCGACGACGTAGGCGCCGACCAGCAGGGTGACCGGCAGCAGCGCCAGGCCGGTGACGCGCAGCGCCTCGAACACCTCGGCTGGTCCGTGGCGCAGCGTGCCGGTCTGGGCCTCTTCCTCCCGGCCGACGGCGCGCAGCAGCACGACGGTGCCGAGGGCGGAGGCGATGAGGATGAGTTCCTCGCCGACGGTGTCGAATGCGCGCTGGTCGAAGTTGACCGAGGAGACGGTGTTGGCGGTGGCGTGGTCGAGGGCTTGGCGGACGGCGCGGTCGCCGTAGGGGTGGAAGGCGGTGCCGAAGCCGGGCAGGCGCAGGGTGCCGGCGGTGTAGGCGGTGGCCAGGCCCGCGGCGGCGACGGTGAACAGGGTCAGGCGTGCGCGGCCGTTCACGTGTCGTCCCCGCGCCCGGCCGGCCGGTGCCGGTGTGTGTCGGGTGCGTGGGGGGCGGTTCCAGGTGGCGGGCCGCTGGGGTGTGGGGTGTCGGGGGGTGGCAGGTGGCGGCGGGCGGCGTGCACGGCCAGCAGCACCAGCAGGGGGATGACCACGGTGCCGACGCCGATCTGTGACAGCGCCACGTCAGGGGCCTGCAGGACGACGAACAGCACGCCCAGGGTCAGACCGTAGCCCGACAGCACCATCGCCTGCCGTACGGGGGCGCGGGTGAGCACGACCACCGTGGCCATCACCACCGCCATCGCCGAGGTGAGGTAGATCAGCGCGTCCTTCATCACCGTTCCCCCTCTGACCGCCGTCCCGCCCGACCGCCACCCGAGCCGCGGCCGGGGCCGGATTGCGGGTGGGATTGCGGGTGGGGCCGGGTGGCGCGGTGGACGGCCTGCCCGGCGGTGGCCACGGCGGCCGGTCCGGTGCCGGTCAGCAGCACGGCGATGAGCAGCAGCTTGGCCACGTCGTGCCAGGACGACCATGGCCGCAACGCCAGCCCGGCCAGCACCAGCGGGGCGGCCACGGTGGTGACGGGCGCGACCACGTGCAGCCGTGTCGCCGCGTCGCGGGTGAGCGGCAGCCGCAGCGCGCACGCCACGGCCAGTACCGTCCCCGCCCAGGCCAGCGCGGTTCCGGCCGTCGCGGCGGTCATAGCGTGCGGGCCAGGAACCGGGCGAACACCAGCGATCCGGCCAGGGACAGCACCGCCAGTACCAGCGCCACGTCCAGGTAGGCGGGGCGTGCGTAGACGGCGGCGAGCACGGCCAGGACGAGGGTGGCGAGGGGGCCGGCCAGGATGAGGGCTGCCAGCCGGTCGGCGGGCCGGCCGCGCGCCATCGCGGCCAGGCAGGGCGCCAGTCCAGCGGCCAGCAGGGTCAGTGCCAGGGCGGCCATACCGCTGTCACCTTCCGTTCCTGTCGTCGTGCCCGGCACCGTTCCGCGTGCCGTTCCGTGTGCGAGTTGGTGTGCGGGTTCGTGTGGGGGCGCGGGTGAGGCGGTGCACGGTCAGCACGCCACGGTCCGGGTCGACGGCGGCGACGTACCCGCCGGGGGACGCCGACACCAGCAGCGTCACCGCGCCGCGCCGTGCGGCCTGGCGGCCCACGCTCATCTGGTCCCACTGTCCGTGCAGGCGCGGAGCGAGCACGCGGGCGGTGTCGGCGGCGATCCGGCCGGGCAGCCGCACCGCCAGCCGGCGCACCTGGTCGCCGCCGCCGCGTGCGGGCCGGGTGTTCAGCAGTGTGCGGCGCGCCGCCACCCCCGCCACGGCGGACGCGGCGGCCACCGCCGCGCCGACCAGCACCTCGGTCGGCGACAGCGTCGACACCAGCGCCGCGTAGATCGCCAGCAGCGGCACCCACCATGCCGCGGCCTGGGCGGCGGTGCGCACCAGTGCGCGCCGGTGCGCGTGAGCGGAACGCATCGCGTCGTCCTCCTGCGTCGTGCCGTTGGCGGTGCGGGCCCGGGATCGGGGTGCCGGGGGGCTGGTGGGTCACAGTTCGGCGAGCAGTTCGGCCAGGTGGACGGGGCGGGCGTCGGTGCCCGCCTCGATCTGGGTGCGGCAGGAGAACCCGTCGGCCAGGATCGCGGTGCCGGGGTCGTCGCGGCGTGCCTGGTCGACCTGCGGCCACAGGCCCAGTTCGGCGCAGCCGGTGGAGACCTCCCAGTGGCCGCGTTCGAACCCGAAGTTGCCGGCCATGCCGCAGCATCCGACGTCCAGGACACGGGCCTGCACTCCGGCGCGGCGCAGCAGTTCGGCGTCGTCCTGGAATCCCCAGATGGCGTGCTGGTGGCAGTGGGGTTGCGCGAGCGCGGTGCGTCCGGTGCCGGGCGGTGGGACGCTGAACTGGCCGGGGGCGTGCTTGAGCAGGAACTCGGCGAGGGAGTAGGTCTGCTGCGACAGGCGCCGCACGTCGGCGGCGATGCCGCCGCCGTGGCGGGCGAATCCGGGTTCGCCGTCGCTGGCGCCGAACAGTTCGGGCGCGTCGGACTTGAACACCGCGGTGCAGCTGGGTTCCAGCGTCACCACGGGGATCCCGGCGCGCAGCCTGGGCGCCAGGGCCCGCACGGTGCGGCGCAGCACCCGTTCGGCGACGCCCAGCTGCCCGGTGGAGATCCAGGTCAGGCCGCAGCACAGCGGCACCGGCGGGACCTCCACGCGGAACCCGGCGCGGTCCAGCACGCGCAGCGCGGCGCGTGCGATGTGGGGGTGGAAGTTGTTGGTGAAGGTGTCGGGCCACAGCACCACGCGCGGCCGCTCGTCCGCTTCCCCGTCACAGCCGGGGTCGACGTCGGGTTCGCCGCCGGGGCGGGGGGCGTCGCGGGTGAACTGGTCGGTGAAGCGTTGCGGCGCGAAGCGCGGCAGTTCACGCCGGGGGTCGACGCCGCCGGCGAACTTGACCAGGGCCTGCAGGACGGGGGCGTGGGTGAGGGCGTTGACGGTCACCGGGGCCGCCGCGGCCAGTTTCGCCCACACCGGCAGCCATCCCATCGCGTAGTGGGAGCGGGGCCGCAGCCGCCGCGCGTAGTGGTGGGCGAGGAACTCGGCCTTGTAGGTGGCCATGTCGACGTGGACGGGGCAGTCGCCGCGGCAGCCCTTGCACGCCAGGCACAGGTCCAGGGCGTCCAGGACGTCCTTGGACCGCCACCCGTCGGTGATGACCTGCCCGCGCATCATCTCCTCCAGGATGCGGGCGCGGCCGCGGGTGGTGTGGCGTTCCTCGCGGGTGACGCGGTAGCTGGGGCACATCACCCCGCCGCTGTGGGAGCGGCACTGCCCGATGCCCACGCAGCGGGCGGCGGCGTGGACGAAGCGGCCGTGATCGTGGGGGTAGGTGAAGTGGGTGCGGGGTTCGGCGGGGTGGTAGCCGAGCAGGTCCAGGTCGTCGTCGAGGCGGTGGGGGTGGACGACCTTGCCGGGGTTCATGCGGTCGCCGGGGTCGAAGATGTGCTTGACGCGGGCGAACAGCTCCACCACGTCGTCGCCGAACATGATGGGCAGCAGCTCGCCGCGGGACTGGCCGTCGCCGTGCTCGCCCGACAGTGATCCGCCCGAGGCGGCCACCAGCCGTGCCGCGCGTTGGGCGAAGCGGCGGTACTTGTCCACGCCGCCGGGGTCGCGCAGGTCGAACGGGATGCGGGTGTGCACGCAGCCCTGACCGAAATGCCCGTACAGGGAGCAGCCGCCGTAGCCGAACTCGCGCAGCAGGGTGCGGAAGTCGCGCAGGTAGGCGGCGAGCTGGTCGGGGGCGACGGCGGCGTCCTCCCACCCTTCGTGGGTTTCGGGGCGTCCCGGCGGGTAGGCGGTGGCGCCCAGCCCGGCCTCGCGCAGCTTCCACAGGCGTTCTTCGGCGGCGGGGTCGTCCAGGAACGACACGGTGGGGGAGTGGCGGCCGCGGTGCAGGTCGTCCAGCAGGTCCTGGGCGCGGCGGTCGGCCTGCTCGCGGGTGTCGCCGCCGAACCGCACCATCAGCCACCCCGACCCTTGCGGCAGTTGCGACAGCGCGTCGCGTCCGGCCATGTGCTCGGCGCGGGCCAGGTCGATCAGGGTGTCGTCCACGCCCTCCAGGGCCAGCGGCCGGTGCGGCAGGATGCGCGGCACCGCCGCGGCGGCCCGCACGATGTCGTCGTAGCCGAGGACGACCAGCGCCTGGTGGGCCGGCACCGGCACCAGTGAGATCTCCGCGTGCAGCACGGTGACCAGGGTCGACTCACTGCCGACCAGGGCACGCGCCAGGTGGAAGCCGCGTTCGGGCAGCAACGCGTCCAGGTTGTAGCCGGACACGCGGCGGGGGATGTCGGGGTAGCGGGTGCGGATCAGCGCCAGGTTGGCGTCGCGCAGGGCCCGCAGGTCGCGGTAGATCTGCGCGCGGCGGCCGCCGGCGGCCACGATCTGCCGGTAGTCGTCGTCGGTGGTGGCGCCGGCCCAGAACCGGGTCCCGTCGTAGGTGAGGACTTCCAGGCGTTCCACCGAGTCCGACATCTTCCCGTACGCCTGGGCGGACGCGCCGCAGGAGTTGTTGCCGACCATCCCGCCGATGGTGCAGGCGTCGTGGGTGGACGGCCGCGGCCCCACCATCAGCCCGTGCCGCGACAGTTCGGCGTTGACCTGGTCCAGCACCGCGCCCGGTTCGATGACGGCGCGGCGCGCGCCGGGGTCGACCGACACGACGCGGTTGCAGTACTTGGACCAGTCGATGACCACGGCGGTGTTGCAGCACTGCCCGGCCAGGCTGGTGCCGCCGCCGCGTGACAGCACCGGCACCTGGTGCCGCGCGCACACCGCGACGGCCTCGGCGGCGGCGTCGACGGTGCGCGGCGCGACCACCGCGATGGGGACCTGCCGGTAGTTGGAGGCGTCGTGGGCGTAGGCGGCGCGGGTGCCGTCGTCGAAGCGGACCTCACCGTCGACGCGGCGCCGCAGTTCCCGTTCCAGCTTGCGCGCCTGTCCACGCTTCAGCCCGGCGCCCTGCTCGCGGACGCGCCCGCGGGCGGGGCGGCGGGCGGGGGTGCGCTCTCGCACGTCCCGGGCGTCTGGCGCCTGGTGGGCGTCCCGGTCCTGGCGGGTGGTGCGGTGTCCAGACGGGATGTGGGTCATGTCCGCCGCATACCCCCACCTGAGGTTCCAATCATCCCCGCCAGCACCCCCCGCCCCTTGGGGACCGCAGGCAGGGGCGGTGGGACGTTCGAGCCGGTGACGTGCCGGGCAGGGCGCCTCGGACGGCGCCGGGGGCCCCGGCGGGACGTCAGCGGGCGGCACCGTCACGGTACGGACCCGGCAAAGGACAGAACGAAAGACGCCGAGGCCCAGCGGCGGGCACAACGGGCTCTTGTGAAACGGGCTCCCGTGTCGGCAGTCGGCGAACCACCGCGGCCGCTGGCGGCCGGACAGTGGGAGTGACGGAGGGGCAGCCGACTATGTCCTGGCGCATGCCGGGCGCGGCGGGCGCGCTGTGGCGCGGCCCTGACCGTGTCGGCGTCGCCGCCGGGTTCCGGGGGGAAGCCTGCCGAGTTCTTCGGGGTCAGCCGCTGCGGCTGACCCGCCGAATTCCACGGTCCGAATTCCACAGGCGGAACCCGCCCGGGGATGCCGGCGGGGTGTCGGCGGGTGTCCGCATTTCGGTGGGAGGCATGGCATGCCTTTCGGCGGGTAGTGCCGACGCCAACAACGATCTCCGGACAAATACCGCAGATCGGTCCGTCCGGGGACACAGATGGACGCCTCGATGAGGAGGAACGGGAGAACGTCATGAGCACCCCCTCAAAACCTGACAACAACACCGGCAAGGCCGGCAAAACCACCGGGAAGACCGCCGGGAAGACGGCGGGCAAGGCCGAGGCGGCGGCCGGCAAGGTCACCCGCGCCGCCCGCGACACCGCCGCCCGCACCGGCAAGACCACGAGCAAGACCGCGAGCAAGGCCACGGGGGAGACCGCCGGGAAGGCGACCGGCAAGGCGACCGGCAAGGCGACCGGCACCACACGCGAACGCGCCGCCACCGCACGCGGCACCGCGCAGAAGACGGTGCAGGAGACCGCGCACAAGACCACGCAGACCGCGGCCGCGACGGCCGGGGCCGCCGCGGGAGCGGCGCGTCGTGCCGGCGGCCAGGTGGCCCGCACCACCGAACGCGCCGCGCACGGCGCGGCGGCGCTGCCCAGGCGGCTGGTCCAGGTGCTGTCGCTGCGGCGCCTGCTGCGCGCCGCGCCCGCCGTGGCCGGCGCCGTCGCGGCGATCCTGATCGGCCGCCGCGTGGCCCGCAGGCGCTGACGCGGAAGTTGACCATGTGACGACCGGAACCCTATGCCCCGTTTAGCCCGGTAAGTACGGGTAGGTAGGGGCCTTGAACACAGCACCATTCCCCTTATCCCACGAGGAGTGGATGACATGACTGGGCCGATCGCCCAGCAGACTTCGGGCACCAACTACGTTCAGCGCGGCGGCTCCAGCGGCCTGGCCGACGTCGTCGACCTGATCCTGGAAAAGGGACTGGTCATCGACGTGTACGCGCGCGTGTCGCTGGTCGGCATCGAGATCCTCACCGTCGACGTGCGGATCGTCGTCGCCAGCGTCGACACCTACCTGCGGTTCGCCGAGGCGGTCAACCGCCTGGACATCGCCCACGACGGCACCGCCAAGGGCATCCCGCAGATGGTCGGCGACATGCAGCAGTCCGGCGCCAAGAGCAAGACCAAGGGAGCCCTGCAGGGCGCCCAGGAACGGCTCCGCGAAAGCCTCGGCGCCGCCGACAGCGAATCCGAAGGCGACAGCGAACGCGAACGTGAACCCGCCCGCCGCCGCACCTCCAGGAAGGAGGAGGAATGACCCGCCCCGACGTCGCCCCTGACACCCGTCCCGCCGGCCAGGACACGCCCCTGTACGTCTACGGTGTCATCCGCAGCGACGCCGAACCGCCGCAGGGACTGCACGGCCTGGGCGACCAGCCGGTGACCCTGGTCGCCCACGGCGACTGCGCCGCGGTCGTCAGCCCCCTGCCGCAGGGCCGCCCGCTCGGCGAACGCGCCGACCTGCTGGCCCACCAGCGCGTACTGAGCGCCCTGGTCGACGCCGACCTGGCCGTGCTGCCGTTCCGGTTCGGCGCCGCCATGACCGGCCAGGACGCCGTCGCCAAAGAACTGCTGGCCGCCAACGCCGACCGCTTCGCCGGCGCCCTGGACCAGGTCGACGGCCGCCTGGAACTGCGGCTGAAGGGCACCTACGTGCAGGACACCGTGCTGCGCGAGGTCATGGCCGACGACCCCGAGGTCGCCGACCTGTCGCAACGCCTGCGCCAGGCCCCCGCCGACGCCGCCGACGCGCTCTACTACGACCGCGTCCGCCTCGGCGAACTGATCGCCCAGGCGCTGCAGCGCCGCCGCGAACACGACGCCCGCGTCCTGCTGGAACGGCTGGCACCCACCGCCCGCGAGGTCGCGCCCAAGACCCCCTCCCGCGACGAGGACGTCGTCGACGCGGCGTTCCTGATCGACCGCGACCGCCGCGGCGACTTCGAACAGGCCGTGGACGCCCTCGGCGCCGAACACGCCGACCGCATCCGCCTGCGGCTGATCGGACCGCTGCCGCCCTACGACTTCGTCCCGGGCGGCTGACACAGGGAAGACGACATGGGACTGATCACCGGACTGGCGACCCTGCCACTGGCGCCGGTACGCGGCGTGATCTGGATCGCCGAGGTCCTCACCGAACAGGCCGAGGCGCAGCTGTACGACCCGGCGCGCATCGCCGCCGAGATGCAGGAGATCGCCGACCTGCTGGCCGCGGGGGAGATCGACGAGGAGGAGGCCGCGGCGCGGGAAGAGGAACTGCTGGCCCGGCTGCCCCGCTCCGGTCCCGCCGCCGGGACCGGAGCCGCAGCGCCCGGCGATCCGGCGGCCGAACCCGCCCCGGCAGCCGAACCGGCAGGCGGGGCGGCGGCCGGACCGGCCGGTGATCCGGGGGGCGGGCCGGCGGCGCAGGGGGACCTGGACGACACCGGTCACCTCGGCGCGGACCGACGCCACGGCGAACCCGAACAACACGGTGAACACGGCGGGGGTGCGGCCGGCGTGCCGCGCGGCGAACCGTCCGGGGGGTGAGCGATGCCGCGTCAGCCGCCCGAAGCGTCCCCGGCCGCATCCCAGGCGGCGTCCCAGGCGGCGCGCCGCGCGGTCGGTCACGTCACCGGCATGACCGGCCGCGATGCCGAAGGAGTCGTCGGCGTCCAACGCCGCGACGACGGCGGCTGGCGCGTCACCGTGGAGGTGGTGGAGACCCACCGCATCCCCGGCTCGGCCGACATCCTCGCCGTCTACGAGACCGACCTGGACGCCGACGGGGAACTGGTGGCCTTCCACCGCACCCGCCGCTACCCCCGCGGCCGCGTCGACCGCCCCTGACCATCCCGCACCCAAGGCCCTGAACCGAAGGCCTGACCGGGAACAGGGGGTGGCCGCGGACCGCGCCCGGCGGGGTCCCGGCGGCGCCCGGCCGGGTGGCCGGGACCGCGTCGTGGACCACCGCCCGCAAAGCAGACGGAGGACGACCCGTTGAGTGAGATCTCCTACCCCGGCACCCGCGGGCCCGCCCGCCCGGCGGGGGAGCGGACCGGCGCCAACCTGGCCGACCTGCTGGAACGCATCCTCGACAAGGGCATCGTGATCGTCGGGGACATCCGGGTCAACCTGCTGGACATCGAGCTGCTCACCATCAAGCTGCGGCTGCTGGTCGCCTCGGTCGACCGCGCCAAGGAGATGGGCATCGACTGGTGGGAGCACGACCCGTCGCTGTCGTCGCGCGCCCGCGCCGAGGTCGAGGCCGCCGAGCAACGCGAGCGGCTGGAACACGACCGGCTCGCCGAGGAGAACCGCATGCTGCGCGAACGCCTGGCCGCCCTGGAGGCCGCCGCCGCACCCCCGCCCCGCCAGGTCGCCGACCGACCCGCCGGCGGCACCGCCGACACACCCGCCGGCGGCACCGCCGACACACCCGCCGAAACGTCTGGCGGCACGTCTGGCGGCACGTCTGGCGGCACATCCGGTGAGGCGGGCCACGGTGAACAGGAGGAGGGGCGATGAACCACCACACAGGCCGGCACGAACCCGGCGCCCCGCAGGAGGGCACCGCGCAGGAGAGCACCGCCGTCTACCTGTACGGCGTCGCACGCGGCCTGGACCCGGCCGTGCTGGGCGGCGTCACCGGCGTGTCGTCGGCCGCCGTGCGCGCCGTCCCCGCCGGTGACCTGACCGCCCTGGTCAGCACCGTGGAACTGGCCGACTTCGGCGAGGACGCCCTGCGCGACCACCTGGAGGACCTGGACTGGCTGGAGGCCACCGCCCGCGCCCACCACGAGGTCGTCGACCGCGCCGCGCAGGCCGCCCCCACCGCACCGGTCCGCATCGCCACCCTCTACCGCGACGACGACCGCGTCCGGCAGGTGCTGCAGGAACAACACGCCCAGTTCACCCGCGTCCTGGACCTGATCAGCGGCCGCGCCGAATGGGGCGTGAAGATCTACGCCCACCCCGAGGCGTTCGAGCACGACGAACCCGAACCCGAATCCCAGCCGCAGGCCACCACCGGCGGCGGGGCCGGGACGGCGTACCTGCGGCGGCGCCAGGCGCAGCGCCGCAGCCGCCAGGACGCCTCCCGCCGCATCAACGACTACGCCCAGTCGGTCCACGAACGCCTCACCCAGCACGCCCGCGCCTCCCGCCGCCACCCACCGCAGGACCAGCGGCTGTCGGGGCACGCCGGCGTGCCCGTGCTGAACATGGCCTACCTGCTCGACGACGAGCACACCAAGGAGTTCCTGGACACCGCCCGCCGCGCCGACGCCGAACTGACCGGCGTCGACGTCGAGGTCACCGGCCCCTGGCCGCCCTACTCCTTCATCGACACCACCGACACCGGCGCCGAGGGCGGGCGGCCCGGCCAGGGGGAGGCGCGATGACAGGCGTCGCCGTCGACACCGGGCCGTCCGGGCCGCCGCTGGAACGCGTCGCCCTGGTCGACCTGCTGGACCGGCTGCTGGCCGGCGGCGTCGTCCTCACCGGCGACCTGGTGATCTCCGTCGCCGAGGTCGACCTGGTCGAGGTGTCCCTGCGCGCCCTGATCACCACCGTCCGCGACGAGCTCACCCCGCCCGAGCTCGCCGCTCGGGAGGAGCAGCCGTGATCCGCCGCGAACCGGTCAGCGGGGACGTCCACGTCCACGACCCCGTCCCCGGCGACCTGTTCCCCGACACCACCCGCGACGACACCCCCGCCCGCCCCGCCGCCACCCGCCCCGAAACCGCGGGGCAGGCGGCACCGGTGCGGGCGAGGCCGATACGGTCCACACCGGCGTCCTCACGCGTGCGGCAACGCCTGGAAACCGACGCCGACCAGGTCGAACGCGACCTCGTCAAGCTCGTGCTCACCCTGGTGGAACTGATCCGCCAGCTCATGGAACGCCAGGCGCTGCGCCGCGTCGACTCCGGCACCCTGGACGACGACCAGATCGAACGGCTCGGCCTGGCGCTCATGCGGCTGGAAGAGGCCATGGAGAAACTCAAGGACCACTTCGACCTTGAGGCCGGCGACCTCAACCTCGACCTGGGCCCCCTGGGCCCACTCCTGCCCGAAGACTGACCCCGCCAGGGGAGACAACGCACGGGAGAGGACACACGGGGGGAAGGAACGGGGCGGCCGCCGGGCGTTTGGTCACCGCCGGCGACGCCCCGACGTCCCAGACGACTTCGGCGACTTGGGTGTCTTCGACGCCTTGGACGTCCTGCGTGACTTGGGCGTCCCCGACGACCTGCCGGTGGACTTGCTGGTGGACCTGCTGGTGGACCTGGTGGACCGGGCGGGGGAGGAACCACCGACGGCGCCGCCGGTCACGCGGCGCACCGCCTCGGCCAGCTCACCCTTGCTCATCCTCGACCGGCCCTCGATCCCCAGATCCCGCGCCATCGCATACAGCTCCTGACGGCTCGTGGCGGCCACCGGCCTGACCGCACCGGCCCGCCCGTCACGCCGCGAACCTCCACCCGAGCGCCGCGCGGACCCGCCCGAGGACGACCCACGTGACGACGACCCGCGTGACGGCGCACGCCCGCCCCTGCGCGCACGGCCACCGGCCGGTGCACGCCCCGCGTCCTCAGCGGCACCAAGAACGGCACCCGGCAGCAACCGGCCCACCCGGCCGGCCTGCTGCGCCACCAGCACCCACGCCACCTGATACGGCCCCGCGTCACCACCGTGACGGTGCCGGGCCGACGCACTCGCCCGCGACCACATCTCACGGGCCAGCGCGGGCGTGCGCGACACCACCGACCGCGCCTCCCGCAGCCCCGGCAACCCCGCAATCCCGGGCATCACAGTCCGCCTCCTCACTGGGATCGGCTGACGCGCACCTACCCTGCGCACCGCCGTCCATGCCCCCCAGGGGGGCGTGCAGGGGTCAGGCGGACAGACGCTCGGCCTCCCACAAGTCCCGGTACGGACCCGGCCGCGCCACCAGATCGTCGTGGCGGCCCCGCTGCACCACCCGGCCCCGGTCCAGCACCAGCACCTCGTCGGCGTCGCCCAGCGCCGCCAGCCGGTGCGTCACCAACAGCAGCGTGCCCCCGCCCGGCCACGTCAGCAGGTCCCGGGTGACCGCGTCGGCGGTGACCGTGTCCAGCGCCTCGGCCGGCTCGTCCAGCACCAGCACCGGCGGATCGGCCAGCAACGCCCGAGCCAGCAGCAGCCGCTGCCGCTGCCCGCCCGACAACCCCCGGCCGCCCTCACCGACCACCGTGTCCCACCCGTCCGGCAGCTCCCGCACCACCTCCAGGAACCGGGCGCGCCGCGCCGCCGCCTCCAACTGGTGCTGCGAGGCGTCCGGACGAGCCAGCAGCAGGTTGGCGCGCACCGTCCCGGCGAACACGTGCGCGTCCTGCGTCAACCCCCGCACCGCCGCCCGCACGTCGTCCCCGGCGTAGGCGTTCAGGTCACGGCCCGCCAGCTGCACCGTCCCGGCCAGCGGCGTCACCGCACCGGCCACCGCCGCCAGCAGCGTGCTCTTGCCCGCCCCGCTGGCACCCACGATCGCCACCCGCCGGCCCCGCTCCACCCGCACGTCCACACCGTCCAACGCAACCCCGCCCAGCGCCGCACGGCCCCCCACGCGCGACGCCGGGACATCGCGAGCACCGCCGGGACGCAAGCCGGGGGACTGCTCGTCAACAAGCTCGCGCTCGTGGGGGGTGACGTGGGGGGTGTCGAAGGCGACCGTCACGCCGAGCAGTTCCACGCTCAACGGCCCCGGCGGCACCGACGCCCCGGCACGGGACGCCGGTGGCGGGGGAGCGGCCAGCAACGCCGCCACCCGACGCGCCGACGCCAGCACGTCCCGCATCCGCTGCGCCGCGTCCGCCAGCGGCAGCACCGCCTCCACCGCCACCAGCGCCGTGAGCGCCACCACCGCCACCTGCACCTGGTCGGCACCCGACCGCACCGCCTGCCAGGCCACCACCGCCGCCGTCACCCCCTGCACCGCCAGCCCCGCCGCGCCCACCACACCCGCGACCCGCGAACCGGCGCGTTCGGCGCGCTCCAGCCGCCGCGCCGCCACCGCCGCCCGCGCACCGAACCTTCCGGCGGCGCCGAACACCGCCAGGTCCTCGGCGCCGTCCAGCACGTCCAGCGCGCACACCGCCAGCCGCCGCCGCTGCGCCGCCACCCGCGCCGCGGCCCGCGCACCCGCCGTCCACGCCGCCCACGGCAGCGCCACACCCGCCACCAGCAGACCCGCCACCAGCGGCACCACCGACGACGGCACCGCCACCGCGCACACCACCACGCCCGCCGCCCCGCACACCACGCCCGTCACCGCCGGCAGCACGCACCGCAACAGCAGGTCCTGCACCGCCTCCACATCCGACACCAGCCCGCTCAACGCCTCCCCGTCTCGCACCCCGCCCGTCCCACGGCCCCGTACCGCGGCCGGGCCGCGCGCGGCCAGCGCGTCGAACACCCTGCCGCGCAGCTCCGCCAGCGCCCGCAACGCCACGTCATGACCGGCCAGCCGCTCCAGGTACCGCAGCACCCCCTTGCCCAGCGCGAACCCCCGCAACGCCACGATCGCCAGCGACAACGCCGCCATCGTCGGCTGCTGCGCCGCCCGCGCGATCAGCCACGCCGCGGCCGCGACCAGCCCCAGCCCGCACAGCTCCGCCGCCACCCCGGCCACCACCGCCAGCAGCAGCCGCCCCGCATACGGCCGCACCACACCCCACAGGCCCCGCACGTCACCGCCCACGGCGCCCCCACCTGCACCCGTCGCACCTGCCATCTGTGTCATGTCGGTCACCCCGGTCATGCCGCCGCCGAACCCCCCGCCGAACCACCCGCCGGGGCGCCGGCTTGAGTGCCGGTCGGGGTGCCGTCGGACACCAGACGGCCGTCCACCAGCCGCACCACCCGGTCCGCCACCGCCAGCAACGCCGGACGATGCGCCACCACCACCGCCGACCGGCCCTCCAGCAGCCGCCGCGCCGCCTGCACCAGCAACCCCTCACTGCGCACGTCCAGCCGGGCCGTCGGCTCGTCCAGCAACATCACCGGCGCCCGCGTCACGAACGCCCGCGCGATCGCCAGCCGCTGCCGCTGCCCCGCCGACAACCCCGCGCCGCCCTCACCCAGCACCGTCGCGTACCCGTCCGGCAGGCCCTCGATGAACTCCTCGGCCGCCGCCGCCCGGGCCGCCTCCCGCACCCGCTCGTCACCGGCGTCCGGCACACCCAGCCGGATGTTGTCGGCCACCGACGCGGCGAACAGATGCGGCCGCTGCGGCACCCACCCCAGCCGCGCCCGCCACACCGCCAGATCCATCTCACCCAGCGGAACACCGTCCACCAGCACCCGCCCCGACTCCGGCGTCACCAGCCCCGCCAGCACCGCCAGCAACGTCGACTTGCCCGCACCCGACGGCCCCGTCACCGCCAGCCGCTCACCCGGCGCCACCCGCAACGACACCCCCGCCAGCGCCGGACGGTCCGCCCCCGGATACCGCACCGTCACCTCCTCCAGCACGATCTCCGGCAGCCCCCCACCGGCGTCCCGGCGGGTCACGCCCCGACCGCCACCCGCCACGACACCGGTGGGGGAGTCCAGCACACCGAACACCTCACCGGCCACCGCCACCCCCTCCGCACTGGCGTGAAACCGCGACCCCAACGCCCGCAACGGCGCATACACCTCCGGCGCCAGCAGCAGCACCAGCAGCCCCGTCGCCAGATCCAACCGGCCCCCCAGCAGCCGCAACCCCACCGGAACCGCCACCAACGCCACCGACAACGAACACACCAGCTCCACCACCAGCGACGACAAGAACGCCACCCGCAACGCCCCCACCGTCGCCCGCCGATGCTCCTCCGCCAGCCGCCGCACCACCACCGACTGGTGCCCCGTCCGCCCGAACGCCCGCAACGTCGACAACCCCGCCACCACGTCCCGGAAATGCCCGCCCAGCCGCCGCAACAGCCCCCACTGCCGCCCCGTCCACTGCGCCGTGCGCGCCCCCACCAACGCCCCGAACACCGGCACCAACGGCACCGTCACCGCCACCACCACCGCCGACACCCAATCAGCCGCCCCCAGCCGCGCCAGCACCACCGGCGGCACCACGCACGCCGCCACCAACTGCGGCACATACCCGGCGAAGAACGGATCGACCGCGTCCAAACCCCGCGTCAGCAACGTCACCCGCGCCCCACCCGACCCCGCCCCGGGACGAGCCAGCACCGCCTCCCGCAACCGCGCCTTCACCCCCGCCGCCGCACGCCCCGCCACCCCCGCCGCCGCCCACGCCAGCACCGAACGCCCCGCCACCGCCGCCACCACCACGACCAGCAGCCCCGCGTCCAACCCCGCCACCGCACCCGCCAACGCACCGGCCTGCACCACCACCAGCACCGCCTGCGCCACCGCCACCACGACCAGCACCACCAGAACCCGCCGCGGCAGCCACCCCACCAGACGACGCTCCACCGCCTTCACCCCGGCACCACCCTCACAGGTAGCCGGGGGACTCGGCCCGCCCCCGGAACGTCCACCACACCAGCGCCTGCGCCGCCAGCAGCAACGGCAACAACACCGCGCACATCACCGCCGTCACCCCCAACGCCTCCGGCGACGCCGCCACCTGCGACCACGGCAACCGCGCCCCCGCCGCCACCGCCACCACGACCAGCACCACCCCCGACACCCAGTACCGACCCGGCACCCGCCGCGCCCGCTCCACCAGACCACCCGCCAGCCGCCACCGCGCGAACCCCGCCCCATGCGCCGCGAACACCAACGCCAACGGCAACCCCAGCACCGTCCCGGCGTTCACCCCGTCCTCCACATGACCCCCGCCGACCAGCACCGTGCCCAGCACCGCACCCCACACCAACGCCAGGACCCAACTGCCCGCCACCACCGCGCCGTCACACACCGCACGCCACCCCGCCGCGTCCACCCGGCCCCGCAACCACAACCCCATGTCCCGCACGATCCACCCGACCAGCAACGCCACGAACAACGGGAACAACCCGCTCAGCAGCGCATGCTCCAACCCGGGGAACGCCGCGGCCACCACACCCGCCGTCGCCACCAGCCACACCTCGTTGGCCAGAAAGAACGGCGCGAACGCGGCGATCACCAGCCGCCGCTCCCGCTCGCCGCGGCCCAGCACCGGCAGCAGCATCCCCATGCCGATGTCGGCCCCCGCCAGCACCAGATACCCCGCGGTGAACACCGCCAGGACCAGCACCGCCAGCGTCTGCATGTCGACTCCTCACCCCACCGGCCCGCGACCGGGGGAAAACACCGTCCGGAAAACCCTCGACCCGCCCCGCCCCGCCGGGGCTCACAACGACGGCGTCAACACCGGCCGATCCGGCTCCGGCGCCTCCGGCGCCCCCAGCCGCACCGCCTCCGGCCCCCGCCGCGCGTACCGCACCAGCAACCACAGATTCACCGCCACCAGAACGGCGAACACCACCGTGAACACCACGAACGACACCGCCACCGCACCCGCCGGCACATCCGACAACGCGTCCTCGGTCTTCAACACCCCGTACACCATCCACGGCTGCCGGCCCACCTCACGGAACACCCACCCCGAGATCATCGCCACGTAGGGCAGCGGCACCGCCGCCATCATCAACACGTGGAACACCCGGCCCCGCTCCAGCCACCGCCCGAACGGCAACTTCACCAACGCCACGAACGCGATGAAAAACATCAGCGACCACGCCGACACCATCAACGTCTCACCCACCGACGCCAGCCCCGGCGGCGTGTAGTCACCCGGCCCGAACCGCGCCTGGAACTCCGCCACCTGCGCCGCCGCCTCCTGCGACGACGGATGCTTAGTCGGCTGCACGTACTGGAACTGCACCCCCCCGAACACCACCACCGGGAACACCGACACCACCACCGTCACCAGCCCGGTGCGCATCGACCGGCGGAACAGATCCGCCTCCGCCGTCCTGCGGAACAGGTGATAGCCGCTCACCGCAGCCATGAAGAACCCCGCCGTCAGCAACCCGCCGAACACCACATGCCCGAACGCCAGCAACGCCGTCGGATTCGCCAGCAACGCCCCCACGTCCGTGAGCCGCGCCACCCCGTCCACCATCTCGTAGCCCACCGGCCGCTGCAGGAACCCGTTGGCCACCAGAATGAAATACGCCGAGAAATACGCCGTGGCCGCGACCACCCAGATCAACGCGAGATGCACCCACCGGTTCAACCGGTCCCACCCGAAAATCCACAAACCCAGGAACGTCGACTCCACAAAGAACGCCACCACCGTCTCCATCGCCAGCGGCGCCCCGAACACCTCACCCACGACCCGCGACATCCCGCTCCAGTTCAACCCGAACTGGAACTCCATCACCAGCCCCGTGACGATCCCCACCGCATAATTGATCACATACAGCTGGCCCCAGAACCGCGTCATCCGCTCGGCCACCACACTGCCCGACAGCGTCGCCCGCGTCTGCGTCAACGCCACCAGCGTCGCCAGCCCCAACGTCAACGCCACGAACACGAAATGCGAACCCGCCGTCAACGCGAACTGCACCCGCGCCAGCAACAACGGATCGTCCACCCGGGACCCTCCCACCGCTCACCCGACCGATACGCCCCCGATCATCGAGCCCGCCGCCCACCCGGCGAAACCCGCCACAGCCGACAACCCACCTGCACCTTTCGCGCAGCCCCCCACCCCCGCGTACACCCACAGATGTACAAACCCCGCCCCGCCCTCCCCACCACGCACGACCCCACCCCCGACCCCACCCTGATCCCGCTCGGGAACAGACCCGCACACACCCCACCCGCCAGCAGCCCCGCAAAACGAGACCCGCACCAGGACCGGCCTCCGCCCGCCCCGCGACATCAGCGCCACAACACCCCGCGCCACCATCCGCGAGCCGCCCCCCACCACCCATGCCGACAGCACGGCGACCAGAAAACGGCACGCCCCGACCCCAACGTCCGCAGAACACCGGTGAAACCACCGACGGCACCGTTCAGCGTCAACTCGGTGAGGGAACAGGGAGGGGCGGCAGGGGAGTGGGCGGTAGCGGCGGAAGACCTCCGCACCCGACATCTCGTCCCGGGCACGAAGGCCTCCCGCGCACTGTGACAGCCCCCCTCGAAGCCGAGGCGCCCCCGGAAAACAGCCGACAGCCGGTACCCCGGCTACAACCGCCGACCGCCCCCGCCACACAACATCACCGCGCCGAACCAGCGGATGCACACCCGGCCATGACGACCGGCACCCAGCCACGACCCGCACGCCCGCACCACCGCGATGCTGCCGCGTGTCGACCTGCCCGAGGTGATCCTGGAGGTGATGTCGTGGGAGCCGTCCCTGGTGGAGGCGTTCACCGCCGTGTCGGGCGGCCGGTCCCGGCTGGAGGATCTGCCGATCTCGATCGCCGCGTGCCTGGCCGCGCACTCCATGAACGTCGGCTACCGGCCGATCGCCAAGCAGGGCGTGCCCGCGCTGGAACGGTCACGGCTGTCGCACGTGTTCCAGAACTACTTCCGGCCGGAGACCCTCGCCCCGGCGAACGTGCCGCTGGTCGCCCGCCAGGCCGGGCTTTCGTTGGCGCAGGCGTGGGGCGGTGGCATGGTCGCCGCAGTCGAGGGGGATGCGGTTCGTGGTCCCAGTCTCGGCCGCGTGCGCCCGGCCCAACCGCAAGTTAAAACCAGCTCGGCGTCCTCGGACTTGTTCTGAACTGCGTGGTCCTGTGGACGACTGTCTACCTTGCCGCCGTCCGCCACCAGCTCAAGGCCCAGGGGTACCCGGTCCGAGACGAGGACATGGCCCGAATCAGCCCGTTCGTGCGCAAGCACCTCGGGGCGCACGGCGCCTACAACTTCCTCCTGCCGGATCTGGTCCCCGGCGCCATCCGCGACCTGCGCGCCCCCGACGCACCCGACGCACCCGACGACGAGGAATGAGACTCCTGCGACAGGCAACGCCGGGCTCCAGCCCCGAACCCGTATGGGGATGATCTTGGATTGTGGGCTGCTCTGACCAGCTGCGGCGGCCTCTCGTCGGGTTATCACGGACGCTGGACGTGTGTGGGTACGTGGAGACGATCAATGGGTGGTGCGTGCGGACGCGATCGCCTCGGTTCATGCGTGCGAGTTCGGGCCACGCGACGGGCTGGCGAGGTCTGGGCATGCGCTCAGCCCAAGGACGTGCCCCCCGAGGAGCCGCTGCGGCTGTGGCAGCTGGCCAGGGTGCAGGGCAGCGTTACCGCGCAGGACCCGGTCGGTAATCTCGCCAAGGCCCTCGCCGGTGCCCAGGATCACGAGGCTCACGCGTTGTTCATCTGTGCTGCCGCCGGCGACGACGGCGGCGGTCCGGTGTGGGGCTATGAGACGACACCCCCCGCCGAATGGCCGCCGGGACTTCCTCGGCTCATGGTGGAGGAGACCACGCAGGCGCGAGCCCAGCGACTTGGTTCGTGATCCCATGTAAGAAATAACCCCTGAGTTCGCGCCCCCCAGCACCAAGCCGCACCCTCTGACCTGTGACCTGGGCTTTCTCTGCTTTGCCGCTGATGTTCCGGCTCGGGTGATGAAGGCATGGGCGGATGTGCTCGACCGTTGGCGGGGCGATGCTCGAACGCCTGGCGAACTGCGCGGTTGCGTATTGGGGCCCGAGGCAGGGCCCGGAGCGGTAACGACGACGCTGACGAGCCTCCCTCGGCCTGTGTCTGCGTACCGGGGCCGCACGCCGCCCTCGGCTTCCATGAAACCGAGGGCGGAGAACGCCGGCCGGTGTCAGACGACGATCGTCTCCTCCGTGACCATCACGCCGATCGAGTTCGGGTCGATGAACTTCGCCTCGTCGGGGTTGACCCGTACCCGGTAGTTCTCGGAGGCGAAGAACGCGTCGTGGTCCGCCCAGCTGTCGAACCAGATCTCGGTGAGGCCGTCGTACGCCGGAGCCGGGTGGTTCTCGGCCGGCACCGGGTGCGAGACCGTGTACCTCCTGACGTACCGCTCCGCTTCGGGGATCGAGGTGAACAGCGGCGCGTGCCGGTCGCGGTGGTACTCGACGAACTCCTCCTGGGTCATGCCTTCGATCCGGTTGATCAGGTAAACGAACTTGAGCACAGTGCCTCCTCATCATCACTCACGTCGACCGCTCGACGCGGAAGTCCTACCGGCGCGGATTAAGGTAAACGGTGACATCGATGTGAGGGGCAAGCCGGAATCGTCAGCATGAGGAGGACCGTCGATGAGGATCGGCGAGCTGTCGGAGCGGACCGGGGTCAGCCGGCGCTCCCTGCGCTACTACGAGGAGCAGGGGCTCGTCGTGAGCACCCGGTCCCCGAGCGGTCAGCGCCTCTACGCCGAGGACCAGGTCCACCGGGTCAGGCTCATTCAGTCGTTCTTCGCGGCCGGCCTGTCCAGCCGCACGATCGTCGAGATGCTCCCCTGCATGACGACCAGGCCGACCATGCGGGCCGCCCAGGACTCGATGGCGGTGATGCTGCGTGAACGGGAGCGTCTGTCGGCCACGCTCGACACGGTCCTCGCCGCGCGCGCAGCGCTCGACAAATTGATCGACGAGAACAGCACCTATCAAGCCCAACTAGCCGCCGAATCATCTGCACGTTAGCGGTGGTTCGCTGGCGGCGGGGCGGGGTGGGAGAGCATCGGGCAGTGAGGGTTGGGTCCCGCTCGCCGCAGCCGGACCTGCCAGGAACGCGCCGAGGCCGGGCTCTTGGTCCGGACCGAAGGAGTCGCCGAGGGGTTCCACCCTGCCGAGGGGGTGCCACTGTTCGAGGACCCGGCGACACCTCCAAGATCCCGCACTGGAGCGGCCCGCGTTCGCCAACGTCGCCTCCGCCGCGCACCCCAGCGACACCCTCACAGTCTCAGAGCTGTTCCGCCTCTGCCGCCACCTGATGGACATCCACGCCGTCCGGGACTGGTGCCAAGCCCGCGGCGTCGTGCTGCGAGTCCTGTCCGGACCGCTGTCGACTTCCACGACCTGGCCGCCGACGATGCCACCACCGCCCTGATCATCAACGTGATCACCGCCGTCGGCCAATTCCAGCGCGACCTGCAAAACGAACTGACCACCGAAGGCATCGCCGCGGCCGAAGGCCGCTACCGCGGCCGGCCACCCACACTCGCCGGAGACCAGCTCGAGGAAGTGCGCGCAGCGTTCCGTGACAAGGGCGCCTCGATCGCGGGTCTCGCGCATGAGCACGGGGTGAGCCGAGTCACCGCGCGCACCGCACTGGCGGACCTGCTGCCCGACTCGAGGATCCGCTCCCCTCAGTCCTGATCGAGAGATGGGCCACCCGCATCCGGACGGTGGACGGCGGTAACTCCGCCCGAACCGGCTCGCTATCGCCGTTGGCCGTTCGGTTGTTGGTCAAGGGCCGGTCCGTCGAGAAGTTCCAGTCGAAACGCCAACCGCAGCGATCTTCATGCGTCAATCCACCAAAACCGAGCCACACCCCGCCAACAGGGCCGCTCAACCGGCCCGGACGGTCGGTGGCTGCCGAGGCCTGGCGCAGCGTCGCCGTCCCGAGCCCCCGCCTGGACGTCGGCAGCAACCCGCGCCCGGGATGAGTGCGGTCTGTCTCGATTACGTCACATTCTGTGGCGGGCTTCTTCGTGCGGGGTGACCCGTGGCGCCTCGGCCGCGTCAAGATCACCGGGTGAAAGTGCACTGATCGTTCGCATTCCTCCCGCGTCCCGGCGGGGCGGCGGGGGAGTGGCGGGTGATGATCGCCGCCATGAGGGTCGAGGAGACCACATGTCGTGCCGCCGCACGCGCCGACCATGATCACCGGAAGAGGTGGACGCCTGGTCGCGGCCGCAGGGTGAGTGCTGCGCGCGCCGGGGGAGAGAGACATGCCGGCGCCGCCTGCCGCCGGGCCGATGACTACCGCATCGCACTATCCGGAGAGCTGGCAGACCCGCACTGGAGCGAACCAAGAAGGGCACGTGACGCGAACCTGCCCGGAATACGCCCCCTCGGGCGTCGCCGGTCCGTTGAACTCGACATAGCCGCTGCGGCGCGTCGGTGCGTGGCCTCGGCGACGGACAGGTAGCTCTGAGCCAGGTCAGTACCTCGTCGCTGGTGATGTGGAACGCCTGGCCGACGGCCGCCGTGTGGGCCAGAAGCCCGGTGAAGCTGCGGGCCAAGTCGGGCAGCGGCGCCGCGCGGTGTCCGCCTCACCGGCGGGGTGCGAGAGCGGCTGGCGCGGCCATCAGGTACGGCACGCCCGCCGCGTACATGATCACGGTGCTGGCCAGCATGGTGCCGACCGTGCGGACCGGGGTGCGCCCGCCGACCCGTTGTGGCCGAACGCGTTCGCGCCGAGGAACGGGGAGCGCAGCCCCTTGGCCTGGAAACCGAGGGCGTACTGGCCCTGGTCACTGCCGACCAGGTCGCCGCCGGTGGAGTGGAGCACGGCGAACTCGCCGAGGATGCCGGGGCGCAGCAGCGCGGGACGGTCGTCCGAGCCGGACACCGTGGCCGCGTACATCGCGGCCAGCCCTCGGGCGCTGCCCACGCGCCCGGCCGAGGCCTGGCCGAGCGCGCGTCTTCGAGTGGGAGGGTGGCGAAGGGCCCGGGGGTGCGCGCCCGGGGAGCCGCGTCGGCGGCGACCCTCGTCAATGCGGCACGTCGGTGCGGGGTGCCGACCGGGGAGGAGAACGGCGCGGCGGTGCTGCGGGTGGCCAACGCGGGCTGGCTGGTCCATCCCGTGGAGGGCAGCGGAGTGTGCGGCTGAGGGTAGGGACCGGCGGGCGGCACGTGGAGGGGACGCGGTGGGGTCATGCCTGGGCGGGGCAGCGGCCGAACCGTCTACTTAACATAATGTGCATTATCGACCATCCGTCGAGCCTGGGCGAGAGGGGCTCTGAACGGGCGGAACGCGCGCCAGCCCGCCGGCGACGTTGAACCCCCACGCGCGGAGTCCCTGTGTGCGGAGTCGTCTTGCCCGCCCGGACGGTTCGTCGGACGGCAACTGTTTCGCTTCGTCGGGTGTGCGCGTGGTTGTCCTTGCCGCTCAGCAGCCACCCGTGCAGCGCGCGGCGGCGTGGTCGGCGTGGTCGGCGTGGCGGGCGTCAGGGTGTGGCGCGGTGTGGCTGCAGGGCGTTGATGTAGTCGACGAGCCGGACGCCGATGTCGAACGGCACGTCGGGCCCGTCCAGGTCGGGATCCAGCCAGGTCTCGGAGATCCGCCGCCACGTCGTCCGGCCCAGGAACGCCCCGGCGACTGCGTCGTCGCCCAGGGCGGCCCGCCACCGCGGTTCGTGGGCGCGCAGGCCGTCCAGCAGCGCCTGGTTGTCGGCCTCGCGAGGATGTTCGGCGTGCCAGCCAGGGCCCTCACGCGGGCGTCGGTGACGATGTCGGCGGCCACGATCTGCGCCTCGTAGTGCTCCCTGGGTGGCGCGGTGTCGCCGTACCAGACCTTGACGCCGCTCGGGCGCACCTGCACGCGCAGCTCCCCGGCCGTTCGGGGCGCCGATCCCCTGACGACCTCGCCGACCTGGTCGAACAGTTCCTGGTCCGCCATCGCGCCGCGCCTCCCCGTCCCCCGTCCGCAAGGCGGCGCCGCCGGGCCGGTGATGCCGTGGCGCCCCTTCCATGATCTCATTCCGGCAAGGTGATCAAACCATACAGAAGATGGATTCTGAGTGGTTTATTGCGTTTTGTCGGGTTTGTGGGGGTGGTGGGGTCTGTCGGTGGCGGGCGGTAACGTGCCGCGGTGTGCGTCCCCGTGATGTCGAGCGTGTCACCGTCGCCCAGGCCGTGGACCGGTACGCCGAGATGGTCCGCGCCAAGTCCGTCACCGGCGCGTTGGCGCCCGGCAGCGCCGAGGTGTACGTGCGTGACGTACACACCTTCGCCGAACTCGCCGGGCCCGGCCGGGTGCTGGACGACCTGACCGGCGAGGACGTCGACCAGGTGCTGCTGGCGTTCGCCCGCAAACCCGACGGGCGGCGCCGCGACCCCTCCCCCTCCCCCGGCGGTGAGCGCGCGGCGGCCACGCAGAGCCCGGCGTCGCAGGCGCGGTTCCGCCGGTCGGTGTCGGCGCTGTTCCGGCACGCCGTGATCGCCGGGTGGGTGCAGCTGGACCCGATGGACGCGGCGACGGTGCGGCCACGGCAGCGGGGCGGGCTGCGCGCCGAGCGGCGGGCGCTGACCGCCGAGCAGGCCGAGGGGCTGCTCGGCGCGGCGCGTCGGCTGGCCGAGACGCCGGCCGAGCAGGGGCGGCGCCGTGACCAGCGCGTGGAGTTGCGGGACGGGCTGATCGTGCTGCTGCTGGCGGCGGTGGGGCCGCGGGTGTCGGAGCTGACCCGCGCCGACGTGGAGCACTTCTTCGTCAACGACGGGGTGCGGTACTGGCGGGTGTTCGGCAAGGGCGGCCGTACCCGGGACGTGCCGTTGCCGCGTCCGGTGGCGGAGGTGCTGGACGCCTATCTGGCCGAGGGGCGTCCCCTGCTGGATCGCGGCCGTGAGCCCAGGGCGTTGCTGCTGTCGTGGCGGGGACGCCGGCTGGCGCGCGGTGACGTGCAGGCGGTGATCGACCGGGTGCAGGCGCGGGTGGATCCGGAGCGGCGCCGTGCCGTCACGCCGCACGGGCTGCGGCACACCACCGCGACGCATCTTCTGGCGGCCGCGACCGACATGGACGCGGTGCGACGGGTGCTGGGTCACGCCGACCTGTCGACGCTGGGCCGTTACCGTGACGAGCTTCCCGGGGAGTTGGAGGCGGCGATGCGGGTGCATCCGCTGCTGGGGCGCGTCGACTCGCGGCCCGCCGACCAGGAGCGGTGAGAGAACGTTAAGGGGGCGCGGCGGGTGGTGGGTCAGATCCAGCCGAGCTGGGAGGGCTGGGGGAAGCCGCCCTGCCACAGGCCGTAGGTGGTCAGCAGGAGCAGGGCGCTGGCGAACGCGGTGACCAGGACGCCGCCGAGGCGGGTGCGCGCGGTCCAGCCCCAGGCGGTGAACGCGGCCGCCACGGCGATGCCCATGACGGCGGTGCCGCCTTCCAGGGAGTTGGTGGTGAACGTCACGCCGGTCAGCAGCGCGGCGGTGTGTGCCAAGACGCGTCCGGTCGTGCCGTGCGGGGCCGGGTGGTGCGCCAGGGCCGCGGCCAGGGACGCCACGACCAGGGCCACTCCCCCGTACCAGATGTAGTGGCCCGCGGTTTCGTCCCACAGGTGCGCGACGTCGCTGGGTGCGTGGTTGCCGACGGAGTTGGCGGCCAGGTGGATGCCGTGGCCTTCGACGTAGGTGAGGGCGCCGGTCAGGTAGAGGGCCCAGGTGCGGCGGCCCGCTCCCCCGGTGTGCAGGGCGGCGGCCGCCGGGAGGAGGACGGCGTAGGGGGTGAGCAGGTCGATCCAGTCGGCCCAGCGGGTGGGGCCGACGGTGCCGAGCCAGGCCATGGCGACGCCGACGTGGTGGGTGAGGGCGTAGGTGATGGCGGTGACGGTCAACCAGAACGGGGGGCGTGCGTAGGCGGGCGCGGCGGGGGTGGTGGTGTGTTCGGTGTCGGCGGTGGACGGTGGGGGCATCGGCTGGGCTCCGGCTGGTTCGGCACCGTGGGCGTGGGCGTCCATCATGGCGTCGCCGTGGCGGCGGCGGAACCGGGCGTGTGCTTCCCCCCCGGGGCGTGAGTGCTGGGATGGGGGTGGTCGGGGCGCTGGTGGGCGGG